>JAKEIB010000238.1 GCA_022614705.1 Planctomycetota bacterium | reverse complement strand
GAGCCTATCCATTTGTTGGCTTCGCTGCTGCAGGAGGGCGAAGGCGTTGTTCGGCCGGTGCTCGAAAAGATCGGCGCGAATGTGCGGCAACTGGAGACGATCGTCGAGGCGGAGCTGAAGCATTTGCCACGCTCCAGCGGCGGGTCGCCGCCCGGGATTGGGCCGCAGCTTTCGAAGGTGCTCGATGCGGCACAAGCGGAAGCGGACGGCATGAAGGATGAGTTTGTGTCGACCGAGCATTTGCTGCTCGCGCTGGTGGGCACGGCCTCGAAGGCCCAAGACCTGTTGCATCTCAATGCGATTACCAAGGACAAAGTGCTGCACGCGCTGCAGGCGGTGCGGGGGAGCGCTCGCGTGACCGATCAAACCCCAGAAGGCAAGTTCCAGGCGCTGGAGAAGTATGGCATTGAGCTGACCGAGCGCGCTCGGCAGGGAAAGCTCGACCCCGTGATTGGCCGCGATCAGGAAATTCGCCGCGTGATCCAGGTGCTTTCGCGGCGCACGAAGAACAACCCGGTGCTCATTGGCGAGCCAGGCGTCGGCAAGACGGCGATTGTCGAGGGGCTCGCGCAGCGGATCGCGCAGGGCGACGTGCCGGAGAGTCTCAAAAACCGCCGCGTCGTGGCGCTCGACATGGGCGCGCTCTTGGCGGGCACGAAGTTTCGCGGCGAATTCGAAGAGCGGCTCAAGGCACTTATCAAGGAAGTGGTCGACGCGGGCAACGTCATCCTGTTTATCGACGAGCTGCACACGGTCGTCGGCGCCGGCGCGGCCGAGGGCGGCAGCGACGCGGCGAATTTGCTCAAGCCCGCGCTGGCGCGCGGCGAGCTGCGCTGCGTGGGCGCGACGACGCTCGATGAGTACCGCAAGTACATCGAAAAGGACCCCGCGCTCGAGCGGCGGTTTCAGCCGATCTACGTCGGCGAGCCGAATGTTGAAGATACGATCGCAATTCTACGCGGGCTCAAGCCGCGGTATGAAGCGCATCATAAGGGCGTGCGGATCAAGGATTCGGCGCTGGTTGCCGCGGCGGAGTTGTCGAATCGCTACATCACCGATCGCTTTCTCCCGGACAAGGCCATCGACCTGATGGACGAGGCCACCAGCAAGCTCGCGATGGAATTGCAGAGCGTGCCCACGGAAATCGACCAGGTGCAGCGGCGGTTGACGCAGCTGGAACTGGCCGCGCGGCAGCTTGAGGATGAGAAGGAAGAGCACGCCCAGGAGCGACTGGCGGAGATTCAGGAAGAAATGACCGAGCTGCGCAAGAAACTTTCCAGCCTGCGCGAGCAGTGGGAGGCGGAGAAGCTGGGGCTGGGCGACGTGGCCGACTTGCAGCGCCGGTTTGACGACGCGCGCGTGCGTTACGATCAGCAGACTGCGAAGATTCGCGAACAGCAGGCGGCGGGGCGCGTCGATGAGGCCGCGTATCAGAAATTGTACGAATTGGATGTCGAGCGGAAGAAGCTCGAGAAACATTTGGAAGACGCGGCGGCGAAGCAGGCAGCCGGCGACAGCAAGAACGGCAACGCCCGCCGGCTACTGCGCCAGGAAGTCGGGCCGGATGAGATCGCGGAAGTCGTGAGCGCGTGGACCGGTGTGCCCGTGTCTCGCATGCTCGAAAAAGAGCGGGCAAAGCTGCTCGTGCTGGAAGAGCGGCTGCACCAGCGCGTGATTGGGCAGGACGAAGCGGTGCGCGCGGTGGCCAACGCCGTGCGCCGCAGCCGCAGCGGATTGCAGGATCCCAATCGGCCGATTGGGTCGTTCATTTTCTGCGGGCCGACAGGCGTCGGCAAAACGGAGCTTTGCAAAGCGCTGGCCGAGGTGCTGTTCGACGACCAGAACGCCATGGTCCGCATCGACATGAGCGAGTTCATGGAGAAGCACACGGTGAGCCGGCTGATCGGCGCGCCGCCCGGCTATGTGGGTTATGAAGAGGGCGGCATGCTTACGGAAGCCGTGCGACGCCGGCCGTATTCGGTGGTGCTGCTTGATGAAATCGAAAAAGCCCACCGCGACGTGTTCAACATCCTGCTGCAAGTGCTCGACGACGGCCGGCTCAGCGACAGCCATGGCCACACGGTCGATTTCACCAACACGATCATCGTGATGACCTCCAACGTCGGTAGCCAGATGATCCAGGAGATTTTCGACGAGGGCGGCAAGTATGATGAGATGCGCGCGGCCGTGATGGAATCGCTGCAAGCGCGGTTCCTGCCAGAGTTCTTGAATCGCATCGATGAAACCATCGTGTTCCGCCCGCTGACCCGCGTGGAGATTCGCAAGATTGTGGACCTGCAGATCGATCGGCTGGCGAAGCTCCTCGAAGACCGCGGCTACGGTTTGGAAGTGACGGAGCCGGCTCGCGAGGAGATTTCGCACCGCGGCTCCGACCCGGCAATGGGCGCCCGCCCGCTGAAGCGCGTGATCCAGCAGGAGCTGCAAAACCCGCTGGCCACGGAGCTGCTCAAGGGCGAGTTCCCCGAGGACAGCACGATCCACATCGACTACGACGGCCAGGATTTCACGTTCGCCGCCACCGGCGGCGGCAACGGCGCGCGTCGCAAGTGCGGCAAACCGGCGGGCGACGAGATCGTGGCGGCGGAAGTCCTGTGACGCTCAATGACGAATTCCCGAATGACGAATGAGCCTTGCTTCATTCATTCGTCATTCGGAATTCGTCATTCGTCATTTCCCCACTAGCGATCCACAGCCGCAAGCCCCCAGTTGGCGATCACGACCTCGGCGCCGGGCGTCATGTCGCGCACTTTGCGGGCGATCTCGACCTGCTCGCTCTTGGTGGCCTTTGGCAGGAGTTTCTTGAGGTGCGTGAGTTTCGCGCGGCGCTTGCGGCGGCGGCGGATTTCTTTTTTGCGTTCGCTGATGGACATGGCGAAGAGTTCAGGGTTCAGGGTTCGGGGTTCAGGTCGCACGTGCAAACTGAACCCTTTAACTTTGAACTACTCTTTCTACCAACAGGCGGTTCCATCGTCAACGCGGCATTGCTCCGATACCTCGCGCACGCAAGAATTGTTCGTGGAATTGACACTCTGCGATAGCGCCCGTAGAGTCACACACGTAGGCGAGTTTCTCCGAAACTCGAAATTCGCGTCCGCCGCGGCGGACGCGTCTACATGGGTTGGGTGGCCGAGTGGTTTAAGGCACCGGTCTTGAAAACCGGCGTGCGGGAAACCGCACCGGGGGTTCGAATCCCTCCCCAACCGCTTTTGAGTTTGTCCGGGGTTGACCACGATTGGCACTGTGCCACTTCGCCGACCAAACTGCACAATCGCCGTCAAGCTGACAAGCATGGTCGCCCGTGGCAAGCGCCGACTGTGCCGTCTGCTGTGCCGCTTCGACGCACCGTCTTAACAATTCGCCGTTTTGCGATTCGGTGCGGCTTTCCTCACCATTTATTCCCTTATTGCAGTCAGCCACCGTCTGTGCCGTCTCCGGTTCCGGTTGCCGCACGGCTTTGGCATAATCATGTTCCGTTACCTGGATGTAGTGCTTTCGCGAAATTGCTTCACTATTGCCAAGCCAAGCGCAGACTACTTTCGGCTTAAACGTATCTTCCAAATCGGTCTGCCGAGAGGATCGAAGATTGTGAAATAGGCGTGGCCATACGACCAAGCCGGCATCTTCAATCGCCCGAATCAAAGTGTCGCGAAGCGAAGCATCCGAACGTCCGACTAGCATCGGCAGGACGAGAATGTCACCGTCGTTTGCCTCAGCAAAGCGTTCCGCTAAGAGCGTGGCTAGTTCTGGGAACAACGGCAATATCCGCTTGTCGTGGCCAGCATGACGCTTTGTTTTGGGGCTATGAACAACGATCTTCTGTTCTTCCCAGTCTATATCATTCCACTTTAACTGGCGCACTTCGCTCCCAACTCGTAACCCGCCCCATCGCGAGAGCGCGAACAGCAGCCGCCATTGGCACGTTGGCAACTTCGCTAGAACTTTGTATGCGTCCGCCTCGCGAATGTAAGCCAATTTATCCGTTGCCATGTTTGCCTTAGGGACCGACTCGAATGGATTACGTCGGATCAGATTGTGGCGCAGCGCATAGCGAAAAAACTTGCTTGCAACTGAACACCGCTTTCGCACGGTTGGCTCGGCCAACGGCTTCCGCTTGCGCACGACCAATTCAGGGCCGCACCGCTTGACAGGAGTACCGCCTGAGGTCAGTAGGTAATTCCGAAAGTCTTCAGCGTCACCATCGCTGATGTCGCGCAGCCGCTTGGCTGCGTCGAAATGTTCTAGCAGCGATTGAGCCGTTGCGCGCTCGATACGAAGCGTATCTGCGCTCAGCTTGTCGCTATCGACCAGCAATTGACGCTTTGCAATGTAGTCGTCTAGGAACGGCTTGAGTGTCGCCTGTTGCGCCAGCCCGATAAGCTCCAAATCAGCCAGCCTTTGCCGAAATGAATCGTCGAGCGCCGCAATCCAATCGGCTGTTCGGTCGTCGAAGGTTGTGCTTTGTCTCCGGGCTGACAACAACGCTTCGATATGTGCCTTGACCTGTTCAGCATGTCGCTTGCTGACCTTGCCTAATCGAAGGGTCTTACGTTTTCCATCTACATCAAAGAATAGGATGCGCTTTCTGCCTTTGGGATCATTTCCAATCGTCGCCATCTTCTGTACCTACACTGGGTGAGTTCGTACTTTCAGTTTAATCTGCATTCATGCCATCGCAACGCGACCCGTCTACGGCTACACCGCGAGTCTCGGCGGACAGCCTTCTTCAATCCATTTCTCCACGACCGCACGTGGCCAGCGGACGCAATTTCCAAGCCGCACGGCCCGTGGCATTTCGCCCCGATCTTCCAACCGATAAACGTGCCGTGTTGAACAGTCGATCATTGCAGCCACTTTCTCAACGGTGAGCATGAGCGCTTCGGTTGTGGCATTTCCTTGCAAAGTTTCCTTGGTCATTCGTGATCCTTGAGGTAGTTGTAACTGTCGGGCCGATTGGTCCGACGATAGTGTGATTGTTGTAGTTCAATGGTAGTGTCTAAGTGCCGCGAGGCGGCAACCAGCGGCCAGCACGGTCAACCTGCTGAATTGGCAGCCGCCGCGGCGCAGTTACTTTCAGGATGCAGGTAATTCCAAATCTCTGTAAAAGTTCTCAGTCGGATTAGGGTGATACCTAAACTGAAAGTAACTCGCACCCGCTGAGGGCCGACGCCGCGTCATCTGGCCCCAGCGGGACAAGTGGTTGGCGTGGTTCAGCAAGCCTGTGCGTAGGAGCTGTCTTGAGGCTGGTTGTCCGGCGCGGGGGGCGGCAGTGTGACCAGCGACAGGTTTTCAACGTACAGCTTGTTGGCCGTGCCCCGACGAGTGTAAACGCCTTGGGGTAGAGCCGCCTTTAGCTCCTCGTCCGTGATCTTCGACTTGGGAAAGTTCAGTGCAGCCCAGCTATCGAGACGCTCCCGGAGTTCACCGAAAAGAACCTTTGAGCCAGGCTGTTGCACGGTCTCGTCAATAAGAAACGACTCGGCCGGCGTTCGGTTCAGTTCTTCGAGCCGTCCCTTGTTGCCCGTCTCGATGAGTGGCAATCGCAAACGGTCGATCGGTTCCGCAAGTTCAATGTCCATGACGGTCCGCAGGAAGTGTGTTGCTTCGGCTTTCAATGCCTCAAGTAGCTTGCCCTTTGGAACTGCCTTGGTTGGCTTCGGAACATGGATGACGGTGATTCGAGTATCGCCAGGGAACACCGGGCAGAACTCGGGCCGATTCGCACATTGAATCCAATGCGTGGTGTTCGCCTGAACAAAACTGTCCGGCTTTGTACGCAACGCGGGCAGGATATAGCGATTCGACCGGCTCAACGCTTCTCAGTGGGGAGAACGCTGCGTTCGCAATGCCGAGTCGAAGGGTT
>JAKEIB010000237.1 GCA_022614705.1 Planctomycetota bacterium | reverse complement strand
CGATTTCGTCAGACCCTACAAAATCAAGAGCCCGCGTTTGTTTGCTAGCACCAAATAACCCTGCAATTCCCGGGGTTTAGTTTCCGGACAGCCTCTTAGTATAGTCAGCCGGTTTAGCCGGCACGGCGTAAGCCGTCGGCTTGGGTGACCGACGAACCGCGAATCTGATCGATTTTGGCCTTCAAATCCTCGTAGATTCGAATCTCCATGAGGTTGATGGCATCGTGGTTCAAGCCTAATTCCTCGGCCTTTTTCCAGGCTTCGACGGCAGCCTGGTTTTCCTGGGCCAGAAAGTGAGCATGGGCCTTGTGGAAATACTTCGACGCCGTGGGCGTATCGGTGACCGCTAGCTCCAGATCCTCGATGGCCTGTTGATATTCCTTGCGCGAGGTGCGGACCACCGCGCGGGTGTCCAGAATGTCGGAGTTGGGGCCCATGATCTCGGCCGCTTCGTTCACGAGCTGGAGTGGATCGACGTCGGCCGAAGCCGACGAGCCGGCCAAGGCAGCGAGGAAGCTCAAGTTATTCAGCACGATGGCCCGCCGAAGGCCGGTGAGATCCGATCGCTTGAGCAGATCGCGGTAGATATTCGCGGCGTCGTCGTACCGCTTCTGAATGTCGTAGAAGTCGGCCTGGTCGATGAGCAGATTGATCGAATCGGGATTCTCGCGCAGGCCGGAATCCAGCCACTGCTGAATTTGCGCGTCGAACTTATCGCCCACCTTTTCGCGCTGTCGCCGTACAACGACTAACGCGACTTGCACAATCGCGGGGATTCGCTCCGGGGTGTACACTTCGTTGAGTTTTTCAAAGCACTGCTCAACGCTGCGATGATTGCCCAAGAAGTTCGCCAATTGAGGGATCTTACCCGGATTTCGCGCGGCCACGTCGCGATAAATGCGCTCGGCACTATCCAAGTCGTCCAGCTCGGTCAACAAACCTGCCAGAAGACTCAGCATTTGCGCGTCCTGATCGTTAATCTCCTTGACTTGCGACAAATCGGGCACCGCTTTCAGCAGCTCGGCGCGGGCGGCGGCCTGCTTGCCAAGTTTGTCGGCCAGACGAACCGTGTATTCAAACGTGGCGATGTGCTTGGGCGCAAGCTGTCGCATTTTGGTGACGTCGGTCGTGGCTCGTTCGAGCGATCGTCTGTCCCCGCGATTGAGCAAGTTTTTGACGTACGAGGCGCGGGCCACGAGCGAATTAGGAAAGCGCGCGATCGCCTTCTCCATTTGCCGGTAGTATTTGCCCCAATCTTCTTCGGTGGCGAAGTAGAGTTCGCCGAGGGCGATTTCCGCTTTCTCGGCGAGGGGCTGAACGCTGGAAACTTCCTCGAGCAATCCGATCGCTTTCTTGCGCGACAACGGCTCGGGGCGCCCCGCCAGAATCTCCGCCATCGCCAGCTTGTCGTCGATGGTCAACTGGCCGTCCTGCGAATTGGAAGCGAGCAATTTTTCGGCCTTGAGGAGGTTCTGATAGTCGCGCGTTTCGGCGAGCATCTGGGCGCCCTTCCGGCGCGCCCACAGCAGATTGGGGTCGTTCGGCTGGAGTTTCTTATCCGCCCCCGCTCGGAGGATCT
Source organism: Planctomycetota bacterium (assembly GCA_022614705.1). Lineage (GTDB taxonomy): Bacteria > Planctomycetota > Planctomycetia > Pirellulales > Lacipirellulaceae > JABDGM01. The sequence goes on along the minus strand of JAKEIB010000237.1, from coordinate 8,929 downwards.
TGTTGATCAGCGGCGCGGCTTTCAAATTTTTGTCCGGGCGTTGATAGACGTCGCCCAGATAAAACGCGGCCAATTGCTGCGTGCGGCCCAGGTCGTCCGGCGCGGCCTCGTGGACGGCGCGGTACATGGTTTCGGCATCGAACCAGCGGCCCAGCGCCTCGTAGCTTTTCGCCAGGAAGATTTGCAGATTGTCGCCGCTGAGCATCAATTGGGCTTCGCGCAGCGCGGCTTGAGCTTGCTCTTCATCCTTTTGCTGTCCGTAGTAGTAGATCAAGGCTCCCCAAGCGTCCGGAAATTCGGGCTGCAATTCGAGGGCCTGCCGCATTTCCTTGACGGCGTTGTCCAACGACTGCTTGCGTTGCGGTTCGGCCACCTTCGGATCCAGCGCGAAACGCGCCAATAGCTGACTGTACCAATAATGACTCTGCGCGTTGGTCGGATTGTTTTCTGCCACGGTGCGGGCCTGCTTGAGCGCCTCCTCGACGCGGTTGGTGCGGAACAGGATTTCCGCATAGAGTGGGCCCAAAAGTGGATAACGCAACGACTCGGGAATTCGCTCCAGCAAATTGCCGGCCTGCTTGAATCGCCCGGCGAGCCCTAGCAGCTTGATGTGCTGGGCGGTCGCCGCCGGATAGGGCCGGCCAAGCTCCTGGGCCCGATCGAAGTTTTCCAGCGCCTTGGTCAGGTTGCCGCCGGGAAGCAGCTCCAACTCGGCGTTGAGCACGTGCAATTCGTGCCATTCGGGCCGCTGTTCGAGCGCACGGTTCACCAACACGCGGATCTCCTCGACGGCCTCCGGCTTAAGCTGGCCGCGGCGCACCAGAGATATCTTGCGGCGCGCCTCGGTGTAAAGCCAGGCGCTGTCGTTCGTATTGCCGACGACTTCGAGTATCTTGTCCTGGGCTTCCTTCATGCCCGCGTCGTCGTTGGCATCCAGCGCCAAGGCAAACAGCATCAGCCGCGACGGCAGATTGTGCGGCTGGTTATCGGCGGCGAGCGTGAGGTACTGACGCCCTTCTTCGGTCATTCCCAGGTTCAAATATCGCCCGGCCATGCCGCCCCAGAGCTCGGTCTTTTGGGCGGCGGTCCAGCCGTCGATCCCGGCGAACAGGCCGGCCAGCTCCGATTTCAACTCTTCCTTGTTCGGCTTGTCGGCGTGGAGGGCGATGAGGATGTCGGCTTTGTCCAGCCGCAACGCGGGTTGATCGCCGATTTGGTCCACCGTTCTCTGCCAAAGCTGGAGCGCTTTCGCCGGGCCGACCTTCGGGTCGAGCCGAGCCAATTGGATCAACATTCGGTCAATCAATACGTTCTTGGGCTCAAGCTTCTTGGCCTCGGCCAACAGCTTTCGCGCGCCGGCGTAATCCTCGCGCATCCTCTTTAGCTCGGCGCGACGAATTAACATTGACGGCTCATCCACTTTTTTTTCTTTGCCGTATTCGATCAGTGCCTTCTCCAACTTGTCCCAGTCGCGCTGTTCTTTGGGCTTCTTCATCTCGATCGTATAGAACTCCAGCCAGGGGTCGTCCTTGGTGTCGGGCGCGTCCAAGCCCTTTTGCGAAAGTGCGCGTTCTCTGCCCGCCGCGGCTGGCGCATTCTTGGGGTCCTGTTGCAGCACGAGTTCGTAAGATTCGATGGCCATGTCCGGCTGGCCCAATTTTTCGTAACACCAGCCCAGGTAATAATCGACTTCCATGATGCGCTGTGCTCCGAAATCCACGATCTTTGGGCGCAACCGGCTCAGGGCCTCCTTGGCCGGGTGCCACTTTTCCTCCTCCATCATCATCCGCGCTTCGTAGAATTCGATGAGCTCCGGCCGGATGTTGGTCACCGCGCGCTGCATTTCCTCGATCGTCTGCCGCGCGCCCTTGAGGTCCTTGTGAGGAATCTGCAGCTCGGCCTTGTAAACCATGAGCTGAATCTTGTTGGACGATTTAACCTTCTCGATGCCTTCGTTGATCGCCGCAATGGCCTTGTCGAAATCCTCCTGCTTCATTTCCAGTCCAGCGGCAAGCATGTAGAACCGCACATCGGTCGGATGCAGCTTCTTACCGCTGGCCAGATACTCGGCCGCCTTGTCGTACTGCTCGTCGTTTGCCGCCGCCTCGGCCATCACCAACAGCACGTCGGCGTCCTCCGGCTTCAGCTGGTAAGCCACTTCCACCTCGCTGCGCCCTTCATCGGCATTGTCGTACAGCATCAGGTAGCGGCCTCGCGCCAAATGGGCCTCGGCCGATTTCGGGTTGACCTCCACCAGCTGCTCCATCACGCGGTCGGCCAAGTCCGAATCGTCCTTCTTCGCGCGAAGGGTGCCGGCTAGATTCGTGTAAAGCTCGACGTGATTTGGCGCCTTGGCTGTCTTGGCATCGAACTCATCGGTCTTGGGGTCGTAGCCGACCAACTTGTAGGAGAGATCGATGGCCTGATCGAAATTGCCTGAACGAGCGAGATAGGTGGCGTGCAGCGCTTGCAAGTCGGGGTCGGTGGGGTCGCTTTCGAGAAGATATTTGAGATGCTCCAGGGCATCTGGATAGCGGCCGATGTTTTCCCGGCCATATAGCTGCACCAAGCGCCGCCGAAGCTCTTTCCCTTCCGGCTTGTCGCTGATTCCCTTCGTCTGGACCGTCTTTTCCAGGACCCTCAAGGCCGTGCCGAGATCGTCGAACGTAACGTCGTCCGATTCCGAGATATCCGCATTGGCGACGGCGTACTTAATGAGCACCGCCTCGTCCCTGGGATGAATCGTGAGGTACTGCGAATAGTATCGTGCCGCCTCTCGGAAATTGCTGGCCTCGCGAGCCTTTTCCGCTTCCGTGATCAGCCAGTCACTCTTGCGGCCGATTTGAAATCGCCATAGCCCGTAAACTGCGCCGGAGCACACCAGCGTGCCGACAACGAGTCCAATGAACAGCGGGAAATTGAATCGATACTGTTGCATAGTCGATACCTGAGTCAAACCGGCTTACCGAGCACCGCGTAGCCGTAAACTGTTTCTAAAAGGATAGAGACGAAATCTGTCGCTGCGTTTTCAGTTGATGAGAGGACGCGCCCGCGCTTCACGATCTGGACTCCCCCGATGGCACCGGAGCGAACCAGAGCTGTCGAACAATTGTGTGAACGATCGGATGAGACGCGTTCCGATCCCGCGCCGGCGCGTAGCCACCCCCGCCGCACGAAGCAGCGGCTGAATTTAGTTGTCGCGAAATAAAAAACGCCGGAGGGCTCCGGCTGACCGTAACCCGAACTGCCCCTCAATTACTCCCACGCGCCGTGCGACGAAATTCCTTCGTGGGCCTTGTTTTATCGTATCTGGACCGCCACACCTGTCAACGAATGGAGCATCCTGCCCAACTTCACAAATCTACCATTTGATACAACCGTTGGCGTTGGAGGATTCCACCACCGGCACATCCCAATTTGAAGCCGCAGACGGCCAGTTTTCGTACCCGCCATTAGCAAGTATGAGGCTTCAGGCCAATGGTCGCAAGCGGCTGCCAATCCCGCCGGTAGCAGTGTCGGCGCGCTTGTCACCCCGAGGTCCGCCGAGGGGTCCGCGTAGATTCCTCGGCAGACCTCGGAATGACAAGGGCCGCGGCCGCAATCGGAATCACGAAACGCCTACACAAGCGCTTATTTGACCTGGATTCGAACGGGCGGAGACGCGGCCCGCGGTTCTCCCTCGCTAAATGCTTGCAAGGTGGTTGGACCGCGACCAAGTGTCGCTGCCGGAATATCAACCTCGCCCGCTTCGCCCTTTACGCGAGCCACCTCGCGACTGTTCTGCCGTACGGAAATGGCCGTGGCGCCCGGCTGCCGCACCGACGCTCGAATTGCGGCAGAAAGAGCGACGTTCACCGGCGGCACAATTGTCAGTTCTAACTTCGTGTTCCGATTGTTGACGGTGACCGGCACAATGATCCGGCCCTGCGTTTCGAGCGGCCCGCTGTCGACACTCACAAGGCGAATCTCGTGATAGCCGTCGGCGAGTTTCGTGGTGTCGAGGTCGATCTTTTTACCGGGCGGCAATCGCGCCGTGAGTTTGCCGTCGACATAGAGATCGATAAAGCGGAGACGACCAGTACCTGCGCCCGCTGGCGTGAGCGAGACCGAACCTTTCAATTCCTGATTCGCCTTGATGCCTTCCACGGTGACCTTCGGGATCCTGGCCCAAGGTTGGCAAAGCGGGTCGCCAACGATCAGTAGTTGGTAGGGGCCCGCTACCGATTGATAAAACGCTTCCGCCAGCGACGAGCCGCGGACGTAGTGAAGCTGGATCGACGGCAGCGGGAATTTTGCTTGGACTGCGCCCGGCTCCTTCACGGTGCCGCTCGATCCGGCGGCGCCGCCGCGCAAGAATTCGCTCAATGGCGTTTGAAACGCGGTGGGTTCCAAATCGCCGCCAAAGCTGGTGAGGTGCTCGCAGATAGCGCCGGGCAGAATCGTGCTGCCCGACTTGGCCCAGTCGAATGAGCGCGTTCCCGCCATCAAACCCATGACATCTGGCTTGCCGCGTGGGATCGTGCCGCGCTCCACGACCGCGCGCACGCCGAGCTTGTTGATCTCGCTCGCCACACCTCCAAAACATGCGTCGCGCGTTTTACTGCGGATGTTGTTGTTGGCCATGAAATAAATACTGCCGCGCGGCCGCTTGCCGTCGGCCGCCACGGCGCGTTTGAGATAGGAAAGAATCTCCTCGACCGTGTTCCCGCGACCGTACGTCACGCCCAGCATCGTGGAAAGCAAATACCGCTGTCCCGTCTTCGTGTCGACAGTACGGCTGCCCTTGTCGTCCCAAAGATAGACCGAGCGGAAACCGCGCGACGGCACGTTGGCAAGTTGCTGGCAGGCGATCAAATTTGCGTCGGCCGGCCCCGGCACGTACCAATTCACGTTCGTCATCACAATCGCCGGGTTGCGGCTCACAACATACGGTGCGAGATACGTTGTGCCCGTTAACGAACCGGTCGTGTCGAGCCCGCCGGGCAGCTTTTCTGCCGTGAACAGATTCTGCAAATCGATGCGCCAGGGAAAGTCGCTCGAGTAAATCAGGTAATCGATCTGCGCGTTGAGCTTTCGACCCTCGAGCTCCGTAATCGCCGGCATGAGGATGCGACTGCGAAATGTTTCCCCTTTGGTGGCCCGCAAACCGCCCCTCCAATTGAGGTACACGACATTCTGCGCGGGGATCTTGCGCCACTCGATGTAGTGATTGGCGATGGCCTTCGAGCTGTCGCTATTGGAGTTGACGACGAGCAGCACATTCTCCGGCCCGCCGCCGGCGCGCGCGTCCAACGTGGCGGCAAGCCACACGGCGAGGAGCAGCGAGATGGTGTGTCGCGAAATCAGGGCCAGCCTCTTCGGTCATTGTTTGGGAAGGCGCGATGCGATCTGTTGTTTGTACGTCAGATCGTGTTACGCGGCAACTCGTTCGAACGTTCGCACTGTGTAGTCCTCTCGCTCCGCGAGAGGAAATCGCGTCTCGCGGAGCGAGACGACTACAAACTCTCCACCACCGGGCGTTCGCGGCTGGAGCGGGCTACTTTCCCAGCGCGCGACGCTGCATAATGATAGAAACAATCTGCGACCAGGCAACGCATGAATATTCTCTCACACGAAGTTGCCGACATGCCGGCCGTCATCGATGGTCGGGAGGTGGTGTTTGCCGCGCGCGACCTGACGAAGGTTTACCACATGGGCGAGGTGGACGTGCACGCCCTGCGCGGCGTCGACCTGGAGTTGTATGCCGGTGAGTTTGTCGTTCTTTTGGGCCCGTCCGGCAGTGGAAAAAGTACGCTGCTGAACATCCTTGGCGGGCTGGACGTGCCAACCAGCGGCACCGTTTATTATCGCGGACAGCAACTTACCGAATTCGACGACGCGGCGCTCACGCGCTACCGTCGCGAGCACGTCGGGTTTGTGTTTCAATTCTATAACCTCATCCCCAGTCTGACCGCGAGGGAAAACGTCGCGCTGGTGACCGACATCGCAGCTCGCCCGATGAATCCCAGCGACGCGCTGGCGCTGGTGAACTTGACCGATCGCCAGAATCACTTTCCAGCGCAGCTTTCGGGCGGCGAACAGCAGCGCGTGGCGATCGCCCGCGCGGTGGCCAAGAATCCGGCTGTGTTACTGTGCGACGAGCCGACCGGCGCGCTCGACGTTCATACGGGCGTCCTGGTCCTGGAAGCCATTTCTTCGATCAATGAGCAATTGGGCACGACGACGGCGGTGATCACCCATAACGCCGTGATCGCCGATATGGCCGACCGCGTGATTTCGATCTCGGATGGGAAGATTGTGCACGTGCATCGGAATGCACGGAAGTGCGCGGCGAATGAGTTGACGTGGTGAAACGATGGGAAGCTAAACCGCAAGCAGCGTAAACGCGTACCGCCGGGTATCGCATGGTGTTGACAAATGATCAGCTCCCTCGATCGTAAGTTGCTCCGCGACCTGTCGCAGATGAAGGGTCAGGCATTTGCGATCGCGGTCGTGATCGCGGCGGGGGTGGCCACATTCGTCAACTCGCGAACGATTCTGCAATCGCTAGAACTGACGCGAGCCACTTTTTACGAGCGCTATCGCTTTGCCGACGTCTTCGCGCAGCTGAAACGCGCACCGGACTCGATCGCGGACCGAATCGCGGCGATTCCCGGCGTGGCGCAAGTCGAGACGCGGATCGTCGAATTGGTGACGCTCGATGTGCCGGGACTCGAGGACCCGGCCGTCGGCCAGCTTATCTCGCTGCCGGTCACAAGGCCGCCGCGGCTCAATCAGCTTTACTTGCGCCGCGGCCGGCAATTGGCGATCGGCCGCGACGATGAAGTGCTGGCCAGCGAGGCATTTCTCGAGGCCAACGATCTCGATGTGGGCGACTCGATCGTGGCGATCATCAACGGCCGGCGCAAGGAGCTGCGCGTCGTGGGCGTAGCGTTTTCGCCGGAATTCGTTTTCCAAATCAAGCCGGGCGACATGCTGCCCGATCCAAGGCACTATGGAATTCTGTGGATGGAGCACGAAGCGCTGTCCAACGCCTACGACATGGACGGTGCGTTTAACGACGTGGCGGTCAGCCTCTCGCACGGCGCATCGGCAGAGGACGTGATCTTTCGCATGGACGAGCTGCTGGAGCCGTACGGCAGCATCGGCGCGTTTGCCCGAAAGGACCAACTTTCGCACCTGTTATTGGAGAGCGACATTCAAGGCCTGCGCAGCGCGGGGCTGATCGCGCCGACGATCTTTCTGTGCGTAGCCGCGTTCTTGCTCAATGTTGTACTGACTCGGCTCACGAGCCTGCAGCGCGAACAGATCGCCGCCCTAAAAGCCTTCGGTTACACCAATCTGCAAATCGGCTGGCATTACATGAAGTTCGTGCTGCTGATCACCATTGCCGGCGGCCTTTTGGGCACGTTCGGCGGCATGTGGCTGGCCCACGATTTCACCAAACTCTTCTTGCGCGTGTATCAGTATCCGGAGCTGGTATTTAAGGTCGGACCGAACGTCGTCGCTAAAGCCGTATTAATCGCCGGCGGCGCCGCACTCGCCGGCGCGTTTGGCGCGATCGCTTTGGCCGTGCGTCTGCCGCCGGCCGAAGCGATGCGGCCCGAGCCGCCGGCCCGTTATCGGCCGACTATCTTGGAACGCATCGGCTTAGGCCGGCTCGTGCCGAACGTTGCCCGCATGGTGCTGCGGCAATTGGAACGGCATCCGATCAAGACCTCGTTTTCCGTGCTGGCAATTTCCACGTCCGTGGGAATCATCGTGGTCGGCAATTTCATCGCCAACTCAGTGGATAAGGTGATTGCCACGCAGTTCTACGACGTGCAGCGGTTCGACTTGTCGCTGGCCACGGTGGAGCCGCTTTCCATCGACGCAGTAAATGAATTGGCCAGCCTGCCAGGCGTCTATCAAGCGGAACCTCGCCGCATTGTCTCGGCGCGGCTTCGCGCGGCGAATCGATCGCGCCGGCTGGGAATTGATGGCGTTAACCCCGATTCCCAACTGCTGCAGCTCAAAGCCCGCACTGGCGCCACGGTGAAACTCCCGCCCGACGGCCTGGTTCTCTCAAAAAAATTGGCTGAAGTGTTGGGAGTGAACGTGGGGCAAACAGTGCGTGTCGAAGTATTGCAGGACAAACGGCCCGTCGTCGATGTGCCGGTGATTGACCTGATCGACGACATCGCCGGGCTCAACGCCTACATGTCGATCGACGCGGTGAACCGCTTGATGCGCGAGGGGCCGCGGATCAACGTCGTAATGCTGACGATCGATCCGTTGCGATTGACCGAGCTGTATCGTCAGCTCAAGGAAATGCCCAAGGTATCGAGCGTCACGATCCGCCAAGCATCGGTCGATAGCTTCAAAAACACGGCCGGCAAGAACATGATGCACATGCGCGCGATCAATCTCACGTTTGCCATCATCATTGCGCTCGGCGTGGTTTACAATGGAGCCCGGATTTCGCTCTCCGAGCGGAGCCGCGAGCTGGCCACGTTGCGCGTGATCGGCTTCACGCGCCGTGAAATTTCCACGATCCTGTTGGGCGAAATCCTCACGGTGACGCTCGTGGGCGTCCCCTTCGGGCTGGTGATGGGCTACTGGTTTGCCTGGATACTCACATTGTTCTTGGATCAGGAGGTTTTCCGTTTTCCCTTCGTGCTGGCGAATTCGACGTACGGCCTGGCAGCCGTCACCGTCCTGGCGGCGTCGATCGTTTCGGCGATGCTAGTCCGCCGAAAGCTGGATGATTTGGACTTGATCGCGGTGTTGAAATCGAAGGAGTAGGTGCCGCGAGCCGAGCGGCACCTGTGGCCGCGTCTCTCCGAGACTCGTCCGCCGCGGCGGACGTCTTGGAGAGACGCGACCACATTGCCGGACGGCATCAAGGAAATCAACCCCGATGAGTCAAACAGTGGTGGGGCCTCGTAGG
>JAKEIB010000236.1 GCA_022614705.1 Planctomycetota bacterium | reverse complement strand
GAGAGGAGGTGGCACAGCAGGTCAAAGAACAGAATCCGTCCCAAGTTGTCGGGTACTTGGTCGGTTTCATCGTTTCGCAAACGCTGATCGTGGGTGTGATTTTGTTCGTGGTCTCCGTTCTGTCGGGCGCGAACCTTCGCGACCTTGGAATGCCAGCCTCGACTCGAGAACTTGCCCGCGATGTGCGCATTGGCTTTGTCGCGTTTCTTGCCGCCCTTGCACCGGTCCACGCCATTCAGCAACTGCTGTTCTACGTGCTTGGCTTGGATAAAGAATCTTCAAGTCACCCGCTGATTCAGATGGTGTCCGGCGACGAACCGAACTTCACGCTTCTCTTATTGGCATCCGTGGTGGCGGTAATTGTTGCGCCGCTCGCCGAAGAGATTTTATTTCGGCTGTTGCTCCAGGGCTGGCTTGAGAAGTGGGAAGACTTATGGCTCGGCTGGCGTCGCTCGACGCCAACAAATGATCCCATTAGCGACGTCGTGTTGCAGCAGATCCTTGAACAACCGAACGACGCACTTCTGGCGCCAGTAACGATCGATGAAACCGGCCAGCACGCCGAACCTACTTCGACGATTTCACCGACGTGTGGCATCGCGAGGCTGCCCTTCGGCTGGATGCCGATACTCTTCAGCTCGCTGCTGTTCGCGATTGCTCACTACGGCCATGGCCCCGACCCCGTGGCGATTTTCGTGCTGGCGCTCATACTAGGATACGTCTATCAGCGTACGCACCGTATCGTTCCGACGATCGTAGCTCATGCGTTATTCAATGCGTTTGCGATGGTAATTCTGTGGCAGATGATACTATCCAATGCCAAGTGACACGCTGTGATGTTGAGCCGCAGCTAGCCACGATGCTATGCATCGCCGGAGGGCGGCGCGAACGCCCGCGGCGCCACGCCGCCTACTTCCCAGGTGTGACGAAACGTGGCGTTGTCGCGGATGTCGCCCTTAAAGTTCGGCTCAAGGCGTGGGTCGGTGAAGCCCCATTGCTTCTTGAGTTCGATCAGTTCCTGCGTCTTCTCGCGCGACAGATAGTGGATCGGCCCGAGTTGCCGCGCGAGGATCAGAATGCGGCAATAGGCGTCGAGGACCTCCGTCCACCAGTACGCCCGCTCGACCGACTCGCCGTAGCTCACCGTGCCGTGGTTGGCCAGGATGATGACGTCCGTCTGCTTGACGAACGGCAGAATCGTCTGCGCGAACTTTTTGCCGCCCGGCGTTTCGTAGGGCGCGATCGGCACCTCGCCCAGAAACACCTCCACCTCGGGCAACACGGCCTGCGGAATTGGCTCGCGCGCCACGCCGAACGCCGTCGCATGCGGCGGATGACAATGCACGACGCTCTTCACATCTGGCCGGGCCTTCATGATCTCCAGGTGCAATAGCGCTTCGCTGGATCGCTTTTTGGTGCCGCCAATCTGCTTGCCATCCATGTCGACGACGCAAATGTCCTCGGGCGTCAAAAACCCCTTGCAGTGCATCGTGGGCGTGCACAGCACTTCATTCTCGCTCAGCCGGACCGTGATGTTGCCATCGTTCGCCGCGGCGAAACCGCGCTTGTAAATCCGGTCGCCAATCTCGCAGATGGCTTTCTTCAGTTCGTTGACTTCGCTCATGATTCTTCCTGGAATTCTTTAACCACAGAGGACACGGAGGTCACGGAGACGAGCGGATGAAAGATGAGAGATGAAGGATGAAGGATAAACGATTCATTCATCCTTCATCTCTCATCTTTTATCCTATTTCAACTCCGTGTCCTCTGTGCCGTGGTGAATATTTCTTCTGCACTACTCGTCAGGATATGCGCCTGCCCGCGAACGCTCGCCGCGGGCCGCTTTTGCAATCGTTACGCGCCGACCCTCCAATTTTACTCGCCCCGCAACCAACATCTTCAGCACGTGCGGATACGCTTCTTTTTCGACCTCGAAAACTCGTTTTCCCAGCGACTCGGCCGTATCGTCGTCGAACACGGGCACGGGCTGCTGCCAGATGATTGGCCCGGCGTCGTACTCGTTGTCGACGAAGTGCACCGTGCAGCCGGTCACCTTTACGCCCGCGTCGAGCACCGCCTGGTGGACTCGGTCGCCGTACATTCCCTTGCCGCAAAACGCCGGGATCAGTGCCGGATGAATGTTCACGACGCGACCGGCAAAATCGTCCGGCAGCGGCGCGAGCTTCATAAACCCGGCCATCGCCACATAGTCCACACCCGCCTCGCGGCACGCGTCGAAAATTGCATCGCCAAACTCCTTGTCTCCCGCCACGCCGGCCGCAAAATCGCCGCGGCAAACTACCCGCGTCTTAATTCCGGCCTCCTCGGCAAATCGCAATCCGGCAGCATTCGTCGTGCTTGATACCACAAGCCGAATGTCCGCCGGCAACTCGCCTTCGGTCGCCAGGTCGATAAAGTTCTTTAGAGTTCGGCCGCTGCCGGAGATCAACACGGCGAGCGTAATTTTCGCTTCAGTCATGATTTGCGTGGCAAGCTTACTTTGTGCGCGTTAGTGAATCACGCGAATGGATAGTTTCGCCGCAGCGTCACCCACTTTCGCGTCGATCCCATCAGCACTAGCCAATGACTCGACCTTGAGTCGCACGGCAAGTGTTTCCGCCATGATATGATCTCGGAATTGTTCGATCGCCTGTCGCAAGCCGTCCGAGGAAGTTGCGACGACAATCTCAATTCGGTCGGTGTAATTGCACTCGGACTCCTTGCGACGATCTTGAATCAGCCGCACTACGTCATTCGCTAGGCCTTCGGCAATTAGCTCCGGGGTGAGTTCGGTGGCGAGTACGATAACGCAGCCGGCTCCCTGCGCGGCGGCCCAGCCGTCCTTCGCCGTCAGGCGAACTTCGATGTCTTCGTTGTCCAATTCGATCGTTGAGCCGTCGGTCAACTTCAAGCCGGCTTTGCCAGCCGAGTTGAGCTCGGCCAGCAATTTGACGGCGTCGATTTCAGCAAGCTGCTTTTTTGCCGCCGGCATGTTCTTGCCCAGTCGCGGACCAAGCCGCTTGAAATTCGGCACGACCGAGTAACTGATGTATTGCTCGCCTTGAGTCGTGAACTCGACTGCCTTCACGTTAAGCTCGTCGGCGATCAGCTCCGCGTGTTCTTCCAGCCACTCTTGATGCGCCGTATCGGCCAACACCACTTCCACCTTGGCCAACGGTTGCCGCACCTTCAAGTTCGCGGCGTTGCGCGCATTGCGGCCCAACGAAGCAATCTCGCGCACGAGATTCATCCGCACTGACAGCGCCTCATCAATCGCCGCCGCGTCGCCGGTTGGATAGTCGCAAAGGTGAACGCTCTCGCGCACATTGTAGCTGGCCTCTGTGAGGCCGGCCGGCGCACCTGAAGGGCCGGGGTCGCAGACCCCAGCTACAGCCAGATTCTGCCACAACTTCTCCGCCAAAAACGGCACAAACGGCGCGACGAGCTTCGATGTCGTGATGAGGCACTCATACAACGTCCAGTAAGCGTCGAGCTTATCCACCGCTCGCTTGTCGGCGGCCCAAAACCGGTCGCGGCTCCGCCGAACGTACCAATTCGACAGCGCGTCGACAAACGCCGTGATATGCTGCGCCGCGCCAAAATTGTCATAATCATCCATCCGCTCGACAACCGCCGCGCATGTGCGGTTAAGCTCGCTCAATATCCAACGATCCAATTCGCTCCGCTCGCGAATTGGCCGATAAGACTTCGCCGCCGCAAGCGCCCGCGCGTGAAGCTCCCCACCCCCAGCCCCGAGCGCCCTGCCCCCAGCTTCCGCTGCCGGATCAAACCCATCGATATTCGCATAAATCACAAAGAAGCTGTAACAATTCCACAGCCGCAGCAGAAACTCCGGAATGCTGTCCTTGATCGCCTGCTCGCTGTAACGAATCGCAGTCCACGGTGGCTGGTTCGCGAAGAAATACCAGCGTAGCGCGTCGGCCCCGTACTTATCGAAGATTTCATTAGGCGGAAGGTAGTTTCGCTTGCTCTTCGACATCTTGTTGCCGTCCTCGCCAAGCATCAGCCCGAGGACGAGGCAATTGCGGTAAGGATGCGGATACGGAACCGTGGCGACAGGCGGCTCGCCTGTCGGTGCTCCAGCAGGCGAGCCGCCTGCTGCTACGTCGCCGAACGCAATCGTGCTGATGGCCAGCAGGCTGTAGAACCAGCCGCGCGTCTGGTCGATCGCTTCGCTGATGAAATCGGCCGGGAATTGCGCCTCGAAACGCTCGTTGCTGCCAGGCGCACGGGGATATCCCCACTGTGCAAGCGGCATCGAGCCGGAGTCGTACCATGCGTCGATTACATCCGGCACGCGGCGCATCCGCGCGCCTGTGGCAAATGGCGAGTCGTACTCGATGTGGTCGATGTACGGTTTGTGGACTTTAAGGTCGTCCGGCAACTCAGGACGCGACGCCTTCGCTCGTTCCCAGTACTCAGTACCGCGTACTCCCGGTTTGGCCATTAGCGCGTCGTAGCTGCCAACCGCCTCCATTTTGCCGCTTGTCTCACACTTCCAAATCGGCAGCGGCGTTCCCCAAAACCGCTCGCGCGACAACGCCCAATCGACGTTTGACTCTAAGAATTTGCCGAACCGCCCCGTCTTGATATGCTCCGGCAGCCAATTGATCTTCGCGTTGTTGGCGAGCATCTCGTCCTTGAACTCGGTTGTACGAATGAACCAACTCTCGCGCGGATACTGAATCAGCGGATCCTCTTCTGCCCGCCAGCAGAACGGATACTCGTGGACGTATTGCTCTTGATGATAGAGCAACCCTCGTTGCCTCAAATCGCGGATGATGTCTTTGTCGCAATCTTTGACCCACCGACCGCGGCAATATTCGGGGCCTTCATCCGTGAATTTTCCATCGGATCCTACGGAATTGATTAGCTGCGGTATCGGAACGTCTAAAGGCATGTTCATCGTCAACTTTGACAGGACACCGTGGTCAACCTCGCCGAATGCGGGCGCGATATGGACTATCCCGGACCCAGACATGGTATCTACAAACGATCCATCGAGAATTTGCCATTCGAGGCTCCAATTCGGCGGGAGTGGCCCGTCAGCGCACTTTTTGAGCATTTCTCGTTTTTCGTCTAATTGGCTTATCAATTGCATTGGATCTTTAACAACCTGCGGACCCAAATTGGAAAAGAGCGTTCCTTCTTTCGCCAATACCTTAAAATGTTCACGATTGAAAAAGCATTCAAACGGCGGAGTGTAGTGTCTGCCGATTAGTTCTGCCCCTTTTAGATTCCGCTCGAACGTCAGTTTGCGCTTAATCTTCGACGCAATCGTGTCAACAAGCGAGGAAGCGATGATGATTTTTGAGGTGATACCATCGTGATAATCAGCCACGACCGAATACTCCAAATCTGGATGTACTGCGGCAAACTGATTCGATGGCAATGTCCACGGCGTTGTCGTCCAAACTAATAGCGATGTATCGGTCACATTGCCTGCATCATCCAATAGCGGAAATCTCACATACACGCTCGGATCAGCCACCTCGCGATAACCCAACCCCACTTCGCCGGCCGAAAGCGCCGTGCCGCCCTGTGCCCACCACCAGACGATCTTGTGGCCCTGATATAGTAGGCCCCTGTCGAACAAATTCTTCAGCGACCACCACACGCTCTCCACGTAGCTCTGGTGGTAGGTCACATACGCCTTTTCGAGATCGACCCAAAAGCCGATGCGTTCGGTGATCCGTTCCCATTCGCGCATGTAGCGCCACACGCTCTGCTGACACTTTTGTATGAATTTCTCAACGCCGTATGCCTCGATTTCTTCTTTCGAGTGGATGCCGAGCTCTTTGCAAACTTCGACCTCGACCGGCAGGCCGTGGGTGTCCCAGCCGGCTTTGCGCTCGCAGCGGTAACCGCGCATGGTTTTGTAACGCGGGAACAAATCCTTGATTGCTCGCGTCAGGCAGTGTCCGGGGTGCGGCATGCCGTTGGCCGTCGGTGGGCCTTCGTAGAACACGAACGGCGGCGCACCCGCGCGACGCTCCAGCGATTTCTCGTAGATGCGATGCTCTTTCCAGAAGCGGCCCACGGCCAACTCTTGTTCGGGAAAGTTCACATTGCCAGGGACGGACTGAAACATTGCTAATTTGGTTCACACGTCTCGATGCGCGCGCCAGATCGTCGGCCGCGACCAACGGTCGCGGCTTTATGGTTCTACTAGAAGCAAATTCAATACCTAGTTTGCGTAGCTGGATTCGCAAGAATTCAGCGACGCGCTAAAGTCTGGCAACTTCCACGACAGTTGTGCAAACATGGCAAGGAAAAAAAGAAATGCTGGGCCCACTAGGCTGATGATCGAGCGGCGGGGCGCAGCGACCGACCATGATCCGACCATGCATCACCGGCAGGGTCGGCAGCCGTCGAGCAGCGCACGCTGGATCCTCAACCCAACCGCCTGGCGTGGGGCCTGCCGGCCAATGGGCCGGGGCTGGCGCCGCAGAGCTGTCTCTCCAAGAGGGAGGTCGCGAACCTATGCATGGGATGAATCAGTTGCGAGGCCGTACCGGCGAGAGCTCTTCCAGCAGCAACACGCGCGGGCGGTCATTTCAATTCACTGGAATGAGCCTAGCACAAGTGGTGGCCAATTCCTACAAGAAAATTTGGCCGCGCGCGGTGGCCAACTATTGGGGCTTGACACGCCGAGACGCAAACGACGAACTAACCAGCGGCGCGAGAGTCGGCGACTGCCAAATTCAATCTTCGTCTTCGAAGTCTGCGTCTTCCTCGACGCCGTCCGCGTTCCCCGCGACCTCGTCGGGCTCGAACTGGTCCGCGTCGCCCGGCAGCTCTTCGTCCCACTCCTCTTCGAAGTCGTCGTCGAAGTCGTCGTCGAAATCGTCGTCGTCAAAATCTTCGAATGGATCTGTTGCCATCGTTTTCCCACCTACTGACTGAAGAATTGGAAATTTATATGAAAAAGGGCCGGCGATCGCAACCCACCGTTTGACCCACAAATCTTATGCAGTCGGGCCGCCGCAGGCGAGCGGTCGGCCCGTTCCGCGGCTGGCGATTCTTATGAGCCGCCGGCCCGATTGTCAAGAATTGGCTGTTTATCTGGGTGGCTGGGGCAACGCCCCAGTAACGCGCCCTGGAGCGTTGCCCCAGCCACCCTATCCGCAAGCTCGGCCTTTCACTCGGCCATCTCTTTGGCCAAACTGGAAGCCATGGCAACTGGCAATTTTCAACAGTTGGACGTGATCGCGGTGGGGGCCCATCCCGACGACGTCGAAATTGCCTGCGGCGGCACGCTGGCGGCCCTGGTCGATGCCGGACACAAGGTCGGCATCATCGACCTCACCGACGGCGAGCCGACGCCCCTTTCGCCCGGGCCCGATAGCCGCATGGCCGAGGCCAAGGCGGCCGGCGAGGCGCTTGGCGTACACTTGCGCACCTTGCTCCACTTGCCGAACCGCCGGCTTTTCGATTCGTTCGAGGCCCGCGTAAAACTGGCAGTCGAGTTCCGCAAGCATCGGCCGCGGCTGGTAATCGGCCTTGGCGATCGCACGCCAATGGCGTCGCCCGACCACTGGCAGGCGATGCAGATTACCGACGCGGCCGTGTTCTACTCGCGGCTCACGAAGTGGGATGATCAGTTCGACAACCTGCCACCCCACATAATCGCCCGCCAGCTTTATTGCATGCTCGGCTCACCGCTGGCCGGCTCACCGATGCCGGGCGGCCAGGTGGTCGTCGACATTAGCAGCACGCTGGCCCGCAAACTGGCGGCGATCCGCTGCTACAAGTCGCAGTTCCCGCCCGAGAAGGAACACCTGTTCGAGCGCGTCGACGCCGCCGACCGCTACCTGGGCCGCTCCGCCGGCGTCACCGCCGCCGAACTACTCATCAGCCCGCGACCGGTGGTGATGAGAGATCTGATGCGGACGCTCTTCGAGTAGTAGCAGTTTCAAACCCAGTATGGTGATTCTGTCATTCTGAGCGCAGCGAAGAATCTCTTGCGCCAATGTAGATCCTTCGGTCGCCGAGCCTCCCTCAGGATGACAGCTTTTACACGGGCGCCCGCTTCAACGAATCCCGAATCTCGCGCAGCAGCACGATGTTTTCCGGCGGAGGCGGCGCTTCCGACGGGGGAATCTCTCCAAATCGCAACTTTGCCTCGGCAGCATTCATCGCCTTCACCAAAAGGAACACGGCCCAGGCAACGATCAGAAACGAAATCACGCTGTTAATGAACGAGCCGTACTTTAGCTTCATTGCCGGTACAGTTTGCTTCATACCATCCGCCACAACCACTTTTTCTCCAATATCCAACGACCCCTCCTTAAAATCTATCCCGCTCGTCACATAGCCGATTGGCGGCATGATCACATCATCCACCAGCGATTTGACCATGGTGCCAAACGCTCCGCCGATGATGATGCCGACCGCCATGTCCATCACGTTGCCACGCAGCGCAAACTTCTTGAACTCTTGCAACATGCCCATGATTCACCTCAACACAGTGTTCAAGGAAAATACGAGTCTCACGCAAAGGCGCAAAGTCGCCAAAGATAAAGATAATGACACTTTGCGCCTTAGCGCCTTTGCGTGAACACCGAATCACTTTGAGCGCCAGCGCCGAAGCGCCGCGAGCGTGCGCTCGATGTCGGCCGGCAACGGCGCTTCGAATTGCATTCGCTTGCCGGTAATGGGGTGCGAAATCGCCAGGCGATGCGCGTGTAGTGCCTGCCGCTCCAGTAGCGGCTGCTCAATCGGTAATTCACGCTGCGACGTATCCTGGCCGATTTTGTCCCGCGGAATCAATTCCAGTTCCGTGATCCGCGCCCGGCCGCCGTACAACCGGTCGCACAGCACTGGACAACCGATATGGGCAAGATGTAGCCGAATTTGGTGCGTTCGGCCCGTTTTCGGTTGAGCGCGGACAAGCGCGTAGCCGGCGAATCGCTCAATCACCTCGTACGCCGTGACCGCCGCCCGCGCGTTCGGATCCTCGCGGCGAATCGCCTTCTTCTCGCGGTGCGTGGGGTGATTGCCGATCGGCTCATCGATCACGTCGCGATCGACATTGGGCGTGCCCACGACAATCGCCAGATATTCCTTATTCACACGCCGCGACTTGAACTGCGTGGCCAACGCGTCGTGCGTCTGGTCGTTTTTGGCGACCACGATCACGCCGCTGGTGTCGCGATCGAGCCGATGCACGATGCCGGGCCGCGTTGGTCCGCCGCGGCCGCTCAATGCGCCGAAGTGGTGAGCCAACGCACTTGCCAAGGTGCCTTCCCAATGGCCCTTGGCGGGATGGACGATCATACCGGCCGGCTTATCGACCACGATGATCGCATCGTCTTCGTGCAAGATTGTAAGCGGGATGTCCTGTGGCGCCGGCCCCTCGCGCGGCACATCCAGCTGTTGCACAACGACGTGCGCTTCGGTACGCAATCGCAACGACGCCTTGCACGCCTTGTCGTCGACGCGCACGTGCCCGGCGTCGATCGCCCTGCGTAGCGTGGCCCGGCTGAATGTCGAAAGCTTGCCGGCCAGAAACACGTCCAGCCGCTGGCCGGCCTCTTCAGGCGCGACGTCGAATTGCAGTGGCCAAGTAGATGAGAAGTCAGAGGTCAGAGTCTAGAATTGGGAGGACGAAGTCACTCGGCCGCTTTTTCTTCCGCGGCCGGCGGCGCGCTGCCTTCAGCGGCCGACTTGTTGTCGTTCGCTGGCGGAGAATCTTGAGTAGTTGCCGGCGTGCCGTCGGTAGCCGGCGCAGTTTCGTTCGTTGCGGGAGCACTTTCATTAGCCCCAGGCGCGCCGGCCTCGGCCGGCGGCGTTTGCTCGCCAGCATCGTAACGAGTGGCGGATTCCGACGGCAGGTCACGCAAACCCTTCAGCAGATCTTCAAACGAAGCGGCTGGATCGGTCGCGCTCGGCGCCGGCGCACCGGCCTCGGGAGAAGCGTTTGGCAGCGACAAATCCCCGGCGGAAAACGCCGGCCGTCTGCCTGGCGTGCCAGGACCGGTCGGCGGCAATAACCGCGGCGGCTCGGCCTTGCCCAACCAAGCGTACGTCTCCGCCGCCTCCGGCTTCGCCAGTCGCTCGGCCTGTTGCTTGGCAAATTCGACGTACCCACCACCGACTTTCGCATATTCGTCGCGAGCCTTCTCCAGCTCGTTCCGCATTTCATACACGCGGGCCAGACCGAGATGGGAACGATTCAAGAGCCGCTTGTCACTCGACGTTTGCAGGATGCCCTGGTACGCGCTCGTGGCCCGGTCGAGCGCTTCCTTCGAAGCGCGGCGGTTATAGATGTAATTCTCCGACGCCATAAATACCTGGCCATCGGCCCAGGTGATGTCCGCCATCTCTTGCATCTTGGTGCCCGGATATTCCTGGGCCGAGCGATGAAGCTCCTCCAAGTTCGGCGGCGCGGAGCCAACCGCCTGATTGAACGCGTTCCAGGCGGCGCCGTGACGGGTGGCCGACGAGCGCGAAACGTACGACCAGATCAGCATCAGCACCGCGATCGCCAAGACCACGCCGGCCACCGTCGACACGTACGGCCGCAAGCGCTGGATCAAAACGTCCAGCCGTTGCGCGAGCGCGTTGGTTTGCAATTCATGACGATGCGCGGATTTCATTTCTGGCTCGTAAAACTGGTGCCGCTCGACCTTCAAACTTCCTCTGAAGTGTAGGGCCAGTAGAAGTTTACAGTCAAGGGCGTCTAGCGTAGGTTAGGCTTTCCAGCCCGACTTCCATGTGACAAGGTCAGGCTGGAAAGCCTAACCTACACTTGCGCGAAACGGACTTCCGATGCCTTCCGACTTGAACCCACCCCAGCTCGACGCGGTGCGAACGTTGCGCGGGCCGCTACTCGTGCTGGCCGGCGCGGGCACCGGAAAGACGCGCGTCGTCACCTATCGCATCGCCGAGTTGATTCGCCGCGGCACAAAGCCCGAGCGAATTCTCGCCGTTACATTCACGAAGAAAGCCGCCGGCGAAATGCAGGAACGGGCCGGCAAGCTGCTGTCGAAAGGCGGACGTGGATCACGTGGCCGAGTCCGCCGCGGCGGACTCGGATCCGCGTTTCGGAGAAACGCGTCCACTTGTCCCGAAATTTCCACGTTCCATTCGCTGTGCGTGCGCGTGTTGCGGCGCCACATCGAGCGGCTCGGCTACCCGAAAAAATTTGTCATTTGCGACCGCAACGAACAGGAAAGCCAAGCCCGCACCGCCCTGCGCGAATTGCGGGCGACCAACGCGACGCTGGCGCCGGGCGATTTGATCGGAATCGTCAGCCGCTGGAAGGCGGCCGCGTTAAGTCCCGATCAAGCGGCCGACTCCGTCCGCGGCGATCGCGAGCAATTGGCAGCGGCCGCGTACCGGCGATACCAGGAAAATCTCAAACGCGTCGGCGCCGTCGACTTCGACGACTTGCTGCTGCTCACTGTCGAGCTGCTGACTCGCTTCCCTGCCGTGCGCCGTGCTGAGGCGAACCGATTCGACCATGTACTCATTGATGAGTATCAAGACACAAACCAGAGTCAGTACCAAATCGTCAAATCGCTGGCCGCGGGCCATCGCAACCTGTGTGTCGTGGGCGACGACGACCAATCCATTTACGGCTGGCGCGGCGCGGAGGTGACGCATATATTGCGTTTCCAGCAGGATTGGCCGGAAGCGAAGATCGTGCGCCTCGAAGACAACTATCGTTCCACGGCCGCGATCCTGTCGTACGCCAATACGCTCATCGCGTTCAATCGGCACCGGCATGAGAAAGTGTTGAAAGCAGCGAAGCCAGGCGGCGCCCGGCCAACCATCATGCAGTGCCAGGACGAGGTGCAAGAGGCGCAGCGCGTCGTCGCCGACATTCGACAGTTGCTCGATTCCCGCACTTCCCAGCCGCGCGACATCGCGATCCTTTGCCGCACGAACGAACAACCGCGGTCGTTCGAAACCGAGCTGCGGCGGGCCAACGTGCCGTATGTTCTCATCGGTGGCATGTCGTTTTTTGATCGCAAGGAAGTCCGCGACATCCTTGCGTACCTGAAGGTCATCGACAACCCGCATGACGAACCGTCGCTGATGCGGGTCATCAACCAGCCGGCCCGCGGCATCGGCAACGCCGCACAGAAACGGTTGCTCGAAGAGGCGACGTCGCGCGGCAAGTTCCTCTGGGAAGTGCTCCCCGATGCCCTGGTGATCGATGGCATCGACGCCAAAACGGCCGCCGCGATCGCCCAGTTCCGCCGGCTCATCGAGGAGTTCGCCGCCCGGCCGGAAAAAACTTCAATCGCGCAGCTTATCGCGAAGGTGATCGACAAGACGGCCTACCGTGACTCGTTGGCCAAGCTGTATCCGGATCCCACCGAGCGCGACACTCGGCTGGCTTCGCTCGAAGAAATCGTCAACGCGGCCGCCAGCTACGACAACAATCGAAAGGCAAAGTCGCCGCCCAGCTTGTCCGATTTTCTCGACGACATGCTGCTCAACGAGCGCGACGACAGCGACGAGAAAGACTCGCAGCTCGAGCGCAACGCCGTGGCGCTCATGACGCTGCACAGCGCCAAGGGCCTGGAGTTTCCGCGCGTGTATCTCGTCGGCATGGAGGAGGGCATTCTGCCGCACAAGCGTTCGCTGGCGATGGAAAACGACGCGGCCATCGACGAGGAGCGGCGACTTTGTTACGTCGGCGTCACCCGCGCCCGCGAATATCTGACGCTTTCATTCGCCCTCACGCGACGCAAATGGGGCAAGCCGCAGCCGACGGTCCCCAGCCGCTTCCTCTACGAAATGACCGGCCAGGCGGAAAATTTTCCGCCCAAGGCGAACGATAGCAAAAAGCCCGCGCCGCGACGCAAAGCTCGCCGCACCGCCCGACGCTAGCACGAGCTAACTGTAGCCGGGGTCTATGACCCCGGCCGCCTTTTCTCGCGGTCCGCACCAAGCCGGCCTCATAGAGGCCAGCTACAGACGCAAGCTGAAGTTGGAGATTCCCGCCCCGCGAGTTAGACTAGCCCGGATTTCATAGATTGCGGACGCGTCGCAATCAATGTTGCCATTCTCGCGCAAGGAGGCGTCGATGACCCAGCCGCTGCGACTGGTACACGCCAGCGATTTGCACCTTGAGCGGCCGTTGTACGGGCTGGCGGACGTGCCCGACCACCTGCGCGATCTCTTGATCGAAGCGCCGCATCTGGCCGCCGAGCGGGTATTCGAGACCGCGCTCGCCGAGGACGCCGATGCCGTCCTCCTGGCGGGCGACGTGCTCCACGTCGACCGCGCTGGGCCGCCCGCGATTGTGCTCTTGCTCGACCAATTCGCCCGGCTGAACGACCGCGGCATTCCCGTTTATTGGGCCGGCGGCACGGTCGATGTGCCCGATTCCTGGCCGCGCAGCGTCTCGCTGCCGCCCAACGTGCACGTGTTCCCGATCGGTCGCGTGGAAACCCTTGATCTGGTGCGCGCCGGTCAGATAGTCGCTCGCGTGCAAGGCACCAGTTGCCGCGAGGACGGCGAAGTCGAAACCCGAGGCTTCCACCGCGATGCGCACGGTCTGTTCACGATCGGCGTCGCCCACGGCACGAGCGACTCGGCCGGCCACGAAGGCGACCGCGTTCACTACATGGCCCTCGGCGGCCGGCACTTGCAGCAAACCGTCGACCACGAGCCAGGCCTCGCCCATTATTGCGGCACGCCGCAAGGTGGTTGCCCAACCGAAACAGGACCGCACGGTTGCACGGTCGTCACCGCCGACGAAAGTGGCCGGGCGAAAACGAAATTCGTCGCTACCGATGTCGTGCGTTGGCTCGAACAAACGGTTGAAGTCACCGCGACGACGCGCTCTGAACAACTGCACGAGCGGATGGTCGAGCGGTTGGAAAAACTCATTGCCCAGCATCCGGGCATCGACCTGTTTGTGCGTTGGAATGTGCGAGGCGCCGGGCCGCTCGTGAATCGCCTGCGGCCTGGCGGGCTGGCCGATGAACTGCTCGTCGACCTGCGCCGCCAATTCGGTGAGCCGGGCACCCGCCGCGGCGGGTCGCCGAGCGCTTGGAGCATATCCATCCATTGCGATTCGCCGCTCAGCGTCCCCGCCGAGTGGTACGACCAGGAAACGTGCCTCGGCGATTTCCTGCGCGAGGTCCGCGAGTTCGAGTTGCACGATCGCCTGCCGCTCGACCTGCGTCAATTCGTGCCCGAAGACGTTCGCGACGATCCGCTCGCCGCCATCGCCCGAATCGAAACCGACGCGGACCGCGGCGCGCTGCTGTGTCGCGCCGCGAAGCTTGGTGTGGATTTACTGACGCTGCCGTTTGAAGAAGGTGACATACCACAGGAGTAAGATGTTGGCTCAAAAATAGCCGCGACTGGGTGGCATGCCTTCGCCGCCGCGGCGTAGGCATGCTTCTTCCACGCGACCATGCTCACGCGGCTAGCGCCGCGAGAGCATGCCACCCGTTCCGGCTCTCGACTCTCGACCCTTGACTCTCGACTCCCATGAAAATCTCCGACCTCAAGATCGACGGCTTCGGCGTATGGCGCGACCTGTCGCTGCGCGGGCTGTCGCCCGAGCTCACGGTCTTCTACGGACCGAACGAAGCCGGCAAATCGACGCTGATGCAATTCATGCGGTCGGTGTTGTACGGCGTGTCGCCCGCGCGGCGCGAAAAATATCTGCCGCCTGTCGTCGGCGGCCGGCCCGGCGGCTGGCTCAAAGTGCTGGGCCACGACGGCGCGCTCACGATTAGCCGTTACGCCGACCGCGGCCCCACCGACGTCGGCAAAGTGACCGTCACCACCGCCGATGGGCAGGAGCAAGGCGACCGCCTGCTGCGCGAAGCGCTCGAGCACGTCGACGAGCCCACGTACAACAACATCTTTGCCGTCGGCCTCCGCGAAGTGCAGGAACTCAACACGCTTAGCGATACGGCTGCCGCCCAGTGGCTCTACCGACTCACCTCCGGCCTGGATCGCATCTCGCTCTACGACGTGATCCACATGCTGGCCGGCACGCAGCTGCGGCTATTGAATTCGCCCGAAGAAAAGTCCGAAATCCGCACGCTTGTCTCCCGCCAGGAGCAACTTCGCGGCGAGCTGGATGAGCTCGTCACCAAAGGTCGCCGTTGGGCGCAGTCGGCCGTGAAGCTCCGCGAGCTGGCTGAGGAAGTCGAACGCCGCCAGGTGGAGGTGAAAACGCTCGGCGCCCGCGGCCGCAAGCTGGAAGTCGCCATCAACATCAAGCCGCTGTGGATCAAGCGCGGCAAAATCGACGACCAGCTCGAACGGTTCGCCAATCTGCGGCCGCTCGAAGAGGGAACCATTGCCTCGCTCGATGACCTCAATACCCGCATCGAGGAGCACGAGCGCCAGCGCGACATCCTCAAGGGCCAGCGCCAACAGCTTCGCGACGAAGCCAAACGGCTCGGCATCAACGACATATTGATGCGTAACGGTCAGCGGCTCGAAGCGCTTCTGGAGCAGCAGGATTGGCTGCAGGCCGTCGAGCGAATGGCCGGCGAGTTGGCCGACGAAGTCAAGCAACTCGAAGCCCGTCTGGCGAGCGAGAACGAACGGCTCAGCCACGAATGGACGGGCGCCGGTAAACTGCCGCCACGGATCACGAGCGACGTCGTGGACGGCCTCACGCCTCAAATCCGCGCGATCGAAGCCACCGAGCAACTGTTCGAGTCCGCCAAGCACGAGCTCGAGGTTCACCGCGCCGGCGAGCATCAGTTCCGCGCCGAAATCGAATCGGCCATGGTCGGCGGCGAAAAACTCGGGTTGCCCAAGGACCTCGATGTGGCCGGCGACCTCGTCGCCCAGCTTCGCCGCCGACAGCAAGTCGAGCAACGCATCGAATCGGCCCGCCGCCAGGCCGACGAATTGCAAGAGCAGGCACAAGAGCTCGTCGATGAGCAAGTCGTGCCGATGGGCCTGTTCAGTTGGCTGCTGGCCGTGTTCGTCATCGGGTTCATCGCGGTCGGCGTGTGGTATATGATGCCGGCCGCAGCGCTCGGCAAATACGGCGGCTGGATCGCGGCCATTGGCATCGTTGGCGCGATCTTCGCCTGGTTATTCAAACACTTCGCCGAGGACTCGGCCGCCGATCGTTTTGACGCCTGCCATCGACAGATCGAAATGGTCGCGGATCAGATCGACGAAGCGGAGGAGGAACGTGCGCAGCTTGACCGCGAGTTGCCGCTCACCGACGGCTCGGTTGCACTGCGGCTGCAGTATGCGGAAAAACATTTGTCGGAATTGGAACGCGTGATGCCCGTCGAGGGCCAGCGGCGCGAGATCGCTCAGGAAATTGGCGCATCTGAACGCCGCGTAAAGCTCGCCGAAGAGAAGCACGCCTCAGCACTAGCCAATTGGAAAGCCCGGCTCCGCGCACTGGGGCTGCCGGACGACATCAGCCCGGCCAGCCTGGCCACGATGGCCGGCCAGTGCGAACGACTCGCCGAGCTCGAAGCCCGCATCGAAAACCGCCGCGACGACCTAGCCCGCCGCCAGCGCGAGTTCGCCGTCGTCTCGCAACGCATTTTCGCCCTCGCCGAAGAGACCGGCTTACGCCTCCCTGTAGCTGGCCTCGCTGTAGCTGGCCTCTCCGAGGCCGGCAGCGACAGCGCAAAAAAGAAGCCGGCGTCACAGACGCCAGCTACAGTCACGCCACTCTCACAACTCGACCACCTCCGCGCCGAATACCACAAACATCAGCAACGCGTCGAGCAACGCAGGTCGCTTCGCGACCGATCAAAGGGGCTGCGAGTCGAAGAAGCCAAGCACGCCCGTGGTGCCATCGGCTTGCGACGCCGTCGCGTCGCCCTGTTTCAAAAGTGTGGCGTGGCCGATGAGCAGGAACTTCGCCAACTCGCTGCCAAGCTCGACGAAGCCGAAGACCTGCGAAAGAAGCGCACCGCCGCGACGCGCGAAATCGCTGCCGCCATCGGCAAGCACGGCAGCGAGCCCGATTTCGCGCCGCTATTCGCCGCAGACACCATCGGCCGGCTCGAACACGACTTCGAAACGCTCAGCACACAACTGGAACAACTCGACCGCGAACTCAAAGACGCCTTGCAGCGTCGCGGCGCCATGGTCGAGCAGCAGCGCGCTGCGGCCGCCGATCATTCGCTCGCCACGAAGCAAATCGAGCTCGACATGGTCGACGAGCAAATCAAACGGGCCGCCGACGCCTGGCGCGAGCGCGCCGCCGTGAGCATGTTCCTGGAACGCATCCGCGTGGAGTACGAGCAACACCGGCAGCCCGAAACGCTTCGCGAAGCGTCCGAATACATGAGCAAGCTCACCGGGGGCAAGTACACCCGCATTTGGACGCCGCTCGCCCACGACATTCTGTTCGTCGACACTGCCGACGGCCAGCCGCTCTCGGTGCAAGTGCTTAGCCGGGGCACGCGCGAGCAGCTCTTCGTCAGCCTGCGGCTCGCGCTCGTTTCCGCGTACGCCTGCCGTGGCATCCATCTGCCGATGATCCTCGACGACGTGTTCGTCAATTTCGACGCCGGACGCACGCGCACCGCCTGCGCCGTGCTGCGCGATTTCGCCAAGCAAGGCCACCAACTCCTCGTGTTCACCTGCCACGAGCACATTTGGCGGATGTTCCAGGAGCTGAAAGTCGACACGCGACGCATTCCGAATCGCCACGGCGATGCCGAGGAAGTTGTTGAAGAGCCGCAACCCGAGCCAGTGCCGGAACCCGTCGCGGTGGAACCGGAACCGGTCCCACCGCCGAAGGTCGTTGAAGTCGCACCGGAACCCGAGCCCGTGGTCGTCGAAGCGCCGCCCGTCGTGGCAGCTGAACGAATAGTCGAGCCATCTGCCCCCGAACCGGAACCACAGCCCGCGCCAGGACTCTCCGAGGTCGAATACTGGTGGGACGCCGGTGCTTTCCGCAGCGACACGAGCGACGACGAGCCCGAAGAGGCCGAATTCGACGAATGGTTCGATTCCGCGACCCACCCGCAGCGACGGTAGCAGATTGAGCCACGAAGTGGCGAAATCTTTTAGCCGTGGGCGTCAGCCCACGGTCCACGAACGACAAACAAACGAGAGCCGCGCAGCGGCGACATAGAAGTTCGACTGTGTCGCCGCTGCGCGGCTTCGCGAACGATACCGTGGGCGAAATTTCGCGTCCTCAGCGTCGCATGTTACGCCGCCGTCGCGCGCCTGAACTTATTCGCCGTCTTCTGCACAAGATGGCGATACTTTTGCCGCGCGTCCACGTAGCTCCAGCCCAGGAATAGATTGGCTCCAAGCGAGCCGGCGAGCGACAGGCTCACGACCAACAACGGCATCCAAGGCGGTTGATCGGACGCCGGTGTCTGAGCCAAAGCGTTAGCGGCAGCCGGCGCGGCGCTCGGCGTGGGTGTTGCATTCGTGGTCATCTCAGCGGGCGCAGCACTAGCCGCGGCCGAACCGGCCGTCGGCTGCGTCGCCGGATTGCTCACCACCGACACAGGGGCCGTCGCACCATCACGCTGTGTTACCGTTTCCGAAGGCGAGCTCTCCTGCCGAACTCCAAACAGATCATTATCGGGCCACCCATCGTATCGGCCAGCCGGCGGCTGAGAACTCATCGTCGCACCGCTCGCCGCGGGCTGCGCCGCACCCAGATCGCGAGCCGGCGCTGTGTCGCTTCGCGCGGCAGTGTTGTCTGTCCCATAGCGGCCGATCGTGGCCGGTTGGGCAGTCGAATTGCCGTCCCAGCCAAGCGCCCACCCGCTATTTTCATCGCCGGGACGCAAAGCGGGTGCCTGTCGTGTCGCCCCGGCCGGCGAACGTTCCGATGGCTGGCCTGCGGTAATCGTGACCGGGAAACCAGGCCCACTATTGCTCGATATCGGCAGCTGCGGCGCGGCGCCGAGCGGCTGCGCAGCACTCGACGGCAGCGGGTTTACCAGTTGCGAATGCATCAACGGCGGCGGAGCAAGCGTTGAGCTAAGACTCGTCCAGCCACCGCCCGCGGTTTGCGTCGCCGGCGTGCCGACCGATGCGGTTCGCTCCATCGGCGCCAACTCCGTCAATTCGCTCGACCAATCCGGCTCGGTCGCTGTCGCCGCCGAACCGCTCCACGGCGGCGGCGCCGCACCGCGGCTCGTCCGGGAATTTGCCGCGGGGGCCGCGCTCGCGGTCGGGTTCGCAGGAGCAAACGGATTGCTCACCTGCGAGCGACCCCTCGTCGGTTGCGGCGAAGTGACGGGCACGCTGCTGGCCGTAGTTTGAGCCGAATTGCCCGTGGTTCCCAGCCAACTCTGAAACTGCTGACTAATCTCCTGCCCCGCGTTGCGCGTCGCTTCGATCGCTTGCTCTCCGCCGCGATATAGTTGATTATTCGCTTCCTGAATGCCGGCTTCCACGCCGTCGCGCAGCGCATTGCCGGTTTCCGTCACGGCCATGCGAGCACGATCCGGAGCGCTCGGCGGCGGGCTCACTGCCGAAGAGCTGCCTGCCGGCGGAATCTGGTAGCGATCGTAGATCGGCGCGGCGGCCGGCGGCGGACTTTCGTTGCCCGGTCCCCATCCGGCCTGGCCGGCGAAATAAGTCGTGTGACGCGTCGGAGCAGCCTTCGGCGCCTCGCCGGCCGGTTGCCCATTAAGATTCACGCCCACAGCAGCCAGCAACAGCACAATCGATGCGGCATCCATCGCATGGTCCTTCCAATAGACTAGTTCTGATTTCTCTGGCAGTGCTTCCGATTGCGATGTCACCCCGAGGTCCGCCGAGGGGTCCGCGTAGATTCCTCGGCAGACCTCGGAATGACAGGGGCCCGAAAAGTGCGTAACTCGGGCGGCCGCATTTTAGGCCAAATCGCGGAAATCGGCCTAGTGAAGCTTCGCTGCCATGCTACCTGCGAAGAAACTCAGCGGCGGCGCCGTCGCGCCTTTGCGCTGCCGCCCCTCGGCGCTTGGGATGCTTTTGCCGATGCTGGCAAAGCGCGCGGCTTCTCCGACGGCTTGTCGTCGTCGGTATTCATCGCGGCCTCGATTGTCTCGGCCAACGCCTCGGCGGCCGGTGATAGCTTGCGCGACCGCCGCTTCTGAGGATTCTCCCAATTTTCGACCTCGCGCTGGAAGATGCTCAACAGCGCCTGCAGAAACGACACGAGCATCGGCCCGATGAGAATGCCGATCGGGCCCAGAACTTTCACGCCGCCCAAGATGCTCAACAGTGCTAGCAGCGGATGCAAATTCGCCTGGCCGTGAAGGACGTACGGCTTGATCAAATTGTCGAGCCCGGACACGACTACCGTGCAATAAATGGCGAAACTCAGCACGCTCAACCAATTCGATCCGATCGGCTGATCATTCCCGCCGCCCAGCAGCAGTAGGCCGAGGCAGACAGGAACCCAAACGCCGGCCGCCCCGATGAACGGCACGATCGCAAACACCATCGTAAGCGCGGTCAACAAAAAGATGGGCGCCTCGCTCGGCAGCCAGAAGTAATAGCCAATTCCCGCGACGATGCCTTGCGCAATCGCCGAAGCTAACGTCGCAACAACGACCGACCGGCTGATCTGCCCGAACTTCGCTAAAAGCTCCAGCTCATGCTCCTCCTCGAGCGGAGAGATCTGCATGATCGCGTTGATCATTTTTGGCCCGTCAGCCAGGAAAAAGTACAGCGCCACGATCATGATCACCAGCCCGATGAGCATGCCAAGCACGGTTTGCACGCCAGCGAGTACGTAAGGACCGACATATTCGGTGACTCTTTTCAGAAGGTCTTCATTCCTGAGCCGAACGAAATCGTTGCCCGTCACTCGTTTGTACATTTCGCCAAACTTCTCGAAGGCGCTGTCAATGAACGCGTGTCCCTTTTCGCTCTGAATCAATTCAACCGCATGGTCGCCTTCGCGATACGCGTGCCATCCGAGCCAGCCTAGGGGCAGCAGTACCGCGAGCAGGATTAGCACGGTCGTGACGAGCGCGCCGAGTCGCGGCCAACGCGGCAAGTATTTCAGAATTTCCGCGTGCAGCGGCTGAAATACGACGAGGAGCACGCACGCCAGGAACAGCGGCACGATAAACTCGGCCATCACCTGGAAGAAAACGGCCCCCACCATCAAGATGATGACGAGTAGCACGATAAGCGAAATAACACGCGGCACGACACACTCCTAATCGAACGCCAGCCGCGACGCGACCGCCTTTCGGGCGATGCCGTCGCGGCTTGTGTTCGTTCATATTCTACCACATTCTCTTCGCCCACCCATTAGCAATCTTGCCGCTAAGTGCTTGGTTTGATGACAATAAGGTGACCAATTGCCCAATCAATCGCGACACATCATTCATGCGTGATTCGACCATGCCGGCCGCCCAACGATTCTCATCTTCGCGCCGCTGGCTCGTCTGGTCGCTTCGAATCGTGGTGCTCGTGCTGGTGTGCGTGGGGGTCCGCGGCACGGTCCTCAAGGCGCTCGACCAGTTGTCGCAACACGAGTGGCACGTACATCCAACGTGGCTGGTCGCCGCCGGCGGACTTTACGCCTTCGGCCTGATGCCCATGGCCTGGTTTTGGCACCGTGCCCTGGCGTCGCTAGGCCAGCCGACACCGTGGGCCGCCACGCTCCGCGCCTACTTTCTCGGCCACTTGGGTAAATACGTGCCCGGCAAGGCGATGGCTGCCATCCTCCGCATCGCCGCCGTGCGAAAATGGGTGCCGTCGATGCGCATCGCCATCGTTAGCACGATGTTGGAAACGCTCACGATGATGGCAGTCGGAGCTATTCTCGCCGCAGCACTATCGATAATTGTGCTGCGATCAAAACCCGAGTTGGCGGCGCTTGCGTTGGTGACGGCAATCGCCGTGGGCCTGCCGACGCTACCACCGGTCGCGAGGTGGCTCGCGCGAATCGGCATCGCACGCTTGCAACAACCGACGGATGATCGATCGTCAAATCCTACCGACATCGAATCAAATCTGCGCGGCATCAATCTGCGACTGCTGGTTGAAGGCTGGCTCGCGGCTGGCGTCTGCTGGTTTTTCTTGGGCCTGAGTCTTTGGGCAACGCTGCGCGCAATCGGCGTCAACATTAGTCCAATCAACGACCTGCCCATGCTGGTAGCGGCCGTCGCGCTGGCGGTTGTGGCGGGTTTCATCTCGATGCTGCCCGGCGGTCTCGGCGTTCGCGATCTGGCTTTGGTCCAACTATTGGCCGAAAGCTGCGGTCCCGCCAACGCGCTCGTCGCCGCCGTTCTCATCCGCCTCGTTTGGCTGGTGTCGGAGGTCAGTGTGTGTGTTATCCTGTATGTAGCGGCAAGAACAAAATGCTGTCCGCCGGTTGCGGTTTAGCTAAACCGCAAGTGATGATCACTCCGCCGCTCGCGGCTTAGCGCAATACAGCCAATAGAAGCCCATGCTCTCCGTCATCATCCCCGTTCTCGACGAGGCCGAAAACCTGCCGCAGCTCGTGCGCGAGCTCGACCGGGCCGGCGAATCGAACGGCTACGAGCTGCAAATCATCATCATCGACGACGGCTCCAAAGACGGCACTTGGAAGACGATCGCCGATCTGGCCGCCAACGATCCGCGAATTCTCGGCATCCGCTTTCGCCGCAACTTTGGCAAAGCGGCCGCCCTGAGCGCTGGTTTCCACGCTGCCGAAGGCGAACGCATCGTCACGATCGACGGCGATTTGCAGGACGATCCGGCCGAGATCGCCACCCTCTTGGCCAAGCTTGACGAAGGGTACGACGTCGTCAGCGGCTGGAAGCGCGAGCGTCACGATCCGCCCGGCAAGGTGCTCCCGTCTCGCGTGTTCAATTGGCTTGTCAGTAAGCTAATGGGTGTCCATCTGCACGACCACAATTGCGGCCTGAAGGCCTTCCGCCGCGAGGTGATGCACGAAATTCGTCTCTATGGCGAGCTGCACCGTTTCGTGCCGGTGCTCGCCGCGGCAAAAGGGTTTCGCATTGGCGAAGTCGTCGTTAAGCACCGGCCGCGCAAGCACGGCCGCTCGAAGTACGGTTATTCACGCCTGAGCAAAGGGCTGCTCGATCTGCTCACCGTCAAATTCATCGTCGGCTATGGCCAACGGCCGCAGCACTTGCTCGGCACCGTCGGCCTGGGCGCCTTCCTTTTGGGCGGACTGGGTATGTTCTATCTCGCCGTCCGTTGGGTCTTGTCACGGGTGCTCCAGGGGTGGGAGGTCGTCGAACTCCACAAGACGGCGGCTCTTTACTACTCGCTCGGCCTGTTCATCATCGGCGCCCAATTCATGTCGATCGGCCTGTTGGGTGAAATGATTGCCGCCTACTGGATTCGCGACACCGACACGTATTCCATTGCCGAGCACACGCCGCCGAGCAGCGCGGGCGTCAGTGTGCCCACAGTCAAGTCGAGCGAGGCATCATGAGCTACGCGGCCGATCAAACAGCAAGGAGCATGGAGCACGGAGCACGGAGCACGCAGACACTCCATGCTCCCGGCTCCACGCTCCATGCTCATACTCGCTGGGGCATCTACCTTGTGCTGATTGCCATCGCAGTCGGCAACATGACGGGCCGACTGCTGTCTGTGAATTCCGTGGATCGAGTGCAGCTTGAGTCTGCCCGCATCCGCGAAGCGATCGAACGCAAACGCTCCAGTCTCGCCGACGAAGGGTTAACCGACGAGCAAGTCGCCGCTCAAATTTCGGCAGATGAAGCGCGAATTCGCAACGAGCTTCGGCTGCAACGGCCTTTCCTCAGCGCGAACGATCGCAGCCGCTGGATGACCGTTCGCTCGCTGGTCGAGCACGGCACCTATGAGATCGACAAGATTCTCGTCGAGCCCACCTGGGACACGATCGACATGGTGCAGCACCGCGGTCGGGATGGCGAACTGCACCTTTATTCCAGCAAGCCGCCCCTGCTGGCCACCCTCGTGGCCGCCGAATATTGGCTAATCCATCGATTGGCTGGGTGGACATTGCATGACCACCCCTATGAAATTGGTCGCGCGATGCTTTTCACGATCAACATCCTGCCGCTCGTCTTGATGTTTGTGCTATTGGCACGGATCGTCGAGCGATTCGGCACGAGCGATTGGGGCCGTGTGTTCGTGATGGCCTGTGCCACACTGGGTACTTTCCTCAACACGTTCGCCATCGTGCTGAACAACCACATTGTGGCCGCCGTTAGTGCGACCATTGCGCTCTATGCGCTCATCCGCATCAGTTACGACGGCGAGCGGCGACTAAGCTACTTTTTCATCGCCGGCTTGGCCGCCGCCTTCACGGCCGCCAACGAATTACCGGCGCTCACGCTTTTGGCTTGCGTGGGACTTCTCGTTTTGTGGCAGGCGCCGCGGCAGACGCTCATCGCATTCGTGCCGGCCGTTGTGATTGTGGCTGCCGCTTTCTTTGCGACAAACTGGATCGCCCATGCCAGCCTTCGCCCTCCCTACATGCACCGCAGCGAAACCGATCCCAACGACAACTGGTACAAGTACAACTACACGGTAAAAGGCGTCGAGCGATCGAGCTACTGGATCAACCGACAGGGTATCGATCGCGGCGAACCGACGAAGGCTGCATACGCATTACACTCGCTCATCGGCCATCACGGCGTGTTTTCGCTCACGCCGGTGTGGCTACTAAGCGCGATAGGAACAATCCTTTGGTTGTTCTCGGCCGATCGGTCGCGACGCGAGCTGGCCGCGCTCGTGGCAGCGGTCAGCGTGTTGTGCCTCGCGTTCTATATTGGTACGCGTCCGCAGGAAGATCGCAACTACGGCGGCATGACGAGCGGCTTCCGCTGGATGTTCTGGTGCGCGCCACTATGGCTCGTTGTCATGCTTCCCGCCGCCGACCGCCTGGCCCGCACCACCGCAGGGATGGCCTTTGCCGCATTACTGCTTACGCTCTCCGTCCTCTCGGCAAGCTACCCGACGTGGAATCCCTGGACGCACCCGTGGATATACAATTGGATGGTATGGACCGGCTGGCAAGGATTCTAGAAGAATTGCGGATTTCGGATTGCGGATTAAAGCACGATGACGTGTCTTCCAATCCGCAATCCGCAATCCGAAATCCCTATGCGCTGCCTCATCTGTAATCGCGAGTTTGAAAAAAGCACATCGCCCGCGCTGCCGTTTTGCAGCGAGCGATGTCGCACGATCGACCTCGGCCGTTGGCTTGGCGAGACCTACGGTTTTCCGGTCGCACCCGATCCGGAGGCAGACGAACTTCCGGACGAGGGCGACCTTTCGAGCGGCAATGGCACGAAAAACAAACCCCTGTAATTGGCCACCGTCGCTGGTTGCCCGAATCGCGGCTCCCAGCGACTCTCTCGGCGGCAAAAAAGACCGGCTTCCAACGGCTGAACTCTGCTAGCACCTGTTCCCCGGGCCAACTATAATCGGGCCGGTCGCGTGACCACGCATCATTCCATTGCCTCACCCCCAGCAGGTCGTCATGGTTGAACAACCAGCCAAAATCCGCGAAGTCGTTTGGAGCGAATTGTTCCCGTGGTTGATGCTCGTGCGAGCCGTGCGCATCGCGCTCATGGCCCGCGTGATGATTCTCGGCGCAGTGGGGATATTGGCAACGATGTTAGGCTGGTGGCTGCTGGCCGAAGTGTTTTCGCGCAGCACCGACCCGGTGATCACTTCGTGGCGCGACGTCACGAATCTTAACCTTTGGACCAACCAAGAAACGTGGATCGACATCTCCACGCGCAGCGCTCCCGAGGTCATTTATTCGGCGACGCAATACCTGTTTCAGGCCCCCATCGCAATTTGGCAGTTCATGACCGCGCCGTTCATGGGACTGTTCCACGGCGACCTTTCCGCAACCGGCTTCTTCTTTCTGCTGCTTTGCGGCATATGGGAGCTACTGGTCTGGGGGCTTGTCGGCGGCGCGATCACGCGGATCGCCGCGCTGAAATTCACGCGCGACGAAGCGTCCGGCCCAATCGCCGCGCTGAAACACGCTGCCCGAAAACTGCCGTCCTACAGCCTGCCGCCGCTCGTCGCGCTGCTGTGGGCCGCCGTGTTCGCCGTGCCGCTGGCCTTAATCGGATGGGCGATGCAACTCGACTTTCTCGCGCTCTTGGCCGGCATTTTCTGGCCGTTCGTGATTCTGCTCGGACTCCTGATGGCCATCCTCCTGCTGGGTCTACTCGTCGGCTGGCCGATGATGTGGGCCACCGTCAGCGTGGAAGGGACCGATGCTTTCGACGCGCTTAGCCGCAGCTTTGCCTACACCTACCATCGGCCGTTTCGATTGCTGTGGTACGTGCTGTTTGCGGCCTTGCTTGCCGTGATCAGCATGTTCGTTGTAAAGCTCTTCGCCGCTTCGGCGATCGCGCTTGGCGATTGGTCGATCGATTGGGGCCTAGATGCGGAAACGATGGAGGCCGTCGTCACGCCTCCGGCGGAGGACGGCAGCACAATGGCCCCTTTAGCCCCTCCAGCTGGGACCGAAGTCGCGCCCGTCGAAGGACCTGCTCTTAACGCTGACGATGCGACGCCGGCCGGCGAGCCGCGCGAACTTGGCGCGATGCTAAGCGGCGCACGCCGATCGATTCACTTCTGGAAGATGATGGTCGCCGCGCTGGCGGCCGGCTATCAGGCCGGTTTTCTGTGGGTGTCGGCGGTCGGCGTTTATCTGCTCATGCGGTGCGACATCGACGGCGTCCAACTGAACGAAGTTTATGTCGACCCGGCAGACGAGTACGGCATGCCACCGCTCGCCGACGAAGCCACGAGCGGCGTGCCCGAAGTTTCCCCCGGCGCGCCCGCCCTTCCCGGCAACACCGGCCCCGCATGATGGTAACTGAATTCGCAAGAATTCAGCCGGCCCCAACTAGCGCATCCAACTGGGCAAAGAATTGCCCGCGACTTATCACTTCGTCGCAACCCGCCTCGCGTGCCGCGGCCAACCGCTCTTCGTGCACGTGCGGACCAAACGCGATGATGCGTGGCGGAGTTGTGACCACCGCTTTCACTTGCTCCACGAGTGACACGACGTTCAGCGACGCCAAATTGAGATCGGCGATAAGCAACTTCGTCGGTTCGGCGACGCACAACTCGACCGCGGCCGATTCGCTTGAAGTCGATCGCACCGATGCGCCCATCCGCGACGCCACTCCCTCGACCCGAGAAATCACCGCCAGATCGACCGTCAAAAGAATCACGGTCATGCGATTTAGATCGCGCCTTTGCCGCGGTAGCCGTCGCTGATTTGAATCGCCTGCTCCATCGGCACGACAAAAATCTTGCCGTCGCCGATATGCCCTTCGGCGCTTGTGCGGGCGACGTCCTCCAGGCACTCGACCGTTCGGTCGACGAAATCGTCGTTCACGGCAATCTCGAGCGCGATCTTGCGCAGCAAGTTCGTCTTGTACTCGTGCCCGCGATACGTCTCAAGCTGCCCACGCTGCCGGGCGTAGCCCATTGCGTCGCAAACGGTCATCCGCGTCACGTCGAGCCGCGACAGCGCCTGCTGTACCG
Source organism: Planctomycetota bacterium (assembly GCA_022614705.1). Lineage (GTDB taxonomy): Bacteria > Planctomycetota > Planctomycetia > Pirellulales > Lacipirellulaceae > JABDGM01. The sequence goes on along the minus strand of JAKEIB010000236.1, from coordinate 15,085 downwards.
CATCAAGCTTCGTCGGCTGTATGACGGCAAAAAGCATTTTCATGGCAGTCGCGCCTGAGTTTCGCCTCGGCCACTTAAGCGAATTTTCAATTCGCCGTCCGCCGTGGCTCGCAATTCGCAATTGGCCACGTTGCTTCGAATCCAACCCTCGTCATCGGCCTCGACAACTTGATACTTGCCCATCGTAAGCATAAAGATTGTTGGTCGCTTCGTGTCGCGATCGCAGACCCATACCTCGCGTACATTCAATTTGGCGTAGAAATCCAGTTTTTCATACGTCTCGTCCCCCGGGCTGTATATCTCAATCACTGCGTCGGGACCGCCGTTGAAGTATTCGTTGTGATCAATGGCAAAGCGATTCGGCGTAAGAAGCACGATGTCGGGTATTCGATAGTTGTCGGGCCAAGTGCCCGGCTCCGCGACATTGATCCGAGTATAGACGCGGCCGCTGGTTGCTTTGGCCCAATGAAGCCGCAACCACATCGCCAATGACAATTCAAAATCCTGATGATCCCGATTTGGGCTCGGCGCCATGTGCAATACCCCCTCCCACATTTCGTCCCACTGGTCGGCGCCGGTGCGGCGTCGCCATTCCAAAATGTGTTCCGGCACGTTGGCCATGACCGCTTTCATGCGCGTGTCTCCGCGTTCTAGTTCAATTCTACCAGAACCAACTCAGGCTGACAGCCGCGCCACTCCACAATACAATAACGATTGGAACCTCCAAGTCACGCGTTTCCACTAACCAGCGAGGTGCGCCGCCATGTCGCCGAGTCTCGATGTAATCACGGCCCAAGCCTTGGCCTTGCCGCCCGAGCAGCGTATCGAACTTGCCCAGAGAATTTGGAGTAGCGTCGAGAATCAATATGGCGAGGATGACGAGCTTTTTGCCGAGATCGCGCGCCGTGACGCGGAAATCGAATCGGGTGCCACAAAACCCATGCCATTTAGCCAGGCAATGCGCGAAATTCGAGATTCACTCCAATGAATCTCGAAATTATCCCACAGGCCCAACGCGACATTGCGGAAGCGGCAAGATATTACCGAGCGCAGCGTCCCGGATTGGAGAACGAATTCCTTAGGGAGATCGAGGAGGCCATCGCAAAGGTTCACGAGAACCCTTTGATGTTTGAGCAAGTACGCTCGGGAATCCGGCGCTTCTTATTGGATCGCTTCCCCTACGGTATCTATTATCGAACGCCCGACGAAAACACCGTGCTGATCATCATTGTCCGACACCATAGCCGACACCCTGGGCTCGGGATGCGGCGAAAGTAGTCCCAGTGAGTGCGCCGCCAGTTACGGCGACACCAGCATCCGCGCATCCACGACCTTGGTAATCCGCGCCGAAGTTTCTTCCAGGTGCGCCCGCGTATAACTATCCAGCTTCGCTTCGCCAGTGAGCATCGAGTCGATTCGCGTCTTCAGTCGGCCCAACTCGGCGAACGCGATCGTTTCGCAGTCGGCCGGCGCGACCGTTTGACCCAGCGCGAGCTGCGATATCCGCTGCAAATAACTCCGCTGCAAATTACGGCGAATGCTGGAAATCGCCGGCTTGCGATTCGTAAACTCGCCTTCCTTCACCGTGTCGACTTCCGAAAAAACGGCCTTTGTCAGCCGCTCGATCAGCTCGGCCGCGGTAAGTGCGTCGGCATCGGCCGGCGCCTTGAGCTCGCTGTCGTGCAGCCGCGAAAGTGTGAGCGGCGAGAGCAGCCGGCTCGCGATGCGGTCCTGCCACATCAGGATGACGTCGTGCGCCGGGTAGTCGCCGCGCTCGACGATCTCGGTGCCCCAATGGTCCCATTGCGACGCCGCCAGGTGATTGTACAACTCGGGCGGGAAGTTGAACGGCTTGTCGCTGAACACCTGCGTTTCCAGCAGCGCCAGAGCCTCGCGTTGACGCTCCGCGGGAACTACTTCCAGCGGCTTCGGCGCGCTCGCGTCGCCCTTATGGCTGCGGCTCACGTACAGGCCGCCGACGTAGCGGGCCGCCGAGAACATCACTTCGCCGTGTCGCGCCAACAGCACGCCGAACGCACGCCGCGCTCGTTGATACCCGTCCCCTTCTTTCGTCATGTCCTCCACAATGTTTGGCCAACTATCCGCAACGAGCTTCGCTTGCGACTTCGCATACGCCACCAGGTCGTTGCCCAAATCGTAGCGAACGCTGTGTGGATCAGGATCGATTCCGCGGGCGTTCCCATCCGACGCGAACGCCAACCCCAGCTCGCCGCTGCGGGCAGCGATTTTCTTCAACTCCGGCAGCTCCGCGTCCGGTGACCCGCCGCCCAGCGGCTTGTAACCGTACTCGATCGCCCAAATGTCGTACGGGCCGATCGTCGTCGAGAAGAAGTCGCCCTGCCTTTTTCCATCCGGCATGATGTTCACTGGGTTGTAATCCATCACCGAGGCGCCGATGCCCGTCTTAGCCGTCTTCTCCGGGTCGTTCAGGTCGGCCAACGAGTACAACGTGCTGGCATGAAAATTGTGGGCCAGTCCGAGAGTGTGGCCGACTTCGTGCATGGCGATTTCCTTCATGCCCTGCATGATGAGCTTTTCCAATTCGGCGTCGCTTCGCTTGCGGCTGGCCATCACGGCTGAACTCATCGCGAACTGCCGCGACAAACCGCTCAACATGTTGCACGAGCAACGGGCGCCGTGCGATTCACGCAAATAGGCCGGCGTCCGCAGTTGTTCGGCCCGATATTCGTCCAAATCAATGGGTCCGCCCGTTAATAGGGCAATGCCTTCGGGAGTAAACGTTTCATATCCCTGCTTCCAATACTGCAGGAAGTCGGCGTCGAAGATGATGTCGGCGTCCAATATTTGGCCGGTCGTCGGATTTACGCGCGAGGGACCCATCGCGAAGCCCACGCCCGCCGTGATCCAGCGGTACGTGTTGTAGCGAATGTCGCCCGGCTCCCACGGTGCGTCATCCGGCTGCTGCCGTACCTCGATCGCATCGTAAAAGCCCGCCTTCTCGAACGCCTTGTTCCATTCGAGAATGCCGTCGCGAATCGGCTTGCGGTATTTGAACGGGATCGTCTTTTCGAGCCAAAACACAATCGGCTCCTTAGGCGTCGACATCTCCGCCTTCGGATCGGCTTTCTCGAGATTCCATCGCGTGATGTAACGCACGAAGCGATCGTCGTCGCTCTCCTTCTTCGAAAAATCCTTGAGCACGGTGAGGAAGTAGCCCACTCGGTCATCCGCCAGCCGAGGCTTGTACGACGTCACCGGCAGCTCGCTGATCGAATAGTGCACGTTAACCGTCACACCGCGGCTATCGGGCACCGAATCAATGCTGCTGAGCCCGCTGGATGCGTACGTAGCCGCAACCTGCAGCTCAATGTTTTTGGCCATCACGCTCACGTCGGCCCACGTGCTTTTGTTCGGCGCGAAAGAGAAGCCCGGCAGCACCAGGCCAATTTGCGGCAGATCGCTCATGAACACGGGCGTCAGATCAACAACGTACGCGCCTTGTGGACTCTTCGTGCGAATCGGCAAACTGAACAGCACGCTATCGGTATATGCAAACTTGACGGCCCGCTCGGTCGGGCTGCCGCTCTCGGCCGTGAAACGCACGTTACGCCGCACGAGCTGGATGTTTTCGCCCGCCTTGCGGAATTGCCACACCGCATCATCGCCAAAGCCCCAGCTGAAGCCGCCGACAATCGGCGTCTGGCCGATGCCGCGGGCAATCGTGATCAGCACGATGTAATCGCGATCCAATTGCTGCGCGCTGAGTTCCGCGAACAATTGGTCGTCCTTTTGCCACAGCTTGATGAGGCCCGGCTTCTCCTCGGCGTCCTTCAAAAACTCCTCGAACGGCGGATACTTTGGCTTCGGCGTCGCGGCAGCCGCTGCCGGCTTGGCCGCGGGCTTCGCTTCCGTGTCCTCGTCCTTCTTTGCGCCGTTGGATTCTTCTTTGTCGTCCTGCTTTGGCTCCTCTTTGCTCTCGCCATCGGGCTTGGCATCAGTCGCTGCGGCCTTTAACGATTCTGCCAGATCTTCCGCGGCAAACGCGGATGGCGAGTTCAATGATACCAAGGCCAAACCGACAACAATGAGCGTGAGCAACGCGACGAAGCGAGACAATGTGCGCATGATAAGTACCTTAGAAGCCAAGACTTGCGGCGGCAAAATGCGCGCCAGGAGGGTTTGTATTCACGGCGTAAGTGTAGAATGGCCCCCGTGAATATACGTCATTTTTAGCACTTCTTTCGATCCATAAAGCCCCCAAAGTAGCAGGCACGCTCCATGCGTCCCAATAAAGCCGGCGATGGCATCGCCGGAACTTCCTCGGTGCCTACGTCGGAATCGACGACATAGTCCAAAACACGGAGATTCGGAACAGGAGGCAACAGAGAGAACGGAGAAGGCAAAAACTAGATCAGCCCCCTCTGCGACCTCTGTTTCCTCCTGTTCAAAAACAATTCGCTGTTCTTTCAATGAGCGGACTTAATCAACTATTGCAGCGATATCCTCGCGATTGCCGCCCCACGCTTATCGAACTTCTTGGTTCCGCCGGTGGCATGAGCGGTGCGCAATTCTGGCGTATTACCGCGCCCCGCGGTACCCTCATACTTCGCCGCTGGCCGGCCGAGCATCCCACGTCCGACCATTTGCATTTCATTCACGCCGTTGTGAACCATGCCGCACAGCGCGGCATCACGTTCCTCTCTGCTCCAATTACGACACGCTATGGCGAATCGTTCACAGCACACGCTGGTCACTTGTGGGAACTGGAACCGTGGATGCTCGGTGCGGCCGATTACAAAGACTCGCCAAGCATTGATAAACTCCGCGCCGCGATGACCGCTCTCGCGCAGTTCCACCTTGCGGTGGTCGATTTCGTACTGCCGGAAATAGCCCCAACGCCACGGGTCGCCGGTCCGCCGCCCGCTATCCCCCGCCGCCTCGCACGCCTGCACGACCTCGCGCACGGCGGAATCAACGCCTTGTCCCGCGCAATCACCGACACGACATGGCCCGATCTCGTCCCTCTCGCCCGCAAATTCATTGCCGCGCTGCCGCGGGCCGTCCCACGAGCCATCGCGCAGCTGGAGCCGCTCGCCAACGTGCCGCTGCCGCTCCAACCCTGTCTCCGCGACGTCTGGCACGATCATGTCCTCTTCACCGGCGACGAAGTCACCGGCCTCATCGATTTCGGCGCGATCGACATCGACACCCCCGCCACCGACATCGCCCGCCTCCTCGGCAGCCTCGCCTCCGGTTCCCCTCCCCATTTCGGGAAGGGGCCAGGGGAGGGGCATCCAACGTCCGAACCCTGGCACGAAGGCCTCGCCGCGTACTCCGCCGTCCGCCCGCTATCGCAACACGAGTCGCTTGCCGTCGTAGCACTTGACACAGCCGCGCCAATCCTCGCAGGCTGCAATTGGATCCGGTGGATTTACATTGAACGACGCGGGTTTGAAAAACGCAGCCGGGTGATCGAGCGCTTCCGCAGAATTCGAGATCGCGTAAAAGGGTAGGCCCGAGTTGGAGGAATACGCTTATTTCAGGCCTACATCTTTTTCCAACAACCGCTTTTCTTCGGCTGATATGGGACGCTCATCTGCCGTCCAATCGTTCAAAATCAATCGCTCAACCGACGAACTGCATACTGCGAGGACGCTGCCTTTAATGCCCAGCACCTGAAACGGTAACACTCGGTTTCGTAGTTTCGAGTACTCCCCGCAAAAGACTTCGCAATGCTCCTGCGAGCTGAAAAACGGCAAACAACTGACGCCATCTCGACGGTATACGAATGGTTCGAACCCATCCTGACGTTCACTGAGGTCGCGAGCAGACCGTTCAATTTCCGCAAGTAGCTGCTCTTGGGTAAACGTTGCAGCGTCAAGCCCTTCACTCTGCATGGCCGCGAGAACGAATATGTCGGCTGCTTCGACCGCATGAACAAACGCTTCGCCGCAATGGCGCCTGCCGGCGTCGGCCAGCGGATCGCCCGAACCGATCAGTCTTCGTAGGAAGTTTCGCATGTGAACCGAATCCACCCATGGACGCTACACGCCATGCAAAGCTTGCAGTCTTCGACGAACCCAATGTATCCCGCGTGCGTAGTAGCGTCTACGATCCTCCTGCCGACGAGCGACCGTAGCGGCGGCGCGTTTTTCCCGCCTTTTACTGGCCCGTTCACGCTGCCGCCGGGATAGGCTTGTGCCGGGCAAACGAGTAGAATTCCGGACCAGCCTTGGCACTCGTTCGAGTCGTCCATTTGCCTGTCAAGGAACCCCCACGTGCGCTATTTCGCGATACTTTTTCTTTCTGCATGGATGCCGCTGGCCGCGTTCAGCTTGGCCAGCGCGCAGACTTTCAACGAGCCGCCGCGCTCCAGCGATCGATTCAGCGAAGGCATCATCGGACAGTTCGATTCATCGAGCGACATCGGGCTGGAGCCGGCCACGCTCAAGGCGCAACTCGCGCCCGCGACCGTAGAGCACCCGGCCGTCCTCATGCTCACGGCCAAGATTGCAGCCGGTCGACACACGTATTCCATCACGCAACCGTCTGGCGGACCGCTGCCGACGCGCATCTTGCTCGATCCGTCGAAAGACTATCGCCTGCTCGGCGAATTCCGCGCCACTCCGGCGCCGAATAGCCGCATCGAGCAAGGACCGGTTTGGACCGGCCTCGAAATTCAGGAACACGAAGGCCAGGTCACCTGGTACGCGCCTCTCGAGCTCTCCGCCGGCGTCGCCCCGGCCAAGCTCGAAGTCGAAGGCACCGTCCACATGGAAGTCTGCCAAACCGGCGGCTATTGCGAGCCGGTCGAGAAGGCCTTCACCGCGAAGTTGGCGAACGACATAAAACTTCCCTCCATCATCGCGACCGATCTCCGCAAATCCGTAAGTAGTTCACCCGCCGCGGCGGGAAAGGAGTTTACCCGCCGTGGCGGGCAATCCGAAATCCGCTGGTCGAACGGCACGTTCCAGCCCGAATCCTCCGCCGTGAAATTCACCGGCCAGCTCGTGCCGAGCGCCGTGCAACCCGGTGACACGGCCGAGTTGAAGTTCACCGCCACGTCGCCGAAAGGCAGCCGCATCTACGCCTATTCAGCTCGCGACGATCGGCCGGGCACGAAACCGATGCTCATTGCGATCAACCACGCCTCGGGACTCATACCGCATCGCCCAACAACGGATGCGCCGGTAAAGACCGACGATTCCGTGCCGGAGTTCGGCCGCATGCAATACCACGAAGGCGAAGTCACGTGGGCGGTCCGCGTCGATGTGCCCAAGAACGCACCGCCCGGCGACTATGCGATCAACGGCTTGATCGGCTATCAAGCCTGCGAATATCGCGACGACGGAAAAAATATCTGCGAACTGCCGCACGCCGTCCGCTTTGAAACCACACTCACCGTGGGCGACACGAAGACCGTCGCGAGCGCGCCGATCCGCTTCGCGCCGGGCCGCAATTACAGCGACGTGGCCCGGCTCGCTGGTACGTTCGCAAATTTCCTCGATGGCACATCGACCGGCCCAACATCGTCTGCCCCCAAGGCGTCAAACACGGCCCAGACAAAAAATACCGCTGCCGACGTGCCCGTGCTCAGCGCCACCGATCAGTATGATCTCAACCAAGTTCAGATCGACGAGGCCGCCGGCTCGATCGGGCATTACCTCGCGCTGGCATTTGTCGGCGGTTTGATTCTTAACCTCATGCCGTGCGTGCTGCCGGTGATCGGCCTCAAAGTGATGAGCTTTGTCGAGCAGGCCGGCAAGAGTCGCGCGCACGCGCTCGTGCTCAACCTGTGGTACTCGGCCGGCATCGTGTCCGTGTTTCTGCTGCTTGGCCTCCTGGCCGCGACCATCGGCCTTTCCTGGGGCGGGCAGTTCGGCAGCACGGCATTCAACGTGTCCATCGCGTCGGTCGTATTCGCGATGGCGTTGAGCCTGCTCGGTGTTTGGGAAGTTCCGATCCCCGGCTTCTTCGGAAGTGGCTCGATACACAAAGCGGCCGCGCAGGAAGGCCCGGTCGGTGCGTTCCTCAAGGGCGTGGTGACGACCGTGCTCGCCACCCCCTGCACTGCCCCGTTCATGGCGGCGGCCGTTGCCTGGGCCGTCACTCAATCGCTCGGCACGACGCTGCTCGTCTTTGCCAGCCTCGGCATCGGCATGGCCAGCCCGTACGTCCTCATCGGCGTGTGGCCCGAGCTGCTGCGATTCTTACCGAAGCCCGGCGGCTGGATGGAGACGTTCAAACAGATCAGCGGCTTCGTGCTGTTGGCCACCGTTGTGTTCATTCTTTCGTTCATCGAACCGGCCGCCGTGGTGCCGACGATCTTGCTACTTCTCGGAATCGCGTTCGCCTGCTGGCTGGTCGCCCGCACGCCGCTGACCGCCGAGTTCCGCGATCGCGTCTGGGCCTGGAGCGGCGCCGGCGCAGTGATCCTGGTGTTCATCGCCGCATCGTTCGGCTGGCTATACCGCATCGCGGGCGCCCCGGCCGACCCCAGCTGGCAGCCGTTCTCGCTGGAAAAGCTCAAGCAAGTTGCCGTCGACGAGGGGCGCACTGTGCTCGTCGACTTTTCGGCCGAGTGGTGCATCAACTGTAAGTTCTTCGAGCAGACCGTGCTGCACACCAGGCCGGTTGAGCAGGCGATTGCCAATACGGGCGTAGTCACGATGTACGCCGATTACACCAATTATCCCGAAGAGATCCGCCGCACCCTCAAAGCCCTTCGCGCCAACGGCGTGCCGGTCATCGCCATCTTCCCCGGCAACGCGCCGTACTATCCAATCGTGTTCGGCGGCGGCTACACGAAGCAGGGCCTCATCGCTGCACTACAACGTGCCACCGGCGGTCGCGCCCAGTCGCCCGGCCAATCCGTCGCCGAAGCCGCCGCGACCGCTGCGCCGATGAACTAGGCGAATCCCGTTTAGCCGCGACCGGGCACCCGCCGCGGCGGAGCGCGCCGCCGCTATGCGCTACTTCGCAAATAGCTCCAAATTTCCCAACACCACGCGCACCAGCACTGCCGGGTATTCGCAATACCACTCCGCGCGCGCCGGCTTCACGCTTCCATCCGGTTGCGGATGATACCGTTCGCGCCAATTTCCGGCTGGTAGACCCATCTTGCAGACTTTTCGCACCGATTCAACGAGCCGCGAGTGATCCTTCATTCGCCGACAGGCAGCCGCCTCCAACGACCACGCACGACCCATCGCGGCCACGTCGTTGAGCGGCGGCGCCGGGCAGGGCGGCTGCCGATTAATCTCCCACTCCGCATACGCAAATGGCTTCGTGACCGTCTGTGTCGGCACGTCGCCAGGCCAGAATCCCTTTTCCCCCGTCAGTCGCGGCCAGAGCACCTTGCGCTGATCGGCCGTCGCGATGTCGAACGCCACGGCCGCCCAGTTCACATCCGACAGTCCGTGTGAATCCACAAGCCCATGCTCCGGGTGCACGTACTCGCCGAAGTGGTCGTCGCGCCAAAACGCCTTCGCAAAGCTTTCCACGAGGCGATCGGCGTGACGCGACCACGCAGCGTCGCTCGGCTTCGGCTCGGTATTCGCAAGCAGTCCGTCGAGGGCGCGGAACGCATGAATCGCATAACACTGCGTAACGCCGTCCCACGCATATCGCGGCGGTGATTCGGTGTAGAATCCCGAGCCGCCGATCAGTCCATTGTCCGACCTGCGGCTCAACAGATGCTTTCCCGCCGCTTCGACCGATGCGATCCGCTCCCGCATCCATTCCACGGACCGGGTGGCAGCAAAAATTTCAGCGGCCGTAAGGATGTAGCAAATAGGTCCGAGCGTCGTGAGCGGATCGCCCAAGTTCTGCCAATGTTCGAACAACCCAATCCACCTTCGCGTTTTCTGGCTCGATTCCGGCAGGCCATCGCGCTTGGGCGGTACGTATTCGAACACATCGTCCGGATATTTCAAACCCCGCAGACACGTGTCGTTCGCCTGCATTTCCGGGAACACGGCAAACGGCACGTTGCCGTCCTTCCGTTGGGCCGCCCGCACAAAATCGAAATAATCGAGCACCATCCGCGTACGGCCCAGCGGTAGGTAAGCTCCGCACATCTGCCACGAGTCGAGCCCCGGCCAGGTCGAGTCGCCGCCATAGGCTCGGCCGTCGGCCGTGATGAGAAAGTGACCTGGATAGGCCGTTTCCTTTGCGGCCGGTACGAGGTTCTTTTCAATCGCGGCTTTCACTCCCTCGCGGATCAGCGGGTCCCTAATGGACTGAACCAAATCCGCGCCGTCGGCCGAAACAGGTTCCGCGCCCTTCAACACGCCTGCCAGCCCGTTCACGGCGCCGGCCATTGCAAGCGCGATCCCAGCACTTCCGGTTCGCGTCAGAAAATCACGGCGGGAAAAATCTGTATCGGTCATCAATTGCCTCTCTCGGTTAAGGGGAACCAAACATTGTGGTGGATCATTGAGGTCTGCCGATAGTTCGCCGCTACCAATTGAGAGGCTGCCCGGCGGTCTCAATATCACGACCGCTGACCACGTCGGTTCTCCGTCGCATATATTTCGTTCACCGCGTCTTCAATCTCTCGTGGCGGCAAGTGATCGGCAATGTTGCGCGCGTAGAACGCGATGCGAATTCGGCCGTCGGGACCAATCAGAAAATCGGCCGGCATCTGGGCGAGTCGAAATGTCGGCTTGCCACCGCGAAAGCCTTGCCGCAGCGCGCGAACCAGTTCCGCGTAAACGCTCGGCCGCGCGACCGACATCGCCAATCGCGACCAGGAGGTCTCGACCCCGTAGCGGCGATATGCGCGAAACTTTGGGTCCGCCGCCAGCGCGAACGGATACTGCCGGCGCCCCGCGTGCTTGCGAATTTCGTTCGCGGGAGAATGAAAGAACGCAATTGCCTCCAGCCCGCGTTGGTGCAGCGCAGGAAACCGCTTGGCGAAGTCGTGCAGCCGAATGTTGCACATCGGGCACGCGGCGTAGCGATGAAACATCAATAGCAGCGGCTTGCCCGCAAATTGCTCCAGCGTACGAGTTTCGCCGTCGATCGCTTCAACGGAAAACGGCGGCGCGGCTTGTTGCGGCTCTAGTCGCATTCGCTGGCCTACAGAAACGCCGCTTCTCGCCCTAAACGTTGAAAACGCTCGAGACGGCGTGGCTCGGAACACCTGTCAGCGAACCGAGCGCCAACGGCAAACGCATGCGGCTCCGAACGACAATAGCGCCAGGAGCAACGTACCGGGCTCAGGTATCGAGCCGGGGGGACCAAAAGCCTTCGCGCCGTTAAAGCTAAAGGCGTCCCCACCGCCGGAGAGCATGAAATTAATATCCGCCCGCATGTGCGTCCACGGTCCGCCGGCAATCGTGGCGATTGGGCCTTGATTGTAGACCCCATATCCACCGGAATCAAACGAATCCAGTGGTGTCGTCGTCGTCGGCCCCGAATCCAATTTGACGTTCTTGTATGTAACGCCGCCATCATCGGAGAGCGTGAAGACCTGAATCTCCGCGACGCCGTCGCCGTCCACGGGAATGCCGGCCGGAGGCGCGACGGCAGTTACGGTCACACCACCCGGGGCCGCACCGTTGGTCACACTTCCGGAAAGCGAGTCGAGCACGACCGACGGATTTGATATTGTCGGAGCCAGTGGCAAAATATAGGTGTAGCCAAAGGTGCTGGGGGCGCCGGCATCGATCACTGCCCCCGAGAAAATGATGAACGGATCCGGATCAAAATAACCTCCGACTTCAAGGCGGTCTCCCGCGGGAGATTGCATCACAAACCGCGGGTCGGTCGGCGTTCCGACGACTATAAAGCCAGTATCGGGATCCGTGAACGTTGGAGCTTCTTGACTCACGCCATCGATCGATACCACAATCGACGCGGCCCGGACATTGGTCGAAATCGAAATCACAAAAACTGCGACGACCGAGATCAGCAGTTGCCAATTTTTCATGAGACGCCCTCCGCGTCAGTGCATCGTATTGAATTCCGCGATCAACAAACCGACTCCCCCGAGCCCGAATCGGCACTTCTCCAATAGCAACAAAACGGCCAAGGAGCTCTGCAGGCGCCGAACTCCATCACAACCGCCTGCCAGCATGAGTTCCAGCAGCCTGAAGTCCGGCCCCCGTAACTTACCGGGAACGCGGGCCGATTGCAACTAAAAATCCAAAGAATTTCTATCCTTCCCGGTCGGAAAGAATCCGCCCCGTGTGGGCGGTGAAAACCGGGGAAATTGAAGTGGACGCCCACAAAACAGCCTATGGCGCCACAGCGGCATAGCCAAATCGCCCCGACCGGCCGCCTAGAAAACGCGATCCACGTGCCGTTTTGCCATACTCCGTGCGAGGCCGACAGCCTCCCAGGCTATCGGCAGCCAAAGCAGTCAAATGCCCGATCGTAGTCGCTATCCTAACGTCTGCTCTGTCGGCGTGAGAAACCGATCAGTGCTCCGATCAACAACAGCCCAAGAGCGAATGTACCCGGCTCGGGGACCAGCACTTTTGCGCCATTAAGAGTGAACACATCGCCGCCACCCGAAAGGCCGAAAGTCAAATCCACTCGCATGTGTGTCCACGGTCCGCCGGCAATGGTCGGAATAGGACCTTGATTGTAGGCGCCATAGTCACCCGAGGCGAACGGTGCCAGCGGCACAAACGTTGTCGGTCCCGCATCCAAACCGACGTTCTTCCAAGTCATCCCGCCGTCGTCGGAAAGCGTGTAGACCTGCAACTCCGCAACACCGTCGCCGTCGACTGGAATGCCGGCTGGAGGTGCAAGCGCCGTGACCGTGACGCCGGGGCCCCCTGGCGGTGGCCCATTGGTCACGCTCCCAGAGAGCGAATCTAATACGGTCGAAGGATTTGGAAACACGGGAGCGAGCGGCAAAATGAAAGTGAAGCCAAAGCTGCTCGGAGCGCCAAGGTCCGTTGTGGTCAAGCTGAACGTGATCGACGGATCGGGATCGAGCGCGCCTTCAAGTACGATGGAGCCCTCAGAAGTTTGCCACTCATATTCCGGGTAATCAGGAGTGCCGATGTGCCATACGCCGTCGACCTCAAATAATGTGACTTCATATCCAGGTTCAGGCCGCGCTCCATCGATCGACATGCCGATTATCTCTGCGCGAACGTTCGACACGAGGCCCAGCATAACCGGTGCGACCAGTGCTAACAGCAGTTGCCATCGTTTCATTAGACATCCTCCGCGTCATCACGTTGCATTAGCGTCGCGAGATAAATATATAGCGCCCGCGAACCGCCACCGGCACGCAGTTCCCGCCCCCTCAGGTTAGCGGCACAGTGGACCGATTGCAAGGAAAAAAATACAGAATTTTCCCGACTTCAGACCTCTCCTGGAGCCCCGCCCGCTTCGGGGGCATCGCTGCCCTATGCCCAAGCCACACCACGGTCGCCCGCAAAGACCCGCCCGATCCCCCAGCTCGCATGGCCCGACCTGGCGAGCTGCTGCTGGATACTCTCGGCATAGAAAGGACTTACGACCAGCACCAGTCCGACGCCCATGTTAAAAACGCGGGCCATTTCATCGTCGTCAACGTCGCCAAGTGCCTTCAACCAGGTAAAAATGGGCGGCATGGGCCAACTGCCGCGGTCGATCGCAACACCCACGCCGGCCGGTAGGATTCGAGCCAAATTCTCGTGCAGCCCGCCGCCCGTAATGTGCGCGATGCCGTGCACCACGCCCTTTACCCGGTAATGCCCCAGCACGCTTCGCACGGCGCGCGTGTAAATCGTCGTCGGCTTCAGCAGCGCGTCACCGACTGTCGCCCCAAGCGATTCGACATAGTCGCTTACTTTCAATCCGGCTTTTTCAAACGCGATCTTTCGCACCAGGCTGAAGCCATTTGAATGCAGCCCGCTCGACGCAACGCCAATCACTACGTCGCCGGGTGTTATTGTCGAACCGTCGAGCACCTTCTCGTGCTCAACCACGCCGACGCAAAACCCGGCCAAGTCGTAATCGCCGCCGTGATACATGTCCGGCATGATGGCCGTCTCGCCGCCGACGAGCGCCATGTCGCTCTCCACGCAGCCGTCGCTGATGCCCGACACGATCGCTTCCAAAAGCGCCGGGTCATCCTTCCCCATCGCCACGTAATCCAAGAAGAACAACGGCTCGGCCCCGCAGCAAAGCACGTCGTTCACACACATCGCCACCAGGTCGATGCCGACCGTATGATGCACGCCCGCGACTTGAGCCACCTTCAGCTTCGTGCCGACGCCGTCCGTGCCCGAAACTAACACCGGGTCCTGATATCGCCGGGCGAAGAGCCCATCCGCAAAATCCAGCCGAAACAACCCGGCAAACCCACCCTCGGCCGGCAATACGCGCGGCGAATGGGTCCGGCGCAACAACCGCGGCAGCCTCGCCATCGACTGCGCATAGATGTCGAGATCGACGCCGGACTCTTTATACGTTGCCTTGGCCATTGAAAGGGCTGAACCGTTGCGATGTACTGCGGATGGCGCTTGCCATTCAAAACTGTGGCTTGATAGACGTTTCCCACGTCTTCTTGACCCTTTCCCCATCGGCCGTCGAAATGACTCCTATCTGGCCTATTGGCAGCGACTGTTCGAGACAATCAAGTCGCGACAAACGGACTGTCGAGGCGCGCCGCAGCCCGGCTGATTGCCAATCTGCCAATTCGACGTCGAACGCTGAACGGGGCTTGGCAGTCGTGACGGCGGCAGCAACAACATCCGCACCGTCTAACCACAGAACTAAAACAGGTCGTTTCTTGGTTCCGCTGCCACTTGTGAACGGAATGTCGGCGACCCAATACTCACCCGGCCGAATAGTCATCGTACAACCCTTCGTCCTCGGGCGCGTAACTATTCAGAAATGCGGAATGATCGCGAACAAGCTGATCCAGAGAGCGAGCCTGTTCGGAGGAGGTGGAAATAGCAAGCGAGACCACCTGATGCTCTTGTAAACTGAGCGGCGTGAGCGGCCGAAGCACCCCGGCTTCGTAAATGGCGTCGGTGTGAAATGTCATATTCCCTCAGTAGTGTCCGGCTATAAGTCGAACAGTTTCAGTTGGTTAGGGTCGGAGGATTCTGGAAACGGTTGATGTTTGGCGGTGAGGGCCTCAAACAGCGGG
>JAKEIB010000235.1 GCA_022614705.1 Planctomycetota bacterium | reverse complement strand
TCACCCAAAGCAAGCTCACACGTATGTCCAATAACCCTTCGCTAATTCGCGGCATCTTCTTCCGTTGTTGTGTTGCAGATTTTTTCGGATGAGCCATATCCAATGTTTTTCCCCGAACGCGCGCCAGACCTCGTCCCCGCGACGCCGCCGAACAAAAAGCGCCTCGCCGAGTGGTTGCCGAAAGCCATTCTCGCGTCGGGCAACAATCGCAAGCTCATTGAAGCCATGAACATGGCGGCCGACCTTCGGCCGCATGCCGTGTTCCTGCTTTGGGACGGCGACATGAAATACAGCGACAAAGTGCGGCTCGAAGTGATGACCCATCTCACGCGTCCCAATCAGTGGAATTTCGCGATTCACACGCTCGGCATGGGCACCACCACGTCGCTCGATGCCGAGCAAAATCTCACCACGATCGCCCAGGCCCACGGCGGCACCTTCCGACGGGTCGACGTACCGACCGTTCCTGCCCGATAATGGCGAACTGTAGCTGGGGTCTGTGACCCCGGCCCCTTCGATTTGTTTCATTCCGCCGCCGGCCTCGTAGAGGCCAGCTACAGCGCGCATGGCCCACGACCATTCACACGGCAGCGAGTATTTAAGCGACCGACGGCTGATCATCGCGGTCGCGTTGAACCTGCTGCTGACGGTCGTGGAGGCGGTGGCCGGTTTGCTGGCAGGCAGCCTCGCGCTGCTGGCCGACGCGCTACATAACTTCAACGATTGTGGTTCGCTCATTATCGCCCTTATTGCCCGGCGGATTGGCCGGCGGCCGTCCGACGACCGCCGTACGTTCGGTTATCGCCGCGCGGAAATCATCGGCGCGCTCATCAATCTCACGATCCTCGTGGTGATCGGGTTATTCTTGATATACGAGGCCATCGCCCGTGTTTTTGATCCGCAACAGATCGACGGTTGGATCGTCGTCGTCGTCGCGGCCGTGGCGCTGGTGGTCGACGTCGCCACTGCCGCGCTGCTGCTGGCCATGTCGCGCGGCAACTTGAACCTTCGCGCCGCCTATCTGCACAACCTGGGCGACGCCTTCAGTTCCGTCGGCGTGATCGTGGCCGGCGTGATGATCCTGGGGTTCGGCGTGTACTGGGTCGATGCCGGCGTGACGCTCATCATCGCTGGATACATTCTCTGGCAAAGCCTCACGATGATGCGCCGCTCGATTCACATTCTCATGGAAGGCGCACCGGCCGACGTCGACGCCAACAAGCTGGTTGCCGAGCTGCAATCGATTCCGGGCGTGCTTGAGATTCACCATCTACACCTTTGGGAGTTGGACGAAGTGGAACGAGCGCTGGAGGCCCATGTGGTTGTGGACGAAGCCCACCTTGGCCGCTGGGCGGAGATCAAGCGCGAGATCAAGGCTCGCCTGGGCGAGCAGTTCCAAATTCACCATTCGACGGTGGAGTTCGAGTCGCCGGACGAAGACGCCTGCCAGCCGTGCCCTCCCGCCGGCCGCCATCATTGCTAGCAGGTGATGTAGGTGCCGCGAGCCGAGCGGCGCCCGGTCCGCCTCGGCTCGGCGGACCCACTGTTCAAGTTTGACGGTTGTAACGGTCGATCTTCTCGATGGTGGTCCATTGTCAGCGAAATCGCAACTTGGCTGGTGGCTGCTTAAACGACTCGTAACGGGCCGCGTCATGGCATCAGGCGACGACATGTCGAACACGATCGGCAAACTTGGCAACAGCCTCGTCAACGCTGTGCTTGGCGGCTTGATCCTGTGGGTGGGCCAGACGGCCGTTCGGCACGAAGGCGTACTGGCCGGCGTGGACGAGAAAATCGCCGCTGTCGATTTGCAGTTCGTGGAAGTGGAAAAACGCCAGGAAAGCATGCGCAAGTGGTTGGAAAATGTCGTCAGCGACATGAAGGACAGTAACCGCGCCCAGTTCACGCTCAAGGACGGCGACAAGCTCGTGGCCCAGGTGCGACAGGCCGAGGTTTCCGCGACCGACATGGAACGCCGATTCATTGAACGTCTCAACGCGCTCGAAGTAAAGCTGACCACTCTTGAAACCAACCACCGTGGCTCGCACGAAGTGACGGCCCTGCAGATCGAAGTCACGCAGCTCCGCAACGAGCTGGCTCGGGCCGCTTTCGCGCAACAGGTACAGTATCAGTCGGACGAACGCGTGGCTCGCGGCGCGCCGGTCTTTTTACCGCCGGTTGATAGCCGGCGGTAAACGCGCACCTAATTGTTATCGCGACCGCGTCGCCCATCGCCCCGATTTCGATCGCGATCGCCCTCAGCGCGCTTCTCACCTTGCGCAGATGTTCCAGTCGGCTCGGGCCGGTTACCGAGCCAGGCCTTTCCGACGGCTTCATCGAGGGCCTTTTGCAGCGCCTCGGCTTGGATGCTGCTGCTCACGCGATGGACGTGGACCGTGGTTTTCGGGGCGGCCTCCGCGTCCAGTTGACGGATCATCGCCACGACTCCGTCGAACACCTCTTTTTGCGCCGAGACAAGCACGATATTCGAAACGTCGTCGGCGCCGAGCGACAACGCGCCCTGAAAACCGACCTTCACTGGGGCCGATCGATTCGAACCTTGGTCGGTGCTGCCGCCCGGGCTATAGCGCAGGATCGTTACCCCGGAGCTGCCGGTGCCGCTGCCTTTGTTGTTGGCGTCTTTCGCGTCGAACTCTTTGTCCTTCGAGCTCAACAAGTCGCGGAACACCTCTTTTACGGCCGCCACAATCGTGCTGGCCCGCGAGTACTGAATCTTGACCGGCTGTGTGACGCGCTCGGTGGTCGCGTCGTCGGGCGCGGGCCGATCGTATTCGTTAATCAACTTCTCGATTTCGGCAAGCTGCCGAGGCGACGCATTGGCGACCAGGATCGAATCGCTGGCCGGGTCCCAAATCAAGCGCAACGTCGGCCTCTTCGAGAGGAGACTGCCCTCGTCCGATTTCACGTCTTCGTACTGGTCCCACCAGTAGTTGTAAACCTGCTTGGTGTCGCCTTTTAACTCGTCCTCGTAGAACTCCTTGAGGTTCAGATACACATCAAACACGTCGGCGTACTTAATGCGAAAAATCCTGTACCGCTGCGTTTGTGGCGCCGCCTGACCGATGAATTGTTCCAGCCGATCGAGGGCGGCCGTATCCTCGGAGGCAACGAGCAGCCGTCCGTCTTCAGTCACCGTGACGGTGACCGGGGGGCGACGAGTCGGTTCGGTTTTGGGCGGTTCGCTGGGCGCGGTCTGATCGCCACCGGCCGGAGCTTCCACCGGCGCCTCGGTGGCCAACTGAACGAGCTGAAATCGGGAGCTGCTAGAACTTCGAGGCGACTGATTCGACGCACTATTCGCCTGGCGGTCGTCGGTCTTGGCCGATTTATCGGCAGGCTTCTCGTCGGTCTTCTTTTCTTCAGGCGGCGCGGCCTCCGTTTTTGGCCGCTGGTCGTTAATGATTAGTTCATTCTCGCCGAGGGCAGGCCAGGCCTTGCGAAGCTGTTCCAATAGCCGCGCGGTGTCCTCCGGATCGGTGGGCTCCAGTGAGCGCACCGCGCGATGCGCGTCGGCGGCGGGCGACGACTTCGACAGCTCCGCCACAAACTTTTCTACTTCCTTGAATTCGGCCTCGCTGGCCCACAGCAGCACGCGATTGTTTTCGATGTCGGCATCGACGCGGAAACCCTTCTTTGGTTTGTCGTCGCTGCTATTCCGGTTGCGGTAGCCGTAGAAATAGTATGGATAGTCCTGTTGTTCCTCCTCCTGTTCTTGTCCACCCATCAAGGCATAGATGGTGCCGGCCACGGCATCGGCCGGCAAGCGTCGCGGCAACCAAATTTGGTGCAGTCCTCGTCCGGTCCCGTCGAGCTCGTCCTTGAGGGCGGCGATTTTCTGATGATCGGCCGCCGTCGCGCGAGCGAACAAGATCTTGGACTTGGCGTCGGCGCGCAGCTCGGTCCGTGGATCCAGCTCGCCGATTTCTTCCAGCGTGAGCTTCAATTGTTCCGGGTCCATCGTGACCAATTGATACTTGAACAACGTCCGCTCTGCGGAGCCTCCGGAAACATTCTCCGCCGCGTCGTCGCCAAACGGCACGTCGCAGTAAGCGACCGTCTGTTCGATGATCTTCATCAGTTCCGGCGGCGCGTTCGCAAGGATGCTGTTGCGGCGACGGTTCAGGGCCAAGTACACCTTCGGCGCGTCGGCCTTGGGCATGATCTTGGGATTTTGTCCTTGCTGCTGCTGCTGCATCTGCTGCACCATTTGCGCCTGCTGCTGCTGTTGCTCAGGAGTCAACTGCGCGGGTTTCGCCTTCGGATCCGTACCGACCATCATGTACAGAATCTCGATCACATGCTCCGGCCTGGCATACTTGAGCACGAATTCCTTGGGAACGATGCGGCCGTCCTTAATCATCCGCTCCTGGTTAAACAGCTCGCTCACCGTTCGCAAATTGGCGACCGAATCCATGATCAAGAGCCGGCGTGTGGTCACCAGCGGAAACACTTTCGCGTTCGGGCTGAGCACTTGCTTCACATCGTCCTTGGCTTTGTCGACTTCCATTTCCGCCGGCAGCTCGAACGAGACCTTCACGAAATCGTAGCGTTTGAGGCTGTAGAGGTCCTCTTCGCCGACCTGACGGACGACGCTTGGATCGAGCTTGTCGATCTTGAATACACTGAGCACGTCGCCCGATTGGATCGACGTGTAGCCGCGGGCGTTGAGCGCTTGATTGATGAGATCGTGGACCTCGTCGAGCTTGTAGCTGCGCTGGGTGGTGAGATTCAGGTAGCCGTTGGGAAGTTCCTGCCAGTCGAGGCTGGACTTGGACAGATTGGCCAGCCATTGCATGACATCGGGCCAGGGTTGACCGATGAAGTTGAAGGGCGGCACATTGCCCTTGTCGTCGAGCGCGACTTTCAGTTCGCTCGGATCGGGTGGCCGGGGCGGCGCGTCGGGCCGCTTGACCGAGTCCGTCGCGCCTTCCTTCTTCTCACCGGCTGCGCCTTCGGGTTGCTTGTCTTTGTTCTCTGGAGTGGCGCTGGGCTGCGGCTGAGCGCCGGGTTGAGCCGGTGGCTGCCCCCCACGACGAGCTTCCATCATCGCTTTAGCTTGTTCTGGTGAAACAGGCTGAGCGGGCGCAACGCTGATTGGTACGTCCTGTGCCACGAGCGACCGTGATGCCAGCAACAGGCATACGCCGACGAGCAGCGCGTGCTGACGCCACGACGAGCGGCATCGATGGTCGCCATGGATCATGGATTAGTCCCTTTGCAGTGCCGCCACCAAGCCGCGACGCCTGGCGCGACCGCGGTTATTATACGCGAAACGATCGACAGCCACAAACATTCCCGCCACGGACGACGAGCCTAGAATGGCTGAAAGTTCGTGAAAATCGAGTCTGTAGCAAGGTTACTGGGAATTGGTAGTGACACGTTGAGCGTTTTCTTGTATTTTTCCCGGACCATTTTCACCAAGGAGGGTGACCATGC
>JAKEIB010000234.1 GCA_022614705.1 Planctomycetota bacterium | reverse complement strand
GCGCCATTGAAGATCTTCGAGCAACATTCGTGACAGCATATCATTTTGAACAGGAGGTAACAGAGGAAACTACAGAGGGATAAGAAGTATAGTGATCAAGCACAAATTGATCATCTCCGTTATCTCTGTTTCCTCCTGTTCAAATCTTCTGTTTATCGGAACAGGTCATCGGCGGCAAACGGGTGCTGAAAGCCTTCGAGCTTCGGCTTGGGGAGCACTTTGAGAACTTGCTCAGCCAGCTTCAAATCGTCGCGTGTGGTGATCTTGATATTGAGCGGCGAGCAGGGGACGACCGTCACCGCGTGGCCGAGCCGTTCGACGAGTTGGGCATCGTCGGTGACCGCGTCGCGACCGCGCTTGGCGTAGGCTTCGATCAATAGCTCGCGGCGAAACACCTGCGGCGTCTGCGCTTCCCACAACCCTTCGCGACTGACGGTCTCGGCGATCTGCAGCAAGCGGGGAGCGGGGAGCGGGGAGCGGGGAGCAGAACCCGATCTTGCTCCTTGCTCCTTGCTCCCTGCTCCCTGCTCTTTGACGCGCTTAAGCGTGGCCTGAATGGGCGCCGCGAGGATCGCCGCGCCGTCGCGCGCGGCCGCGGTGAACACATCGTCGATCCACGGATCGGCAAGGCACGGCCGGGCCGCGTCGTGCACGGCCACGAATGGAATGTCGCTCTTCACGCGCTCCAGCGCGCGTTGCACTGAATCGGTCCGCTCCTGTCCGCCTTCGATCACTTCGACGCCCATGATGGCGATGTTCGCGCCAAATTTCATGTCGAACAGCTCGCGGTCCTCGGCGGCGATCACGAGAATCGTCTGCTTCACATCGGCGCGATTCAAAAACTTTTCGGCCGCGTGCAACCACACGGCGCGCCCGCCGAGCGGCGCGAACGGCTTTTTATACGCCTTGTCGTGAAAGCGACGACTCTGTCCGGCGGCAGGCAAGATGACGGCGAACGTGGCCATGAGTTTGAGGATACACGATACGGGATGCGGGTTACAGGGGACGTACGCCGCAGCAGAGCTATCGCGATTCAATCAGGCGCTTCTGAATGATCCTGAGAATTTCAGCAGCAATGATTTCCTTTGAGCCGGCGATCGACGCGACGACTTCGCCGGTGGGAGTGAGGACTTCGACTTCGTTGTCTGGGGCGCTGATGGCTTGCGGGCCGTTGGAGACCATGAGGTCGCAGAATTTTCGTTCGAGCTTGGCGAGCGCGCGGAGGCGATGGTCTAGTGTTTCCAGCGCAAAGCCGACGACCCAGCGGTGGCCTTTCTTCGCGCCGAGCGTGGCCACCACGTCGTCGGTTTCAATGAGGTGCAGGTCGATGGGCTGGCCCGTCTTGGGAATCTTGCGCGACTCGACGCGTACCGGGCGGTAGTCGCACGGCGCGGCGGCGCCGATCAGGCCGTCGCAGTTTTCAAATTCTTTGGCCGCGGTAGTGAGCATTTCTTCGGTTGAAACCACGGGCACGACGCGAGCTTGCGGCGGATAATCGACTTCAACCGGTCCGCTGACAATCACGACTTCATGGCCCAGCGCAATGGCCGATTCGGCCAGTGCACGGCCCATCCGGCCGCTGGATGCGTTCGTGAGGTAGCGCACCGGATCGAGGAACTGGCGCGTGGGGCCGGAGGTGATGAGAATTCGTGCCAACCGATATCACCACGGAGGACAATGCGAAACTGGAGATAGGAATTGCAAAATGCAAAATGCAAATTGCAAAATGAAAAATACGGAACTGCGAACCCAAATTTGCAATTTGCATTTTGCAATTTGCATTTTGCAATCTCTTCTCCTATTCCCGGGCGAATTCATTTCTTTTCACCCAGGAGCCGCTCGATCGCGGCTTGGATATCGGCCGGCTCGGCCATGCGGCCCAAGCCGGTGCGGCGGCAGCTTTGCCAGCCTTCTTGCGGGCCGATGAATTGATAGCCGTCTTTGCGGAGCGTGGCGATGTTGCGCTGCACCGACGGTTTTTCCCACATGGCGCTGTTCATGGCGGGGGCGACGAGGATTGGGCCGGTGAAGGATAGGAGCAGCGTGGTGAGGAGGTCGTCTGCTAAGCCTGTCGCAGCTTTGGCCAGGAGGTCGGCCGAGGCGGGGGCGACGCAGAGCAGGGCGGCTTTTTCGGCGAGCTCGATGTGGGCGCCGAGTGGATAATGCCGGTCGAACGAATCGCTGACGACCGGCCGGCCGGTGAGCGCGCGGAACGTGGCGGCGCCGATGAACTTGCGCGCGGCGCGCGTCATCACCACCGAAACGCCGTGACCGTTCTGCACCAACGCACTAACGAGCGCCGCCGTTTTGTAAGCCGCGATGCCGCCGGAAACGCCGATGATGAGTTCGTGGGGCATGTAGGTCAGCCTTTCTAGGCTGACGCGTGTTGCTGGTCAGGCTAGAAAGCCTAACCTACAAACTGGCGAAGTCGAACTCCGGTGGGCCGGCGGAGGTGGGGCCGGATTCGCCGACGGTCTTCAATTGGTTGGACGTGTCGAGAAAGATTTTGTCCTGCAAAATTTCCTGCACGATGATTTCGAGCTTGTCGTCGCTACCGGCAGCGACAAGCGGCCGTGCGCCGGCGTTCAGCGCGACCAGCCGCTTCTGGATGAGCGTCGACAGCTTGAAGCGGCCACCGACTTTGTTGACGATCTGTTCCTCTTTGAGTGCCTCGATCATTTCACGGTCCCTTGGTAGGTCAGGCTGTGCCTGACGAATGATTGTCCAATTGTCAGGCACAGCCTGACCTACTTGACGATTCCCAACTTCAAAAGATTTCCACTGATTTGTTCAACCGCTCGGTCGACGGTGTCGTTGATGACTTGAAACTGATATTGATCGGCGCGGGCCAGTTCACGACGGGCGACCTCGAGCCGGCGTTGGATGGCCGGTTCCGATTCGGTGCCGCGGGCACGGAGTCGGCGCTCCAATTCCGCGTCGGAGCTGGGCCGCAGAAAAATGCTGGGCACGTCCGGAAACCGGTCGCGGATCTTTTCGGCACCCTCGACGTCGATATCTAAAATTACCCACTTCTCGTCGTTTCGGCTAGGCGTGACTTCGCTGAGGAGCGTGCCGTACCAGTGTCCGCGGCCGAATACTTCGCAGCATTCGAGAAATTCGCCGGCCTGGCGTCGGCGGGCGAATTCGTCGGCGGAGAGGAAATAGTAGTCGACGCCGTCGGTTTCGCCGGGGCGCGGGGGACGCGTGGTGGCGGAGACACTAAGCCGCAAGCGATCAGGGTGGCGTTCCAAGAGGCGGCGCAGGACGGTGGATTTGCCCACGCCGGAGGGACCAGAAAGGACGAGCAAGTTGGCGACTGTTGGACTGTTAGCCACAAGATTGCGGATTGCGGATTGCGGATTGCGGATTGGGATTCACCTCGGTAAATCCGCAATCCGCAATCCGAAATCGTCTCACTCCACGTTCTGGATCTGCTCTCGAATCCGTTCGAGCGCCGTCTTGATCTCTACGACAAGCTTCGAGATCTCCGCGTCGTTGGCTTTGGAGCCGATGGTGTTGACTTCGCGGCCCATTTCCTGGGCGATGAATTCGAGTTTGCGGCCGGAGCTTTCGGGCAGCATGAGCGCGGCTTCGTATTGCTGCAGGTGACTGCGAAGTCGCACGATTTCTTCGGAGATGTCGCTGCGGTCGGCAAACAGGCTGACTTCGCGCAATAGGTCGGCCGGCTGCACGGTGACGTTGAGATCCGAGAGCGCTTGTTCGACGCGCTGCCTGAGGCGAGATTGATATGATTGAACGACTTCGGGCGAGCGCTTGGCGACGGCGGCGAGCGATTCGAGAATTAGCCGGCCGTTATGGGCCAGGTCGGCCGCGAGCGCGACGCCTTCCTCGGCCCGCATTTTTGCGAGGGCGGCGAGCGCGTCGCGGAGCACGGGCTCAATGATCGGCCAATCGTCGCGCGGGTCGTTGTCGGAGCTGCGACGTTCGTCCACGGCGCCGGGAAGCGCGAGTAGCATCCGCAGATCGTTCGCGTCGTTCCACTCACTGCGGCCGGTGTACGCTTCGAGCTGACGGCGGTAGTTTTCCACGACCGCCGTGTTGATGCGGTAGTCTTCGGTCGATGCGGGCCGCTCGACGCGCAGGTTGAGCTGCACGGTGCCGCGGCGAACGGCGTCGCGCGTCACGGCTTCGATTTCCGGTTCCAGCGCGGCGTAACCCTCGCTCGGTCGATAGCTGAGTTTGAAGTGCCGGCTGTTGATCGTGCGGACTTCGACCGCCACGGCGATGCCGTTCGATTGGCCACGGGCCTCGCCAAAGCCGGTCATGCTAATGAGCAAAGCACATCACTCCGCAAGTTGCGATCCTGTGGGAGGCGTCTCCGACGCCGATGCGGCCCGCGTCGCTTACCCCAATCGGCCTCGGAGAGGCCTCCCACAATTTCGTTATTCGTTCTCGGCTGGTGGCGCGGTTTCCGTTGCCGCCGGTGGCGTTGCGCTCGACTCCGCGGGCGGTGATGTGGTAGCCGGAGCTGAAGCGGCTGGGGCGGGTTCGGATTTTTCGGCAGGCGGCGACGCGGTCGTAGCCGACGTATCGCCGGGCTTTTGCTGCGGCATAATATCCATCGGCTGATTCGCCGCCGGCGCGGAGCTGGCTCGACCGAGCGCATCGCCGCGATTCTTGGCCCAGAAAAAGGCGATGATGCTGATGGCGATCCAAATTGCCGCGGTGATGATCGTGATGCGTGTGAACACGTCGCCGGCCTTCGCGCCGAACGCGCTGGAACCGCCCATGCCGCCCAGCGCGCCGGCCAACCCGCCGCCACGGCCGCGCTGCACGAGCACGAGCAAGATAAGAAAGATTGCAAGCAATGTAAGGATGATCGCGAAAAGTGCGCTCATTTGTTTTTTGAACCACGAAGACACGAAGGACACAAAGACAATACTCATTTTTGACAGGATTTACGGGATCAACAGGATTCTAAATTCAAATTCAATCCAGTATTTCCGGTAAGTCCTGTCATTAAAGTCTTAGTGTCCTTTGTGCCTTCGTGGTTAATCTAAATATGAATTTGTGGTAAACGATTAGTTGCTCGCCCCGGCGGCGATGCCGAGGAAGTCGTCGGGGTTCAGGCTGGCGCCGCCGACCAGGGCGCCGTCGATGTTGGGTTGCGAGAGCAGGTCGCGGGCGTTGGACGGCTTGACGCTACCGCCGTACAGGATCCGCACGTTGTTCGCAGACTTTTCATTGTAACGCTGTTTGAGCAATCCGCGAAGCTCAGCATGAACCTCCTCGGCCTGCTCGGGAGTAGCGACTTTTCCCGTGCCGATCGCCCACACGGGCTCGTAGGCGATGACAACTTTCTCGATCCGCTCGGCTGGCACATTGGCCAGCGAGCCGTCGAATTGGCGGCGAATGACGACGGCCGTTTGGCCCGACTCGCGTTCGTCCAGCAATTCGCCGACGCAGACGATCGGGATCAACCCGGCGGCCAGAGCGGCCAGAGTTTTCTTGTTGACGGCCGCGTCCGACTCGCCCAGGATGTGCCGCCGCTCGCTGTGGCCGAGGATCACATATTTGCAGCCGGCGTCGAGCAGCATCGCGGCGCTCATCTCACCGGTAAACGCGCCGTTGGCTTCGTGGTACATGTTCTGGGCGCCGAGCGCGACGGGCGTGCCCTTTACGATCTCACTCACCGGGAACAGGTTCACGAACGGCGGACACACCAACCAGTCGACGGCCGAGTGCATGCCGGCGCGGCCGACGACCCCGCGGGCCAGCTTGATGGCGGCCGCGCGGTCGGTGTTCATTTTCCAATTACCGGCGATGAGTTTGCGACGCATGATTCGATTGGGGATTTCGGATTGCGGATTTCGGATTGAAACGGATTAATCCGCAATCCGAAATCCGCAATCCGAAATTCTCCTGCCGAATGCGAAGGTACTTCGTAACATAGGCGACCAGTTTACCCCACTGGCTCGGTCTGCGCATAGGAGCCAAGCACCTCGAGGCGTAGGGCGTTTTTGGCAAGCGTCTCGATGGCGCGGCGGGCCGGGCGGTCCTGCTCGTGGCCGACGAACTCGATGAAGAAGAGATACCGGCCGCGGGCGCCGGGGATCGGGAACGACTCGATCCACGTCATGTTGAGCCGATTGCGCTTGAAGATGGACATGGCGTCGGCCAGGGCGCCGGGCTGATGGGCGATTTCGACCATCAGCGCCGTCTTGTCGTGGCCGGATGGCGGCGACGTTTCGGTGGAAATCACGGCGAAGCGGGTGACGTTATCCGAATTATCTTCGATGTTGGGGGCGAGCACGGGCAGGCCGTAATTGACGCCGGCCTGAGCACTGGCGACGGCGGCAGCGTATGGATCGTTTTTGGCCGCATTAACCGCATCCGTCGTGCTGGCGGTTTCACGGATATCCGCTCTCGGCAGATGTCTGGCAATCCAATTGCGGCACTGTGAGAGTGGTTGCGTTTTACTGTAGATGCGGAATACTTCGTCGCGCTTGCCGGTGCCCAACAGGCAATGGTGAATGCGCAGCGGCAGCTCGCCACAAATCCGCACGTGCGAACGTGAGAAGCAATCGAGCGTGTCTGAGACACGGCCGTCGGTGGAGTTTTCCATCGGCACGACGCCGAACTTAGCCTGCCCGCGCTCGACCTCTTCGAACACGGCGGCGATGGTGCCGACCGGGACAAGCTCCGCGCTGTGGCCGAATCGTTCAATTGCGGCCAGGTGACTGAACGTGAACTCAGGGCCGAGATACGCTATGCGGAGCGGCGTTTGCACGGCCCGGCTGCCGCTGACGAGCTCGCGGAACACGGCGCGGACCGCGTCGTCGCCGAGCGGACCCGGATTGTTGGCAACGGCCTGCTCGACGACTTGCGCTTCGCGCTGCGGGTCGAAAATGGCCTGCGAGTCGCCCTGTTTCTTCTGGCCGATCTGCAGAGCGATCGCGGCGCGGCGATTGATGGCGGCAATAATCTCGCGGTCAACCGCATCCAAGTCGCTTCGTAAGTCGGAGAGCGAGCGCGCGGGCTGACCGTCAGCCGGGCTTGATTGCGGGGCCGGTTTGGATCGCGCTGGTGGTTTCCTGCGTTTGGCCATGCGGCGAAAAGCGGAGTTTTTGGCTACTGCCACTGTGGCAGCTATTTGTGAGCGATTCCCGCGGGCGTCGTTCGCTGGAAAGTCAATTTGGCAGACGGGATATAAGCGACAGCGTAGTGACGTGGTTCCGGGCTCCCGGTCTGCCGGTTGTAAGCCGCTATTTTACAATAGCTTACGCTAAGGGCCAGAGGTTGGGCTTCGCACGAGTTGGGAGGCACGGCCTTTGCTACTATGCTCAAAGGAAAACCGGTCTGCGCCGAGCGTTCGGTGCTGCGCCGGCAGTTCCTAGAGGCCGCTGGGGTCTTGTGGGCCGCCGGGTTGATCCCGGCGGAATGAACCCGCTGGCTCGCTTAAAGCACAAACACAACGATAGCTTACAACGATCACATAACATACCGCGCGGCTCGGCTCATTCGAGCCGATGTCGCACGGAAAAGAGGAGTTCAGTCATGGCTGCTGGGGAAAGAATCATTGGCATCGACCTGGGCACGACCAACTCGGTCGTCGCCGTGATGGAAGGTAAAGAGGCGAAGGTCATTCCGAACGCCGAAGGCAACCGGCTCACGCCGAGCGTCGTCGCGTTTACCGATAAGGGCGACGTGCTCGTGGGCGAGCCCGCGCGGCGGCAGGCCGTCACCAACCCGAAGCGCACCGTTTACTCGATCAAGCGCTTCATGGGCCGGCGGCACCGGGAAGTCGAGACCGAGGAGAAGATGGTGCCGTACGAGGTCGTGGGTGGGCCGGACGACTACGTGAAGGTCCGCGCCGGCGGCAAGGAATACACGCCGCCCGAAATCTCGGCGATGATCCTCCGCAAGCTCAAGGAAGCGGCCGAGGCGTATCTGGGTCACAAGGTGAACAAGGCCGTCATCACGGTGCCGGCGTACTTCAACGACGCACAGCGCCAGGCCACGAAAGACGCCGGGCAAATTGCCGGACTGGAAGTGGCCCGCATCATCAACGAGCCGACCGCCGCATCGCTGGCGTACGGTCTCGACAAGAAGGGCGAAGAGACGATCTGCGTGTTCGACCTGGGCGGCGGCACGTTCGACGTGTCGATCCTCGAAGTTGCCGAGGGCGTGTTCCGCGTGATTTCCACGAACGGCGACACGCACCTGGGCGGCGACGATTTTGACGAAGTGCTTATCAACCACGTGGCCGAGCAATTCAAGCGCGAGCAGGGCATCGACCTTCGCAAGGACCACATGGCGTTGCAGCGTCTGCAAGAAGCGTGCGAGAAGGCGAAGAAGGAGCTTAGCTCGGCCCAAACGACCGACATCAATCTGCCGTTCATCACGGCCGACGCCAGCGGTCCGAAGCACTTGCAGATGACGATCACGCGCGCCGAGTTCGAGAAGATGGTCGATCATCTCATCGACCGCGTTCGCGGCCCGGTGAAACAGGCGCTCGCGGACGCCAAGCTCGACCCGAGCAAGATCGACGAGGTCGTGCTCGTGGGCGGGTCGACCCGCATTCCGAAGGTGCAGCAAGTGGTCAAGGAGCTGTTCGGCGGCAAGGAGCCGCACAAGGGCGTGAACCCGGATGAAGTGGTGGCGGTGGGCGCGGCCATTCAGGGCGGCGTGCTATCCGGCGAAGTACAGGACATTTTGCTGCTCGACGTGACGCCGCTTTCGCTGGGCATCGAAACGCTGGGCGGCGTGATGACCAAGCTCGTCGAGCGCAACACGACAATTCCCGCCGAGCGGAAGCAGGTCTTCAGCACGGCCGACGACAATCAAACCGCAGTGACGGTGCGCGTGTTCCAGGGCGAACGCGAGATGGCGAACGACAATCGGCTGTTGGGCCAGTTCAATTTGGAAGGCATCCCGCCGGCGCCGCGCGGCGTGCCGCAGATTGAGGTGAAGTTCGACATCGACGCGAATGGCATTCTCAACGTGGCCGCCAAGGACCTGGGCACGGGCACGGAGCAGACGGTGCGCATCGAGCAGTCGAGCGGTCTGTCTGAGAGCGAGATCGACAAGATGCGTCGCGATGCCGAGTCGCACGCCGACGAGGACAAGAAGAAGCGTGCGTTAGTCGAGGCCCGCAACGAGGCCGAGTCGCGCGCGTATCAGCTCGAAAAGCTAATTAAGCAACAAGGCGACAAGCTCAAGGACAGCGACAAGACGGCACTCGAAGCGGCAATCAGCAAGGTCCGCGAAGCAGCCAAGGGCGATGACGTGAACCGCATCAAGAGCGCGGTAAGCGAGCTGGAAGCTGCATCGCATGCGATGAGCGAAGCGCTCTACAAGGCGACGGCGGGTGCCGGCGCCGCCGGTGGCGCTCAACCTGGCGGTCCCACAGACGGCGCGGCTGGCGGCGGTGCGGCGGCGGCTGATGACGACGCAATCGATGCGGAGTTTGAGGTGAAGAGTTGAGTTAGAGTCGTGAGAAAACTAGGCTTGTTTTGTTGGTCGGCAAGTTTCCGTTAAAATAGTAGTAGCCAATCTCAGGTCGAAATGACGGGAGGCGAAAAATGACGGAAATTGTTCTTACGAGCGATCAAAGCCAACTATTCTCTCAAGCTACTGACGGGGTCGTGTTCTGCGATCCCGCCGGCAATGTCATCGCGCGTGTTCCGCCGGTGATTAGTAAGGAAGAGGCAGCCATTATTGCCGAAGCGAAACGGCGGCTAGCTTCAGATCAGCCACGGCGAACGTCCGCGGAGATGCGAGCGCGGCTCGGTTTACGGGAATCGCGATGAAGCGGTACACCGTCGCGTATCTCACTGGCGCACTGGAGGAGCTCGCGTTGAGTTGGGAAAGCGCGACCGACCGTTCGCTAGTCGCTCATGCCGCGGACACCGCGGATAAGATACTCGTTACGTCGCCCAAAAGTCACTCGGTTTACCTCGGCGAAGATTTGTGGAGGTTGGAGGTTGTTCCTCTACGTTTTTATTTCACAATCCGCGAGGAGGATCGACTAGTGGAAGTCAGCAATGTGATTTACGTGAATGAATAGCGCGAATTAAGCGCAGCGCGCAACCACTGACGGTTTTTTCACTTTCAGAGTCCGAGATGCCCTTTCGTTTCGACAAACTGACGATCAAGGCCCAGGAGAGCTTGGCCCGCGCGCAGGAGCTGGCGGCCGGCGCGGGGAATCCGCAGATTGAGCCTATCCATTTGTTGGCTTCGCTGCTGCAGGAGGGCGAAGGCGTTGTTCGGCCGGTGCTCGAAAAGATCGGCGCGAATGTGCGGCAACTGGAGACGAT
>JAKEIB010000233.1 GCA_022614705.1 Planctomycetota bacterium | reverse complement strand
CCCGCTGTTTGAGGCCCTCACCGCCAAACATCAACCGTTTCCAGAATCCTCCGACCCTAACCAACTGAAACTGTTCGACTTATAGCCGGACACTACTGGATTGATACCTTTCTTCTTAAAGGAATGTGACCTGCCCTCAACCGCTCGCGCAGAATCCACTGATACAGGCCTCATCATTCGCACATTGAACTCCGCACCCCCCGCAGTTGTTGCGGTCGGACGTAGGGTCCACGCAGACTCCGCCACAGGGGATGAAGGGAAAGTTGCACGCGACGCAAGACCCGTTCGCGCATACGGCGCCCGGGCAGACGTTCCCGCAGGCGCCGCAGTTGGCGGAATCGGAAATCAAATCGGTGCATATCCCGTTGCAACAGGCCAACCCCGTTGGGCAACAGACATAGGCTCCACAGCTTCCACAGAGGCGGCTGGTGTTGCCGTTGCAGGCCCGGCAGGCCGCCACGCATTGGTTCCGCCGCCACCTGGTGGGACACCACCGGCAGAAGGCTGTGCACCGGTCCGGCCTGGCAGCCCAGGCGGTCCCCAGCCCCAGAGTGCTGAGTGCCGCGCCGGCCAAAACGACGCCGATGCTCCGCAGCGATTCGCGCCGCGACACACTCGCGGCCAGCAACTTCGATAACTCATCGAGACGTTCCATGATCGATACCTTTCTTCTTCAAGGAATGTGGATGGTCAATAACTCATACAGAAAACAAGCAAGCCACAGAGAACACCGAGGACACAGAGAAACGCGATCGACGATGAGGAATGAGACGAAAACAACATCCTTCATTTTTCATTGCTTATGCCTCGTCGTTCCCTCGATTTTTCTCGGTGATCTCTGGGGCCTCTGTGGCTTTCTTTTCCGTTTGAGTCGATAACAAGTTCAGGTCGCCAAGGTTTGCTCCGCTGCGAGGGGCCATGACTCGTCGACAAGCGATTCATGCACGCCTTCGCCAGCCAGGGCCAGAATCGGGCCGACTCCCACGGCAACGTCGCTGGCGAGGATTCCCTGCTCGTCGATCAGGTAGCCGATCGGGGTGGCGAACATGGCGTACTTGAGCGAGACTTCCCACTGCCTCTGCAGCACGATGGGAAAAGTTAGCCCGAGCCGGGCCGCCTTGGCGCGATTCGCCTCAGGATCACGCCGGCTCACCACCAGCACCTGGAGGTCCGGCCGCCGCAGGTGAATCTCTTGTAACCGGGGCGCCAGTTCATCGCAGGGGCCACAATCGGGATCGGAAAACACCAGCAGCACGCGCCCGCCGCGGAAGTCCGTCAGCGACAGCTCGCCCGCGTCAATCCGCGGCAACCGGAAATCTGGCGCCGGGACTCCGGCCTTGAGCCCGCCACGGTTCAGGCGACTGCGGGCCAGCGAGGGATCGCCTTTCGCGCCGTGCCCGAAAAAGGTGTCAGGAACCTTTTGGGCGAAGCCCCCTTCGGGCCCTCCGGGCAAAAGGTTCCTGACACCTTTTTCGGGCCGCGCGGGTGTGGTTGCCAGTCGCAGCAAAGGCTCGGCGCCCACGGCTAGCTCGCTGGCGATTCGACCAGCGGCGTCGATCCGATATCCCATCGGAGTTCCCTGGGCGCCGTACTTCGCGGCGACTTCCATTTGCTGCTGTAACAGCACCAGGCAACGAATGCCATAACGCTCGACAAGCGCTCGGTTCTCCTCGGCATCGCCGGTGGTGACCACGATGGGTACGGCCCGCTGTTCGTCCGATTCAGTTGGCAGGGCGGCCAAGTCCGCAGCCATCCTCGTGCAGAACCCGCATTGCGGGTTGAAGAAGACGAGCAACACGTTCTGTTCACGAAACTCGGAAAGTTTGCGGCGGACCCCCGTGAGATCCGGAAGCTCAAAGTCCGGTGCAACCGCACCGAGCGGCAGACCGCCGGCCTCGCGCCGCTGCGCCCCGGCGCGAGGCGCCGCGCCAGGCCCGATTTGCTGCTCGATCGCCTCCAGCCGCAACAGGATGCGGCCATTCTGGCGCACGAGCTCGTGCGCAAGCCAGGTTCCGATGGCAATCAGCAGCCACGGTAAAACCGTTCCAA
This sequence comes from Planctomycetota bacterium, assembly GCA_022614705.1. Lineage (GTDB taxonomy): Bacteria > Planctomycetota > Planctomycetia > Pirellulales > Lacipirellulaceae > JABDGM01. The sequence goes on along the minus strand of JAKEIB010000233.1, from coordinate 11,864 downwards.
ACACAATGGTCATCATCAAAGATCTCCCAGTAGTTGTGGCCGGTCTCCTGACCGAGTCACTGCTGCGACCGGAGGTCTCCCATCCGGCAAGGAACAGGAGACCTTCGGTCCGAAATCCGTGCGGGGTCGGGAGACCCACGCACAACGAGCCAGCGCGAAGCTAGCGGCAAACATTTGACGTTTCATGCAACTTTCCGTCGCGGTCTGCGGTACAATCAAAAAGTCATCGCCCGTGGGCGCGCAAACCGAGCGCCGCGAGAGATGCCGGGCCGGTGAGGGACTTGCTTGGCGGTAAGCCTCACCGGCCGCTTTTGTTACTTCACTTCACTTTACTTCGACTGGCGGTTCCGTTGTCGGCTTCTCGCCAGTGATCTTCAGCAATTCCTCCGCCTCCGTCCGGAAGCGGTGGAGTTGCTCGACATCATCCTGCCACGTCTGTCCTTTCTCCATCTCTTGCACTGCCCGGTCGTAGCACTGGCGGGCTTGGTCCTTTTGCCCCAGTTGCCAGTTAGACATCGCGAGGAAAAACCAATCGATGGCGTCCGGCCAACTAAACGCTCCGCCGAACTCACCCGATCCGAGTTGCAGGGACTTCTCCAAAGCGGCACCGGCTTCTTGCCATTGACCCTCCCGGTATCGCGCGATGCCGAGTGCGGTCCAATGATTGCTGAAGTGCGGCTCAAGCTCGACGACTTTGTCCGCTAACTCCCTCGCCCGGCGAGTGTTGCGGTGGTCGGCGTCCGGACGGTTGCTGTGGATCATCGACAATCCGGTATACGCCTCGGCACTATCGGGTTTGAGTCGGATGGCTTCCTCAAACGCAGCAATTGCCTCTTCGTAAAGGCCTTTCTCACCGAGCACGATGCCAAGATTGGTGTAGTAACCCCCGTAGCCCGGATTAAGCTCAATCGCCTTCCGGTAGCAGGCAATGGCTTGGTCGTGTTGCCCCAGATGTTTGTAACCGTTGCCCAGGTTCATGACGGAATGGGAACTCTGGGGTCGAAGAGCGACGGCCGCCCGCACGAACCCGATCCCGTCCCGGGCGTCCTTGCGCGACTCCCGCCAGATGAGGTCCACACCCAAGCGATGGTTGATCCAGTAGTCGGCCGGGTATTTCCACTGAGCCCTCCGCAGAATCAGTTCCTGCTCGCGGAGCTTTCCGCTCGCCCAAAGCGCCGAGTATAACAACGTCAAGGTGGCCGCCGGCTGCCGGTCCAGGTCCGCAGACGTCACGAGATTGGCCAAAGCCAACTGATCCTTGCGGGCCATGGCCTCCCGCACCCGCTGCCGCCACGGATCGGGATCTGCGGCGTGGAGCACATCGATCAGCCGGCGAATCGAGGCTTCATCCTTGTCCATGCTTCGAACTTCGACATTCTTGTCCATGCTTCGAACGGCGAGCCAGTCATCGAGCGCCGGCAACAGTGCTGCCGCGATTGCCCGGCGCGCGGTGATTCGATGAACGGCCTCACTCACCGGCAGCACGTCGACGTCGATCCCGGCTTGTCGGAGCGTAATCGCGTATTCCTGGTCCGCTTGCGCGGCTAAGCGGAGTGCGCCACCAGTCACCCAAACTGTTCCAGTCCGGGCACGGATATCCTCGAGCTGCTGGACAAGTTTCAATTCGGCTAGTGCTTGGCGGGCGCGCTCCTGGATGTCCGGCGGCGCTTCGCCCGCGGCGAGCGCCGGCTCTGCCCGCCGGGTCGATACCAGTGCGTCAGACCACTTTTCCGCCTGTTCGAGCCGCGCCACCTCGTCCAGGATCAGTTCAAGCTGCCCCGATACTCTCGACTGCCGCGCTGTTCGCTCCTGTGCGAACTGCTCCTCGCGAGCGGCCCGATCGCGGACTGCCCAGCCGATGGCGCCTACTGCGACAAGTACCGCCAAACCCACCGTGATCGCCGTCGCCAGCGCCACTTTGTTTCGCCGAGCAAACTTCCGGAAGCGATACATTGTCGATGGTGGACCGGCCTCTACCGGTTCGTCGCGCAGGTGGCGCTCGATGTCGGCGGCGAAGCCGCTAGCCGTCTCGTAGCGGCGGTTGCGGTCCTTTTCGAGGGCTTTCATCACGATCCAGTCCAATTCGCCCTGCACATCTTTGCTCAATCGAGCCGGTTCGGTGTGCCGATTGGCGGCGATCGAGGCCAGGGACTCCCTCACCCCGGCCCTCTCCCCAAGGGAGAGGGAGCTGAGGCGGGTGCTGGGTTTGGGCGGTTCTTCCTCGCGAATGATTCGCAGCATTTCGTCGAACGCGGCCTCGTGCAGCCGTTTTCCCTCAAAGGGCGTCGACCCGGCCAAGAGCTCGTAGAGCAGCACGCCCAGCGAATAGATGTCGCTGCGGGTGTCGATGTCGAGCTGGTTGAACTTCGATTGCTCGGGACTCATGTACTCCATCGTCCCGAGCACCTGGCCGAACTCCGTGAACATCGTGCGTTCGGTGAGCCTTTGCGCCGTGGCCTTGGCCACGCCGAAGTCAATCACCTTCGGTATGGCGTGATTGTCGTACTCAGCCACGAGCACGTTGTTGGGCTTCATGTCGCGATGAATGATGCCTTTCTGGTGGGCGTGCTGTACGGCCTGGCAGACCTGCACAAACAGCTCCAGTCGGGCGCGGAGCGGCAAGTGCTTTTCGTCACAGTACTTTGTGATCGGCACGCCCTTGACCAGCTCCATCACAAAGTACGGCCGGCCGGTGGGTAGGTCAGGCTTTCCAGCCTGACTTGTACGCGGGGGTACGTTCATGTCAGGCTGGAAAGCCTGACCTACGACGCCCGCATCCAGAACTTTGGCGATGTTCGGATGGTCCATCAGGGCGAGGGCTTGCCGCTCGGCTTCGAACCGGGCGATCACCTGTCGGGTGTCCATGCCGGGCTTGATGATTTTCAGGGCGACCGTGCGCTGAATCGGCTCGGTTTGCTCGGCCATGAACACCACGCCCATGCCGCCTTCGCCGATGTGCTGCAGCAGCTTGTAGGGGCCAATGACGGTGCCGGGGCGTTCGGTGATCGGCCCTTCGATGGTGGGGGCGGCTTCATTAACATCGACTCGATCCAGGAAGCTATCCTCGCCCTGGTGAGCCCGCAGAAGGAGCTCCACACGCTGTCTCAATGCAACGTTATCGCGGCACGCATCGTCCAGGAACTGGTCCCATTGGTCGGGCGCGTAGTTCTCGACCGCGGAGATGAAAATTGACCTGGCTTTTTCCGTATCGATAGTCATGGCTGGCCCCATCACTTGATGGGCCTCACTGAGCAGTGCGAAAACTGGGACTAAACAGTCCCAAAGATATCCGAAAAAAGCCGCCCATTATCTCCCTCTCCCTTTGGGAGCGGGCCGGGGTGAGGGGCGTTGCGGATAAGTAATGACACCCTCACCCTGCCCTCTCCCAAAAGGAGAGGGTTTTGATGCAGGTCGTTAGCCGTCGGCAGCAAACTCGGCGCGAAGCCAAGCGCGAGCGTAAGTCCAATGGCGGAAGGCGGTAGTGCGCGATACACCGAGCGCATTGGCCGCCTCGTTGACGGTTAGCCCGGCAAAAACGCGGAGTTTCACTAGTTCAGCGGCCTCGGGCGTTTCGGCGGCGAGCCGGTCGAGTGCGTCGTCGATCGCCAGTAACTTTTCGGAATCGTCGAGAGTGGCGAGGTCGGCCTCGTGTAGGGAAAGTTTCTTGTGCCGACCCCCGGCTTTTTGAGATTGTTTCCGCCGAGCGTTTTCAACCAGGATCCGCCTCATCGCCTCAGCAGCGGCAGCGAAGAAATGCCCGCGGCTGTTCCAGTGCTGTGCTTTGTCGCCATCCACCAGGCGGAGATACGCCTCGTGCACCATGGCCGTGGCCTGCAGGGTCTGTCCCGGCTTCTCGTGCGCGAGCCGCGCAGCGGCGAGCTTGCGCAGTTCGTCATAGACCAGCGGCAACAACTGATCGGCGGCAGCCGGATCGCCTGACTCGATCTGAGACAAGATCTGCGTGACGTCGGTCATGAAAGTGGCCAGTAAGAATTGCCGGCACACTATCATAGCAGGTCCGGAAGGCGATGAATTGTCTTGGCCGTTTTCCAGCGTACTTAGAAGCTGTATCAAAACCCTCCCTCTCTCTCCGGGAGAGGGCCGGGGTGAGGGGAAATCGCGGACAGCAAGGCACCCTCACCCTGCCCTCTCCCCAGGGGAGAGGTTTTGTTACAAGCTCTTAAAACAAACGAGTCTCCGACATTGAATGCCGGAAACTCGCTTCGACTGTTTCGATTTTCCGCTTCGACTCAATCAATCACGCACTTGTGCCGCAGCAGACTGGCGTGTTGTTGAAGCAAATATAGCACGCGCAGCCGCTTTCGCAGCATTGCTGGAGGCATTCGCAGCACTTCTGGATCATGGCCGCGCAGGCCTTGTCGCCCGAGGAGCAGCTGATGCAGCAGCCGTCCTTGGTGTACTCGCACTTGCAATTGCCTTGCGTGAGGTTGCACTGGCAGCATTGGATGCCGTTCCAGGTGCAGCAGCAACTGCACAGGCCGTCGGCCAGCATGCGGCAGAGGTTTTGCAACGTGCCGCGGGCGACTTCGTCGTCGCAACGGCAGTGAATCTTGCAGCCGTTGGACGTCTTTTCGAATTCAACGCTGCAGCGCGGCAGTACGCACCAGTTGGCCGTCGCCGGCGAGCCGGCCGGTACCGACCCAGCCTGGTAGCCGGGAATCGCGCCCGAAAACGGCGCGACGGCGGACGAACCGCGTTCTAACAGAGCGGATGAGGACATAACGCAGACTCCTTCCAAATGGCCAATCGACAAGCGGCGATCGTGGGAAGGAAGCTAGCTTCCATCGATAAGGCCACAGTCAGCTCGCGATCGGCGGTTTTATTGCGAAACTTCCGGCCGTCCAGTCAGCGTCGCCAATCAAGGATAAAGCCTCCCGGTTCATGGGTGAGCGCTGGCGGTCGTTGTATTCCGAAAGAATAGAATGGGTCAATCTCAGCTTGCAGTGAAAGTACCGGGCGGAATTGACTTAAGTGCGGCATCTGGATTGCGTGATGAATATGGATGGATGCAAGCGTCCGCGGCAAAATGTGGAACTTGGGAGTTTTCAAAGGGGACAGGCACATTTTGCTGCGGAGACTCCGCAAAATGAGCCAGTCCCCGGCGGCCGGACTGCCTGTTCCAGACAGGATAAACAGACTAACGCGTACAAATCGGATTTAGGCGGCGAACCTGCCGTGGTCCGCCGATCTCTCCAATACCGATCAACAAAGTAAAGCTTGCGCCGCTAGCTGGGGCCGACATGTTCCAAAACCGAATTAATGGCTTCGTTCCGAGCATTGGCGTACCGTCAATCAGCTTGGCGCTTCTGGCCGCCGCTCGCGAAGATCGTCCGGCCAACCGCCAGCCGCTTGCCGTGCAAATGATGGACATCTACCAGGCGGCCAAGAATCGGGCGATTGAGGACCACGAGTTGGACAAGCTTTTCAATCCAGACTTCTACGACTACGAGATCTGAAACCGGATTTGACGTTTACTGTCTTAACAGTGCTTTGCGGAATTGAATTGCCACGAAAAGGCACAAAAAGACTCAAAAATCTTCGTGTCTTTTCGTGCCTTTTTGTGGCTATCTGTTTGGATTTCAGGCTCATTTCGCGATTTTTCGGATTTTTCGCCATCTGCCGCGAACCGATTGTCCGACGCCAATGTCTAAGGGGTGCTCGGAGTGGGGTCTAAAGCGGCACGGCAGAGTCGGCACAACCGGCCGAGTCGTTCGCTTGACTCCGATCGGGCCCCATGAGAAGCTTGGGTTAGGTGGTCGTTAAATGACCGCCGCCCCGTAGTTTTGTCATTCTGGGCGAAGCGAAGAATCTGGCCCGTTAATACGCAAGATCCTTCGCTTCGCTCAGGATGACAGTAGGTTCAGGTTCTCTTTCAAGCGGCGCGATAGCGCAGCGAGGAAACGATGCGATCCAATCACTTCGACAGCACGATTCTTGGCACCATCCATCATGGCCAAGCGATTGCCGTCGAAGGCACGCATCGATCGGCGCTGCGCGTTCTTATTGCCAAACTCGCGCGCCGCCTCTCCTTGCGCCTCGGCGCATGGCGCGCGCTAAAGCGCATGCCGGCGACGATGACGCCCGCGACGGCGACGTGTCCGAGTTATTCGGGCAGTCGCTTCCAGCGCCGCGAGGTCGCCGCGGCGACGATGTCGGGAGTCGTCGTAGACCCCGGCACAGTCGGCGTCCGCTGATCGGACGCGGCCGCAAACGCGGCCAGCACGATCAGTGACAATCTTCGCCGCCGACTGAGCGAGCCCTCCGGTCGTGATGCTTTTGCGTTTTCGCTGGCATTCGACCGACGCGGGCTTGATGTTCTGAAAACGGGGTCGGGGACGACCCAACTCGCTGAGAGGAAACAAGTCACGCTTGAGAAATATGAGAGAGCCATGACCACTTTACTGTGCGAAATCGAAGACGAGCCCGAATCACTCGAGTTTCTGGTCGAGGCCGCGCAAGCCGGCGATCGCGACGCGTTCGGCGAGCTGGCCACGCGGTTCGAGCCGATGGTCTACGCGATCGCGATGCGCCGGCTCGGCGACCATAGCGAGGCCCAGGAGCTGTGCCAGGAAGTGCTCGTCAAGGCGATGCAGAAGATCGAGCAGCTCAAGGTGCCGGCCGCGTTCGGTGGCTGGTTGCGGTCGATCACGGTGCGGATGGCGATCAACCGGCAGGTTCGCCGGGCGCCGATGATCACAACCGAGCCGCATACGCTCGACGCGACTTGCATCGAGTCGACGACGCCGCTGGACGCCGCGCTGGCGAACGAGCGGGCGGTCCAGGTTCGCGGCGGCCTGGCGCGGCTGGGCGACCTCGATCGACACACGCTCGAGGCGTTCTACGTCCGCGGCGAGTCGATTTCGCAGATGAGCGCATCGTTTGAAGCGCCGATCGGCACGATCAAGCGCCGACTGCACGTCGCGCGGAAGCGATTGGCGCGGCAGCTGGAAACGGCGGCGGCCGTGTGAAGAGCGTAGTCCTCTCGCTCCGCGAGAGGAATCTTCCCGCGGAGCGGGAAGACTACACTGCCCCCTTGGTGTCCGGGGGACGTTCGGTCGTCGCGGCGACCGGGCGTCCGCGGTCTTCTTTAGTTCCGGCACTTCAGCCGCTTGCGGCTTAGCGAAACCGCAAGCGGCTGGACTCGCTCATGACTTTCTGAGTGCGCCCATCGCTACCGCGAGCCAGCCGACGATCATCGAGATGCCGCCCAAGGGGACGATTGCGCCGAGCCAGTTCCATTGCTGGCCGGCGAACGTGAGCACTTTGAGCAGTCCGCTGAACAGGGCGATGCCGATGAGAAACGCCCAGGCGGCGAAACGCCACGGAACTGAGACGCGCAGTTGCAGTGCAAGGCCGACGAGGACAATCGCTAAGGCATGCAGCAATTGGTAGCGCACGGCCGTGTCGAAAATTTCGAGCCGGCGGACAAGGTCATCGCCGGCATAGCCGATGCTCTTCAAATACTCGGACAGGCCGTGCGCGCCGAACGCGCCCAGCGCGACGCCGATCGCGCCGAGGACGGCGCCGATGGCGATCCAGCGTCGGGTAAGGGATGTCATGGGCACAGGTTAGGCGACGATTCGCTACGCCGCAAGCGGTCGACAAAAGTCTGGCTTTCGACTCTCGACCCTTGACTCTCGACCGTCCTACGGCACTTGGATGCCGAGGCGTTGCTCTTCCTCTTCCTGGATGATGATGCGTGGGGTGACCATCATCATCAGGCTGTCGGTGGTCCGCCCGATGCCGACGTTGCGGAAGAGCCGGTTGATGTAAGGAACTTTGGACAAGAGCGGCACGCCAAATTCGTTTCGCCCTTCGTTGAGTCGCTTGATGCCGCCCAACAGCACGGTGCCGCCGTCGGGCACGCTGACCGTGGTCACGACGGATACGAACGAGAAGGACGGCAACTGCACGGTGACGCCGCTGCGCGTTTCCCCTTTGCTCTCGTCCTTCGATTCGTTTTTACCGTCTTGATTATCGTCGGACGAGCTGCTGGAGCTCGTTGACGACGATGACCCCTCGAACGTGAACTCGTCCACGTCACCGATTTGCGTGAAGAACGGCACGATCGTCATTCGCACGTAGCGGCGGTCCTCGGACACAACCGCCTGAATCGTCATCATCGTGCCTTCGTTGAGCACCACGATGACCGGCTGCTGCGCGGCCGCGAACTCGCCGACGACCGGAATCACGCCGACCACGAACGGCCGCTGCGTGGCGTCCGCCACGAAGGCCTGCTGGCCGTTGAACAGCGTCACCTTGGGCGCGTTGAGCACGTTCGTGCGACGATCGCCCTGAGCGGCTTCGATCAGGAAGAACGCCTCGATGTCGCTCAGGATGGCAAAACCAAACCGCGCCGCGGAATTCGCGTCGTATCCACCAAACGGAGGCAGCGCGAGATTAAAGCCGTCTTGGCGGAACGGAATATCCAAGTCCGTCGTAAAATTCGGGAACACATTGACACCGGCCGGCGGCAAAAGACCGACCGTGTTGCTACCAGGCCCAAACGGTTGGAACGGTATGTTTGGAATCTGAGCCGGGTTGACGCCGTTGTCGTTGATGTCCATGTCGAAATCGATGCCAATCCGCTCGAAGAAGCTATCGTTCAGCCGAATGAAGCGGACTTCGATCGTGACTTGCAAATCCTGCAGCCGACGAAGCTGTTCGAGCAGGTCGGCGATCTCTTCATGTACGGCCTGCGTCTGGCTGATAACGAGGCTGAGGTTCGTGGGGAACGGGCGAATTTCCGCCTCGCCGCCGCCGTTCTCGGCCCACGTATCGGTCGAAACGGTGGAAACGATCAGGTCGATGAGCGAATCGAAATCGGCGTTCGCGCCGGCGCCCATGCCGCCCGGGCCGGCGCCGATCGGCACGGTCGACGGCGACATGCCGGCGGTTGGCGCGGCGTTGAACTGCTGGGCTAAGACATTGCCATTGGCGGTGGCGCTTGGTTGCTGGCCGGGGGAATTCACCAGGACGCTCGGGCCCGAACTGCCGATGCCGCGCTGACCATGACCGGCCGCCGCATGGGCCTCGTTGATGAGTCCCTGCAAGCCGATGTCGCTATTCGGAACGAAGTTCGGAATGGGAATCACCAGGTCCGAAACATTGTACGTAACCGGGTAGATTTCGCCGTCGCGAAGCTGCTCGCTCGTGATTTTGAGCACATCGTCCTTGACGACGTAGCTCAAGTGGAGCGGTTCGAGAATAAGATTCAGCGCGCTCTCGAGCGAGATTTCCTTGGTGAGGTTGAGCGTCACCGTGGTATCGCTGTTGACGGCCTCCTGACTCAAGCCGCGGGGATCGAGGTGGATGTTGACGCCGGTCAACTTCGACAGCTCATCAACCACCTGGCTTAAGGGAGCGTCTTCGTAGCGCAACTGAACGGGCGACTTGAGCTTTTGCTCAATCTCCAGCTCGCGCTCGGTGCGCCGATCCGTACGGTCCCTGGACCCCTTGCGCTTCATTGCAAAGTCAGTCCAACGCTTGTTGTCGTACGTCAACGGATTGTCGTCGCCGACGTTGGTGATCGACGCCCGCTCGACGTCGGTGAACGCTTCCCAGTTACCCTGTTCGCGAGCGTCGGCCAGCTCGCGGTTCATCATCTCGCGGCGAATGAACTTCGCGGTCTGAAAGACTTGCAACACGGTGGGATCTTCAGGCGCGATTTCGAACAGCCGGCGTGCGACGATTTCCGCCTCGGCATAGCGATGCTCGTCGCGCAACGTGTTAAACTCTTCGATGCCCTCGGCGATCTGCTGCTGGATCTTGCGTTTCAATTCGCGGTCGCGGTCGAGCGCGCTCAGCACCGCCTCGTTTTGCTTATCGAGCTCGATATCCGCGCCGTGCTGTTTGACATACTGCTCCGTTTCGTTCAGCGTGATATCGATCCGGCCGAGCAGTTCGCGCTGCGACGATTCGGGCAGCTTGGAATCCTTCACGAGCTGTTGCGCCTCGTGGAGGATCGTCAGCGCTCGTTCTGGGTCTTCCGTGCGCAATCGTTTCGCTTCGGACTGTCGCTTGCCGATTTCCGCCGACAATTGGCGGGCCAGCACCATCTCGGTTTCTTCGGCCGCATCCATCAGCGACGACGACTTCCGGGGCGGTTGGGCGGCTTCATTGGCCGGTACGCTCAGAGGTTCGTCCGGCGTATTGATCGGGGAGCCGAAAAGCGGCGCCGGCAGTTCCTCGCCGTCAAGCGGCTGAGTTGAATTCTCGTCGGCGCTGGGCGTGGGGGCCTCGGTGAATTGCGTTACTTCGAGCTTGCTCGCCACAGGTTGCGCCGGTTGGTCGGCGTAGCGCGACGGCGTGGACGGCGCCGCTGCAGGTGCGGCCGCTGCAGACGGCGCGGCTGGTTGAGCGCCGCGACTCTGCTTGGCGCGAACGATGTCCCACGCCAAGATCGACGGACGATCTTCGTTGGGCAAAAACTCCGATTCGGAAACGCCCAACGCGCTCACCTCGCGCGAGAGCTTCTCCGCCACGTCGAAGTTTCCGGCATCGAGCGCCTGCCGGGCTTCGGTCATCCGACTTAACGCTTGGTCCTTGGGCGCGTAGATCGATTGCGCCCCGGAAGCGATGGGCGCGGGTGCCTGGGGCGGAGTCCGCGACGCCCCAGACCGCTCGGCGCCAGTCGGCAAACCGGCGGATGGATCTCGTTGACCCGCCGTTACATTTGGGACGGCGCCGTTCGCCGGCCGGTCAGGTTGCGAACCGGGAAGCGTCCACGACACGTTGTTCGGTGCTTCGCTTTCGTGCTGCACGAGCTGAGCGCCCGAACTTCCCAACGCGGGGTCGACTTCATATCGTGCCGGCGCGACTTCGCCGGAAGTCGGCTTGGCGAACGGATTTCTCACGGTCTGGCTCAGCGACGGCAGGCGCTGCGGCCGACCGATTGGCGGCGTACGTTCGCCGTTCAACGGATCGGCGGCCAGATTCGGCGACGCATTTTGCGCGGTTGGACCGCCTGGCGGCGTCGAATTCGCGCCCGACGCAAGGCTGCGGGCGGTGAACGGATCGACCTCTCGGCGACTTGCGGCGTCACTTTGCTGGGCGAATGCGTTCAATTGCTGGCGCTGCGTGGAATCGGCGAAAGCGGACGATTCGCCGTCGGCGACACGATTATTGGCCGGACCGTCCGTGCGTCGAGCGCGGTTCAACTCGCGGCGCACCGAGGCGGGCGTCGGACCGAAGTGAAACATCGAGTAGTGGATGCGAGCGTTCTCGGCGCGCGTCACCAGCTTCTCGGCTTCATCGAATTTTCCGTTGGAGATCGCCGCGCGCGCCTCGCGGAGCATCAGCTCGACGTCGTCGCGAGTCATCGGCTTGACGACCGACGATTGGGCCCGGCCGGAAGCCGACGTCGACCCGCTCGCGGGGGCCGCGTCGCAATAGGGCGTAACGCAGAGCGCAGCGAAAAGCGTGCTCGCAACGGACAACTTCGTTCGCATGGTTCTAGCGCTCAAACGCGCTTCTCCTTCCGTGGGCGCGTGGCGTGCGCCGACAATTGGCCCCGCGCATCGCGAGGCGCAGCGTTTCATCGCTTGTCACTTACAATTCAATTGGGCAGCCTTGCGCCCCAAACGCGCCCTAGTGTTGGATCAGGTGGAACCGAACCGCGACCCTGGTCAGCGAAAGTTTCTTCCCGAAAAGGTCAATTGCCGAGAGGCGGCCAGTTCCTGGCAGATGAGGAGCGGGAAATTACTGCTGCCCGCCGAGAGGGTCAAGGGCATTTTGCCAGGACTAGCAGCCCGTTGAAAAATGTTGTAGCCGGGGTCTGTGACCCCGGAATCCTCGACGAAAAGCCGGCCTCACAGAGGCCAGCCACAGTTTTTCAACGGACT
>JAKEIB010000232.1 GCA_022614705.1 Planctomycetota bacterium | reverse complement strand
TTAGTGGGGCGGATGCCGTCGTCGGTGATGAAGGATTTGGGATTGGGGAAGTCGGGCGGGATGCCGGGGGCGGTGACGGCGTCGGGTGCGTGCGCACGTCGCAAATCAATATCGCGCGCCGCAACTTTCGCTGCGGCGGCAAGTTTACGGGTAAAAGGAAAAGAGAGTAGAAGGTTAGCTTTTACGTCTTCTCCACGATAAGATCACTACCATTCCCAACGCTCCAAGGCAAGTCGTAGCTGGCTCAGGGATAGTTGCGACCCGAAAACCAATGATGCTGCTCCCGACCGCCGGGCCGCCGAAGCTCCGGTTGGATGCATGCACGTTGAAGGAGCCGCCGTGCCACGAACCGCCGCGAACGCCGCGCAAATTCGCGCTGATCAGCGCCTCATTCCACTCGAACACATTGCCTCCCTGGTCGAACGTGCCATAGGGGCTGAGCGCCGACGTGTAGGCCGCGACATTCGTCAGATAGTTCTGCGAACTGTTGAACGACGCCGAACCGGTCACCGCGAATCCGTCGTCGTAGCCGTTGGCGACGCCGTCGTACTTGCGAAGGTTACCCGTGTTCGACAGGTCTGGCGCATCACTGCCCGGCGGCTGGTCGCTCAAGGGCTCGGCGTCGGTCGAGGTGGGATAGTCCCAATAGTTGCCGGTCGCGCCGTCGTTCTTGTGGTAGGCGGCCTTGTACCATTCATCTTCGCTGGGCAGCCACCATTTAGCGCCCGGGTTGCGGGTGATGCTATGGCCGCTGGCAGGCGTGGGCGTGCCGCCCTGGAGCGTGTAGGCGCCGTTCTCGGTGTCGCCGCTGCCCATTCCATTGTGCATCCAGTTGGCGAAGCGAATCGAGTCGTACCAGGAGACAAACACGACCGGGTTATTGTCGCGGCCCGCCTTGACGCTGTACTTCGATCCGTTGGCCGCGCCGCTGATGAAAATGATCCCGCCACGGGCATCGCTTGTCATTGAAGTGCTGTAAAGTGCGAGCGTGTTCGCGCCGGTCGGATCGACGCCGTTGAGAAACTCGACGTATTGGGCGTTGGTGACCTCGTGCTTGCCAATGCGGTAAGGGTAGGCGACGGAGCCAAACGTGCCGTTAGATTGCACGTCGCCCGCATTGCCCCCGTTGCCGACCAGGACGGTGGGAATCGTCGCGGCGTAGCTGGGAGCAGTGACAAGAAGCGCCCCCAAGAATAAGCCAAGAAACCTGGATATCTTCATTACCCGTTCCTCCCAGTGACAACGCCACGTGGGCACACGACGAGCACTCAAAGCGGAAGAAGACACCGCTATTGTAGCTAGGCGTCCGTTCCCATACCTAGCGCCTGACGAGAATCCTTGGGATTTTTTGCCGGGCGCCGTCGTCGGCACACATAGCCCGGCCATTTCCACGGCAGAGTTCCACCTGGACTTCAAACTGTTTGGCCTGGAACCACTGGGGCCTGTCCTCGCGGCAGACTTTGTCGTGCGGCTTGAGGCGACCGGAGGCGGCGATGCGTCGCAGGGCGGCGGGGTCAACTGGTCCGAATTGTTCGCCGTCGATGACAAAGTACCACTTCGCCATGATCCGCTCCCCTCGATGCGGAGTGATGGAGTGATGTTGAACAGGTATTGGGCTCCATTGTAATGCTTGGCGGGCTGATTGCCAGATAGGTGCGGACTCGGTGGCCAAAACGCGCTGCTTTCTTCCATCGGGAATGCGGCCTATACTTGAATCATGAGCGAGATGATTACACTACCGGTCAATAACATCCCGGAACCGGACCGTCGGTCGCTGGAGAATTTGCTGGGGCACTCGCTGGCGGCGGATCAGCAGGTTTGCGTGATGGTGTTTTCCCCGTCAAAGATTGCTGATGATGCGACGCGGCGGGCGGCCGTGGAGAGCATTCGCCGCACGTTGGACTCGATTGATCAGCATCGCACGGCACACGGAATTGCCGACGATGAGGTCGATGCGGCGGTGGATGAAGCGATCGAGCACGTACGGCCGCGGCCCAATTGATGGGCGTTCTGTCGCCCTTTCAGGGCTTTTGTTGGTGTGGGCGATGAGAACCCAGGGCGGCGCTGCGCTTGGCCTTGGGCTATTGGCTTTCGCCCTTACAGGGCGATGTCACCCGTTGCGCGGCTGTGGCGATTACTCCTCAGCTGCGACGTCAACGAGGAATTTGCCAGCCAGGAGATTTCTTCCGACCAGCATCGCGTAGTTCATGTCTGAGCGATCGTTCAGGGAGACGAGCACCTCTTTTTGAGTGCCTTCACAGGCGAGCGTCATGGGGACCAGGTATCGCCATTCGGCGCCGTTTGAGTTTTTGACGTAGGAGACTTCGGCAATCGGGCGCTCGAGCCACGACGATTGGCCGTTGCGATTTGCGATGCGAAATCGGATCGTCTTGCCAATGTTTTGCTGCATAGTATCGGAGCCGTCAATCACGCTGAGTTCTTCGGCGTGGATCGAGCAGGTTTTCGCGCCCGTGTCGACGCGGGCGATGAATTCAAGCCCCGATTCGCTTTCCGTGACTGGAGCGATCGGACCCAGAACCGGTTTAGAGCCCATCCAAGAACCATCCCCGGAGAGGGGGACAGGCACATTTTGCTCCGCGACCATCGCGGCGATGGTGCCCGCCGCAAAATGAGCCAGTCCCCGATGGTTCTGGGACGGCGCGATCGGCAGGCGTACGGAATCCTGGCGGGACGATGCGAACGCGCCTGCCAGCGGGGCAGTGTTCAAGGCGGCGCCGGACCAGCCGGCGAGCGAAATCAATACCAGGGCGATGATGAAAACGCGGCGCGTCATTGTGAGGACCCTTCGACGTTGGAAGCGAACACGGTTCTGTCCGCTTGGGGAGGCGGCTTTGTAACGCTGGCTAGTACGGACGATCGGGAGCGCGTTACAGAAAAGATGGCAGCACGCCGCGAAAAGCGCTGATGGAGGGCCGCTATGCGGTGGAAGAGGCGGAGACGTGGGCCGACGCCGCGACATTTTGCGGCATTATGTGCCGGCCACGGCCCTTTTCGATTTTCCGCCGGGAGTGGACAATATCGGGAAAGTTCCCGCGAATAGATCAGCGACCACGTTTGATCTCATGCCATCCACGGCGGCGCGCCGCGGCATTTTGAGGAGACAGATTCATGCCTGAAGGCCAATTAGTTCGCTCGAAAGACGATCGCATGATTGCCGGCGTATGCGGCGGGCTGGCCCGTTGGCTGGGCTGGGACGCAACCGCGGTGCGCGTGCTGTACGTGCTGCTGTCGGTTTTTTCGGCCGGGTTTCCCGGTATTCTCGTGTACGTCATCCTGGCGATCGTGATGCCGTCGGAGGAGTGATGGGCTGGTCGTTGCTTGATACTTTCGGGTAAAGTAGCGGTATGGAAACGGTGAACTTCCAACTGACGCCAGAGCAACGCGCCGTGCTGCAGGCGCATCCGGGTGAACCAGTCCATATTGCGGACGAAGAAACTCGCAAAGTTTACCTAATTATGGAGCAAGGCGCTTTTCCCGAGCTTGAGGAGGAGTTTATCCGCGCGCGGTTAGAAGAGGGCTTCGCCGCGATCGAGCGAGGGGAAATGGAAGAATGGGACTCGGCCTCGATTAAGGCCGAAGGCCGCCGAATTCTCGCCCAGCGTTCACCACAGCAGTAATGTCGAAGATCGTACGGACCTATCCGGCGTGCGATGACCTGCGACAAATCTGGCTTTATGTGGCTGAACGTAACCTAACGGCGGCCGACCGTTTGATTGATAGGTTCGAGCGAACCTTGAGATCGCTCGCGCGGAACCCGCTAATCGGCGAGTCCGTTCCACAGTATCGACCGGGCTTGCGACGCTTTACTGTTGGTAATTACGTATTGTACTACGAGCCCATCCGAGGTGGTGTGCGCTTGGTCCGAGTCTTGCACGGAGCGCGCAAAGTCGATGGACTGTCGTGACTGCTACCGATAAGCAACTCAGCTATCGTTAACGGGGTCGCCGTTGAAAGCCCGCACACATCAGAAGTGCGGCGACTGATAGTAGGATTGCCGGTTCGGGAACGGCGACCATGGCGAAGCTGCCGGTGGGCGTCGTGAACGCGAGTCTTAGGGGAAAGCCGAGCGGGTCGTCGGCGTCGATGAGTGGGTTGATGCCCGAGATCAGGAATTCGCTCACGCCGCCGCCGGGAAACGACTGGAAGCTGAAACTGTCGTCGGCGTCGAATTGCCCCAACACGGCGCCATTAACCGACAGTGTGAACGGCGAATCAAATCCAGTGGGAAAATCGACGATCTCCGAAAACAGCGTGCCCTCCTCGGCGATGAACTCGTAGCTCGAAACCAGCGGCGGATCGAACCACATGCCGCTGGGCACGTTGCTGAATTCGAATCGGTGATTGCTGGCGCTGGTGGGCAGAATGGGCCGGTCCTGCCAAGGGCCCACCAGTGGCGTGACGCTGCCCATGCCCGCGCCGTATACGTATTGGATCCCTGCGATATCGTCGGCGAACAGTTGCGCGGTGCCCAGGCCGGTGAAGCGATTGAATATCCAATACATGTTGGCTGCTTCGTCGCTCGAATGATTCAGGCCCAGCGAATGGCCAACTTCGTGAACGGTGGCACCCAGGATGTCGGGCACGGGAAGCGTACCGACTTCCTGCCAGCGATCGCCGTGATCGTATTCGACATCGCCGGCATAGATTCCGCTGCCGGGAAAATAGGCTCGCGCCTTGGCAATAGGTAGCGCAGGAGGGGGCGGATCGGGGCCGTTGATGTACACGTGCCGGAACCGAATCTGGCCGTGAAAGCTTGAACCTTCGGCATAGGAGTATCCGTCGTCGGGAACCTCGACGAAGTGGAGCGGCGCCCAGCTGGCCCACGTGCCGAGCGCTTCTTCGATCGAGTGCCGAATCAAGTCGTCCGGCAACCGCTCGCCGTCGGGCATCAACAGCCCCTGACCGGGCTGGTTTTGATGCTCGAACATATTCTCAAAGCTGTAAGTAATGGTGACGGGCGTGCCGAGCCCACCGGGTTGCGGCCACTTGCCGCCAGTCGTCGTAAAAGCAACGGCGGCGCTCGTCGCCCAAAACAGGACGACAGCGGGCGCGACCCACGTCAATCGATAACGGTTCCAAAAACTCAACGAAGTAACTCCGCGCGAGAGCGACAAAACAGAAGACTCAACGGCTACGACCCAGATGTGGCCACTCGCATGGCTGGCCACGTGTGGCGTGCAACGAATTAATGCATTGGCAGTGGTCGTGAGATGGCGCTAGAGCGCCGGAAACCGCGCTCTGAAAACGCGAACATCGGGCCCGACTCCATTGTACCCGGCCAAGACGGGCCTGCAAGCAATCCGGATTCCGGCGACGGATGTTACAGGGCCGTTACAAGAGAGGGCCCTTTTCCGGCGTAGAATCCAGCGCGGGGAGGCAATTTGGTCGAACGGTTGTAACGATGGAGGACGGAGCAATGGCAATTGCATGGCGAGTCTTGCTGGTAGTTTTTGTTGCCTCATTGGCGTGGGATTCGGCAGCTGGGAAAGGGCCGCTGGCGGCGTCTGGCAAGGCTTCGCAACCTGCTAAAACGGTCTCCGCGCTGCGGGCTCGCGGGCCGGAGGGGCTTGATGAGGCGCTTCGCACGTACGACAAACTACAGGCTGAGTACGCCGTGTTGCAGGGCGAGGAGAATGGGCTCCACTCGGCGGTGTTGTGGGGTGACGGCGACAAAAACCCCGACGTGGAGGCTGCCTTGGAAAAAGCGCATCAGCGGGTTGTCGATATGGAACGCCGCATCGAGCGAACGGCCGCGGCGATCGATCAGATCGGCTCTCAGCGAAGTTGCACCGTCTCACGGCTGTATTGGTATACGGATTTGGAACAGGCCAAGCAGGCGGCCGCGCGCACGGGCCGGCCGATTCTCAGCCTGCGGATGCTCGGCAAGCTGACGGACGAGTATAGCTGCGCGAACAGCCGGTTCTTCCGCACGGCGCTGTACTCGAACAAAGTGGTCAGCGACTTTTTGCGTACCAATTTTGTTTTGCATTGGAAGAGCGTGCGACCGGTTCCGCGCGTGACGATCGACTTCGGCGACGGCCGGAAGCTGGAACGAACGCTGACGGGCAACAGTGCGCATTACGTGCTCGCGAGCACTGGCCAGCCGCTCGACGTTCTGCCTGGGTTGTATAGTCCGCAGCGATTTCTAATCTGGCTTCGAACGACGCGCGGATTGCACGCGGAATACGTTGCCGGCAGCGAGTCGGATCGCCCGGCACTATTGCAGCGGCACCATCTGAGTCGCCGCGACGCGCTTTTGCGGCAATGGGACCTCGATATTCAGCGGCTGGGCGAAGGAAAGGTGACACTTGTCTCATCGCGCATCTATGGTGCAATCGAAGCGGCGCGGCCGGCCGGGCACGAAGTGCGGGCGCGAGTCCCTGCACCCGATGCGCGATTGGGAGCACGGCAGGCTGCGAGCAAATCAGTGGCCGAAGTGCCTGTGCTCCGATTCGCCAACATGGGCGGACAATGGATGGAAAAAGGCATGGATGACGACCTGTGGCGGGCAATCGCCAACCTGCATCGTGGAAATGTGAAATTGGACGAAGCGAGCGTCGCGCTAATGCGGCGCGAGTTTCCACTGGCGGCCGACGCGGGGCGGATTTCCGTCTCGAAAATGCGGCAGGAGGACCCAGTGTTGCGGATGGTTCGGGTGTTTGAAGGCTCGATGACGCTCGACACGGTCCGCAACGAATACCTGCTGCACCGGCGGATTCATGAACAATTCGCGGACGGCGTCGCAACTACGGCCGACTTCAACGCGCTCAATGAATGGGTGTACGCTGAGCTATTTCTGACGCCGAGCAGCGATCCGTGGCTGGGCCTTGCGCCGCGCGACGTGTATACGGCGCTGGAAGGCGACGGGCGCGCTGAACCGACCACCGAAGTGGCTAGCCGTGGCGGCTGACAGTTTCAAATCAACGAATTCCCACCCCGGACTCCCGATCCCCCGGCTTCCATCGCTGGACGGGGGTCGGGAGTCTTCTTTGCTTGGTAGAATGTAATGACACACAAAAAAGGAAGTCTCACGCAGAGGCGCAGAGGACGCGGTGGACAATCTAATTCTCAAACGCGGTTGACGTTATTTGGGGAACACTAATTTTCGCTAATCGGCACTAATAAGACATTAGTGAGAATTAGCGCCGATTAGCGTTCTCAACTCCGCGATCTCCGCGCCTCTGCGTGAGACTCTTAGCGTTATGTCGGAATTTAAGTGAAATGGGAACCGGCAGAGTACTAACCGTCGAGGATGATGCGGCGATTCGTCGGGGGATTGTGGATGCGCTCACGTTTGCCGGGTACGAGGTGATTGAGGCGGCGGACGGGACAAGCGGGTGCCGGGCCGCTGTTTCGCGCGAGTACGATTTGCTGCTGCTCGACATGGTGCTGCCCGGTAAGTCGGGGCTGGACATTTTGCGCGAAGTGCGCAACGCGCGGCCGACGCTGCCTGTGATCATTCTCAGCGCGCGGGGCGAGGAGCGGGATCGCGTGGCCGGGTTGAAAGGTGGGGCGGATGATTATGTCGTGAAGCCGTTCAGCGTCGATGAGCTGCTGGCGCGGGTTGAGGCCGTGTTGCGGCGTTCGCCGGGGCGGCCGACGGATGTGAGCGAGCTGCCGATTCGGGGTGGGTGCGTTGATTTTGCGCGGTGCGAAGTGCGATTCGAGGATGGCGGGCGCGAAGAGCTGAGCGACCGGGAGCGAGCGCTGCTGCGGTATTTTGCCTGTCATGCGGGCCGTGCGATCGACCGCGACGAGTTGCTCGCCAATGTTTGGCAGATCGACGCGCGCGGCGTGACGACGCGGACGATCGACATGCACGTGGCGCGGCTGCGCGCGAAGCTTCGCGACACGGACGGCGAGCCGCGGGTGCTGCTGACGGTGCGCGGGAAGGGGTATATGTTGGCAAGGGTAAGCTAAACCGCAAGCGTCGCGCTAAGCCGCAAGCGATCAATCAAAACAATTCTGGCTCTCGACTCTTGACCCTCGACTCTCGACCTTCATGAAACGTCCGTGGCAAGTTTGGCTTGTGTTTCTCGTCTGCGTCGCCGGCGCGGGGGCGGCGATGGCGTGGCTCACGCAGCAGGCGCTGCGTGCCGACGAGCTGCGCCGTGCGGCGGAGGCTGAGACTGAACTTGAACAGCGGGTGAGTCTGGCGATGTGGCGGATGGACACGGAGTTCGCGCCGCTGGTCGCCGAGGAAGTCATTCGTCCGCCGAGCGCGTACCGAGCAGCATTTGTCGAACCGGACCTTTTCGACCAGCAACAAGAAGTGCAGCGACCGGCACAACAAGCGGCGCCGCCGACACCGGCATGGCGCCCGTCGGGGTTGTTTGCATCACCGTCGCCGTATGTCGTGTTGCATTTCGAAGCCCGGCCGGATGGGAGTTGGCATTCTCCGCAAGTGCCGGAAACCGTATCGTCTGCGGCCTCACTGGAATTCGGCGTGTCGCCTGATGTGATCAGGGAGCGAACGTCGCGATTAAAGGAATTAGCCGGAGCCGTGAAATTGCCGCAATTGGTGGCGGAACTTCCGGACACGCCGCTGCCGTCGGTTGCCTCGACGAATACCAGCATCGCGGCGAACGACGCGATCCGTCCGGACGAGTCCTTTGACGCCGCCGACGACCCATTTGGCGAGTTCGACGACTCCCGTCAGTTCTTCGAAGGCAATACTATTAACGAGTCGTCGAAACCCGGCGGATTGCAAGAGCTCAACGATCAATACGTGGCCAACGACGGAAAGCCGGTTGGCAAATCGCCAAAACTCTCGAAGACCGCCGACTTCCAGCAGCGCGGAGCGCGATATCAGAGCGCGACGAAGCAGAGCTTGATGAATCTGCAGCAACGCCAGTACACGGCCAACGCGCCGGCGGACTTTCTTTCGCCAAATCAAAGCGGCGCGGAAGAATCGACGGAAGAGCAAGTGGGGGTGAGCCGGCCCGTGTGGATCGGTGATCGGTTGATTCTCGCGCGGCGCGTCGGTGGAAACGGCCAGACCGTGGTGCAGGGTTGTTGGCTCGACTGGCCGCAGCTGAAGACGCGGCTGCTTGCCGAGGCGGCCGATTTGTTGCCGGACGCCGATCTAGTTCGCGCGGATGGCGACGCGGCGGATGACCCGTCGCGGATGCTGGCCGGGTTGCCGGTGCGGCTGGTTGTGGGTGAAGTGCCGGCGACTGGCGCGGTTAGTCCGACGCTCGGTTGGGCTTTGTGGATGGGTTGGGGCGCGGTGGCGCTCGCGGTGTTGGCGGCGGCCGCTTTATTGCATGGCGTGATGACGTTAAGCGAGCGGCGGGCGGCGTTCGTGTCGAGTGTCACGCATGAGCTGCGGACGCCGCTTACTACCTTCCGTATGTATGCCGAGATGCTGGCCCGCGGTATGGTGCCGGATGCTGAGCGCCGGCAGGAATACTTCAATACATTGCAGCGCGAGGCGGAGCGGTTAACGCTCTTGGTGGAAAACGTGCTCGCCTACGCTAGATTGGAGCGCGGGCGTAAGCCGCAGGCGGGCGATCGCATCACACTGAGAAAACTGCTGGAGCACATCGGCCCGCGGCTCGCGCAGCGGGCCGCGCAGGCTGATATGAAGTGCGATTTGCAGTTGGAATCTCACGCGGCCGACTTGGAGTTTACGACGGACCAGAGCGTCGTCGAGCAGATTCTATTCAACCTCGTTGACAACGCGGCCAAGTACGCGCGTGAGGCCGAGGATCGGCAAATTCACGTCGAGGCAAGCCGTGACGGGGAGTGGGTGCGGCTTGTGGTGCGCGATCACGGCCCGGGCATCGAACAGCGCGCATGGGGTCGGCAACCCCGCGCTTTCGGCAAGAGTGCGCAGCAGTCGGCTGAGACGGCGCCGGGGGTAGGGCTTGGGTTGGCGCTTTGTCGACGGTTGGCGCGGCAATTGGGTGGGCGGTTGGAGATTGATGGCGCAACCGGTGATGGTGCGACGGTTGCACTTCTGCTGCCAACGTAGTCGTCTCGCTCCGCGAGACGAAATGCCTCTCGCGGAGCGAGAGGGCTACTCTGCCCTGCCCTCTGTACGGCGGGTTCGGTATATTTGGGTCGGGTCCGGCGATGTAAGCGTCGCGGCTATTTTGTCAATTCGCTAAACCGCAAGCGGCGGGTTGTGCGTGTGACATTTAACTGCTTTTTGAAGATGATTTGATGAAAACTGACGAGCTTCGCGAAAGGTATCTCGCGTTTTTTGAAACGAAGGGGCACAAGCGGGTGCCGAGCGACGTGCTCGTGCCGACTTGGGATCCGAGTGTGCTGTTCACGCCGGCCGGCATGAACCAGTTCAAGGACCATTTTCTGGGCAAGGTGAAGCTGGAGTTCACGCGGGCCACATCCTGCCAGAAGTGTTTGCGGACGGGCGACATCGATAACGTGGGCCGCACTGCGTATCACCACACGTTTTTCGAGATGCTGGGGAACTTCAGCTTTGGCGATTATTTCAAGCGCGACGCGATCAATTGGGCGTGGGAGTTTCTCACCGACAAGAAGTGGCTGGGCATCGAGCCGTCGCGGTTGACGGTGACGGTTTACACGGATGACGACGAGGCCGCCGGGATTTGGGCCAAGGACGTGGGTCTCTCGGTCGATCGCATCGAGCGGTGCGGCGAGGACGAGAATTTTTGGCCGGCCAATGCGCCGAGCCAGGGGCCGGACGGCGTGTGCGGGCCGTGCAGCGAAATCTATTTTCATCCCGATCAGGGCAATCCGGTCGAGATTTGGAACCTGGTGTTCACGCAGTTCAATCGCGTGGGTGAGCCGCCGGATAATCTGCGGCTACTACCATCGAAAAACATTGACACGGGCATGAGTCTGGAGCGCATCGCCACAACGGTGCAGGGCGTGCCGACCAATTATCACATCGATAACTTGATGCCGATCGTGCTGGCGGCGGCCGAGGTGTGCGGCATCAAGTACGAGTATGAGTCGGACAACGGCCGGCGGCTGCGGCGGATTACCGATCACGTGCGGGCCTGCACGTTTGCAGTGCACGAGAACGTGTATCCAGGCGCGAACAAGGAGAAATACGTCGTGAAGAGGCTGCTGCGGCGGGCCGTGCTCGATGGGCATCAGATGGGGATGCGTCAGCCGTTTTTGAATAAGCTGGTGAGTGTGGTCGCCGACGTGATGAAGCGGCCGTATCCGGAGCTTTTGGAAACGGTGAAGCGCGTGAGCGGCGTCATCGAGAAGGAGGAGGCCAACTTCTTTGGCACGATCGACGCGGGGCTCAATCACATCGACCGCGTGTTCGACCAGATGCTGCGCGAGAATCGGGTGACGGTGGATGGCGCGGTGGCGGCCGAGTTGTATCAGACGTACGGTGTGCCGCCGGAGCTGTTTGAGTCGCTGGCGGCCGAGCACAACCTGGCGTTCGATTGGCAGGGCTACGAGCAGGCGATGGAGGAGCACGGCGAGGCGTCGGGCAAGGTGCAACATGCGGTGATGGGCACGCGCGGGCCGATCGATTCGCTCAAGCAGGCGTTGCACACGACGGAGTTTTTGGGCTACGAAACGACCGAGGCCGAGGCCACGATCAAAGGCATCATCGCGGGCACGGCGCCGAACGATCACTTGTGCGACAAGATGAAGGAGATCGGCCACAAGAATCCGGTGCGCGTCGTGCTGGATCGCACGCCGTTTTACGGTGAGAGCGGCGGCCAGGTGGGCGACACGGGCAAGCTCGTCGGCGATGGGTTTGAATTCGCGGTCACCGACACTCAAAAAGACGGCGGGCTGGTGATTCACGCGGGCCACCTCGTGCGAGGCGTAATGCGCGAAGGCGCCAAGGTGAAAGCGGTTGTGGATTCGCAGCGGCGCGCCGGCATTCGACGGGCGCACTCGGCGACGCACATTTTGCATTACGCACTGCAGAAGAATCTTGGCTCGCACGCGCAGCAGCAGGGCTCGAAGGTGGACGAGGATTGGCTGCGGTTCGACTTCACGAATCTCAGCCCGGTGAGCGGCGAGCAACTCGCGGCGATCAGTGCGGACGTTGCGCAACAAGTTGCGGCGTCGTCGCCGGTAAAGTGGGAGATTCTGCCGCTGGCCGATGCGCGGAAGCAGGGCGCGATGATGCTGTTTGGCGAGAAGTATCCCGATCCGGTGCGGATGATTTCGATGGGCGCGTTTAGCAAGGAGTTGTGCGGGGGCACGCATCTCACGAATACGCGCGAAGTGGAGCAGTTTGAAGTGCTGAGCGAGGAAGGCGTGTCGGCGGGCACGCGGCGGATCATTGCGCTCACGGGCGCGAAGGCGGCGCAGCATCGGCGGGATATTGAAGCGGCGATTGAGAAGGTGGCGAAGTTGCTGGGCGTGGCGGCGAGTGAAGTGACGGATGCGGCGGGGGTGTTGGCGGGGAAGGTGCGGGAGTTGCGGAAGCAGATCGCGGGTGGGGGGGCGGCCTTAGCTAAACCGCAAGCGGTTGGGCAGAAGGTCAAATCGGGCACTAAGCCGACATATGACGAGATGAAGCAGGCATTGTTGGAAACGGGGCGGCTGCTTTCGGTGGCGCCGCTAGATGTGCCGCGGCGATTGGCGGCGATTCAGGCGGACGTCGCGGCGCTGGAAAAGCAGCTTGCCGAACGATCCGCGGCGGGGCCGCTGTCGGGCGAGCGATTGCTGGAATCGGCGGAGGAGGTTGGCGGCGTGACGGTGATCGTCAGCGAAGTGCCCGGCGTGGAGGCCAACTTGATGCGGCAACTGATCGATCAGGTGCGTGGGAGGACGTCGTCGTCGGCCGTGCTGTTGGCGAGCCGGCAGGATGACGACAAGGTGACGCTGGTGGCCGGGATCAGCAAGGATTTGCAGGCCCGCAAGTTGAGCGCGGGCGACTGGATTCGGCCGGTGGCGGCGGCGGTCGGGGGCGGCGGAGGGGGTCGGCCCGATATGGCCCAGGCGGGCGGAAAAGTCCCCGCCAAGTTGCCCGAGGCTCTCCAAATTGCCAGGGAAACGATCCAGAAAATGATTAGCAAGGCTTAGCGGCAGTTTTTTTGAACAGGAGGTAACAGAGCTAACGGAGTGCGTCGCTTTTCGTTTTTCTCTGTTTTCTCTGTTATCTCCTGTTCAAAAAGATAAAGGGATTTTCGGCGAGAATGTTTCGCGGCATTGCAGTGGGCCTTCGCGATAGGTGTTTGAGCGACCTGATAGCGCTTTCAAGGCTCACCATCCGGCAGACGGTTCAAGTCATGTTGTCGCTAGCACCACGAAGAATTCATAAAGTCGCATTGCGGGCCGCGTTCGGATCGTCCTAAGATGGATCGAATCAGGCGGGCGACACGGCATCGCGCGGGACCCACGATGCTTCGGTCGCATGACTATTCTCTGAGGAACGTGCCGTTCTGGCACTAAAGTGATGGAGCGTCAACGTGGCGATTCATGTCGTCGATGGCCTCGAACTGAATGTTGATCGAGGGCCGAACTGGCTGTTTGTGAAGTTGCGAGCGAAGAACGAACCGCTCGCCGAAGTTCCGCAAATTGCGGACATGCTGTGGTCGATTTCCTCGCGGCATTTTATCTATCGGCTCGTGCTGGAGCTGGAAGAGCTCGAAGAGCTGCGCAGCGGTTTGATGGGTCAGCTCGTGCTGCTGCAAGAGCGGCTGGCCCAGTGCGGCGGCGCGCTGCGGATTTGCGGGCTGTCGCCCGAGTGTGAGGAAGCGCTCCACAGTTGTAATCTGGACTCCGCGTTGCCGAATCATGCTTCGCGGACCGAAGCCGTGATGGGCAGCGGCGAGTACGCGACGGTTTCGCGGTGAGAGTGGCACCCAGCACGACAATCCCGAAGGGATTGAATCATTTAGCCCAGGGATTGAATCCCTTCGGGATTCGTATCTGTGTTTTGCCGCATGTTACGACACGGTTGCACTACTTCCCGCCGTCGAGATACTTCTGGCGGATTTTTTTCAGGGCTTCGAGCGCGGGCTTGGGTTTGTCGGCCCGGTCGAAGAGTCCGCCATGTGGATAGTGGTGTGGCGCGGCGTCGGAGAGTTGGTTCCAGAGCACGACTTGCACGACGTTCTTGGCAAGGATCAACGGCACGTGCCGTTCGATCCATTCGCGCTGCGACTCCGGCGTGACCGCTTCCCGATCACTTGCGAACACCTGGACTTTGCCGTTTGCCTGGGGGTCCTCGGCCGACGAGCTGGGCGATGTTAGCGCCACCAGCAGCGGCAACTCGAGCAAACTCCAGTTATCGATCAATCGGCTGATGGCCAGCGGGCCGCGCGGCAGCGAGCCGCCGGGGTGATATCCGATGTTGATCTCCAGTCCGATGCCGGCCAGTCCTAAGTCGGCTCGCACGAGCGCGTCGGCGAAGTGAAGCGGCGCCAGGTCAAGGTGCTCCGTGGCCAGATACTCGGCCCACGGCTGGTCGAACGACACGACGAGCGGCGTGGTTGGATCGAGTTGGCGTACGGTGGTGATCGCCTTGGCCGCGACCTGCAGCCGGGTTTCTTCGTTGAGGCCCAGTGCGTGGCCATGTGTCATGCGCGAGACCACCTGCCACAGGTGCACTTTGCCGCGGTACCGTTCGACAACCGCGCGAACGTGGTCGATCATGAACGACAACAGGTTGTCGAAATCGCCTTCCCACAGATAGGTCCAATCGGGCACGCCGCGATCGTCGAGCTCCAGAATCGGTCCGGCGCTGATTCGCAGGC
This sequence comes from Planctomycetota bacterium, assembly GCA_022614705.1. Lineage (GTDB taxonomy): Bacteria > Planctomycetota > Planctomycetia > Pirellulales > Lacipirellulaceae > JABDGM01. The sequence goes on along the minus strand of JAKEIB010000232.1, from coordinate 16,461 downwards.
CGGCCGAGTGGGCCCAATCGACTTGCGCGTCGACGTCGTCCCAACTGCGGCGTCCTTCCACCACTTCGGTCGATCGCCACGAAACGGGCAGCGACACCATGTTGAACGTGCTCGCCAATTGCCGAGCGATGCGGGAACTCGGCCGCTGGTTGCCCAGGTGGATGCCGAACCAAGAGCTGCTCGGTTTCGATTGATTGCGGCGCGACCGCAGCGCCTGCTGTGCATATTCGGTGGCGAGCCGATCCATCGCAATGACCGACGTAGCGAGAGAACGCTGGGCCCAGTCGGCGGCCGCGGGCACATCGTTTTGCATTGTGGCCGCGCGAGAAAAATCGGAAGTCGCTTCGAGCACTTGCGCCCGAATCGACTGGGGCACATCGAGCCCCATCGATTCCCATTGAGCCAGCTGATTACGCAGAGTATTGGTCACGCCGCGCGCCAGCTCGACTTCGAGCACGTAGGGTTCGTCGCGCTCCATGAGCGTGGAAGTGCCGATGAGAATTGGTCCGTAATCGCCGACCCGCCAGGGCACGAACACGCGACCGGATTCGTCCTCGTTCCGTTCGATCACCAGGTGGTCGCCGCTGAAGTACACGCGGGCGAACCAGGGCAGGTCCTCCTGACCACACATGTGGATGTGGTCGAGTCCGCCGGGCGGAATGCGATCTCGATTGTGAACCAGCAGTCGCAACAGGCCCATGGAGCGGCAACCTTGGCGGCGGATCGGATGAGTAAGTTAGAGAAAACTTTACGGGCCACGCGACGCCGCGCGGACCGAACGCAGGCACGCATCGCGGCGAACCCTTGATTTTACCGGGCACCTGCGGCCTCAACAACCATAGCGAGGCGGGTATGGCACGCGGTATACTCGCATGAACGCGCCAGCACGTTCGCCGGCCGTCAGGACATCTTCAACACTCCGAGCGGATTGGAAGCCATCATGCCCTCCACCATACTTGAAACATCGATCGACCAGTTGCCCGTGCGCCGCGGTAAGGTGCGCGACATTTACGACCTCGGCGATACGCTGCTGTTGGTGAGCACGGATCGAATCAGCGCGTTCGATTGGGTTTTGCCGAGTGGCATCCCCGACAAGGGCCGCGTGCTCACACAGCTCAGCCGGTTCTGGTTTGAGCGCTTCAAGGACGTGCCGAACCACATGATTTCGTGCGACGTGAACGACTTCGATCTGCCGCCGGGCGTGGATCGTTCGCAGCTGGAAGGCCGGGCGATGCTGGTGCGGAAGACGAGCGTCGTGCCGATCGAGTGCGTGGTGCGCGGCTATCTATCTGGCTCTGGTTGGAGCGAATATCAGAAGACGGGCGCGGTCTGCGGCATCGAGTTGCCCACCGGGATGAAGGAAAGCGAGAAGCTGCCGGGCGCGATTTTCACGCCGGCGACCAAGGCCGAGCAGGGAATGCACGACGAGAACATCAGCTACGACGAGGTATGCGCCCAGGTTGGCCGCGATCTGGCGAAACAGCTTTCGCAGCGGAGCATCGACCTGTACACGCGCGGCGCCGAGTACGCGATGAGCCAGGGCATCATTATCGCCGATACGAAGTTCGAATTCGGCCTTATCGACGACGAGTTGATTCTGATTGATGAAGTGCTCACGCCCGACAGCTCGCGTTTCTGGCCGGCCGACACATACAAGCCGGGCGGCTCGCAGCCGTCGTTCGACAAGCAGTTCGTTCGCGACTGGTTGACGAAGAGCGGCTGGGACAAGAACAGCCCGCCGCCCGCGCTGCCCGCCGAGGTCGTTGCCAAGACGCGGGCCAAGTATATCGAGGCGTTCGAGCGGGTGACGGGTGAGGAGTTTGCGTGGAAGTAGCGGTGGTTTACCGCTGAAGCGGTGACTTAGCGAAACGCGAAGATCATCTAGTTGCGGGTACCCATTTCTATTCGAACTCGCGGCGATTACTGCACTTTCGAACAGCGTACTCGTGAGCCAGAGGCTTCGACAATCAACTGGTGCATTATGATTTCAATGTTTGACGCACCATTGACCGGAAACTAGACTTATTGAGTGAAAAGCGTCTATATCGAGACGACGGTTGTCAGTTACTACGTGGCCCGGCCAAGCCGAGACGTTATTGTAGCGGCACGGCAAGAATCAACTCGGGAATTGTGGCCAAGATTCGCTTCCGAGTACGATTCCTACGTCTCAATTCTTGTCTACGATGAAGCTGCCAAAGGCGAGGAGGAACAAGCATCGCTGCGCTTACAAGCCATTGCAGCATTTACCATGCTGGAGACCGATGAGGCAGCCAGAGAATTGGCATCGAAGATCATCGCGGGTCACGGCATCCCGGAAGATTATCCGGAGGACGCGCTTCACATTGCCATCGCAGCGATCAATGGCATGGACGTGTTGGTTACCTGGAACTATGCACCGTTCATTCGTATAAGGGTTCGGCAGATTGTGGAACAGGCGGGCTACCAATGCCCGGAAATTTGTTCGCCGGACGAATTGTTGGAGATCACACCATGAAGGATCCCATCGTAGAAGAGGTGCGGCACTGGCGAATGGAGCACACTCGCAAGTTCGGTGGTGACCTGAGGCTAATCTATGAAGATTTGCGCCGTATTCAGCGCGCCTCTGGATGCAACGTCGTTCGTCGGCCGCCGAAACTGCTTGGGGCAGTAGAGGGAAGCAAAAGCGAGGCGGCGCGGAGCGGATAATATGCTGCGCTACTGGACCGCCGGTGAATCGCACGGCAAGACGCTGATCGCGCTGGTGGACGGATTTCCGGCCAGCGTGACGATCGACGTCGAGCCGATCAACGTCGAACTGCGTCGGCGGCAAGGCGGCTACGGACGCGGCGGGCGGCAACGCATCGAGACGGATGCGGTCAACATTCTCTCCGGCGTGTGGAAGGGCGTCACGCTCGGCAGCCCGATTGCGCTGGAAGTTCCCAATCGCGACTACAAGCTGGAGCGGCTGGACGATCTGCCGCGTCCGCGGCCGGGACATGCCGACCTCACCGGCGCGATGAAGTTTTTGGGCTCGATTCGCGGCGTCTTGGAACGGGCCAGCGCGCGGGAAACGGCGGTGCGAGTGGCGGCGGGAGCGCTCGCGAAACAATTGTTGGCCGAGTTTGGCATCACAGCGTTCGGGTACGTCGTTGAGCTGGGCGGCGAACGGATCGAACCGGTCGATGCGCCGCTGGACGGCTTGCGATCCATTCGCGACCAGAGCGAAATGTACGGCTTGAACCTCGCGCGCGACGAAGCGATCAAGCAGCACATTGACGCGGCCGGCAAGGATGGGGACACGCTGGGCGGGATCGTGGAAGTGCGCGTTGACGGCCTGCCGTTCGGGCTCGGCACGCACGCGCAGTGGGATCGCAAGCTGGACGGCCGGCTCGCGCAGGCCGTGATGGCGGTGCAGGCGATCAAGGGGGTCGAAATCGGTATGGGATTCGAAGCCGCGCGGCGACGTGGATCGCAGGTGCATGATCCGATTCAGTACGATGCGTCGCAGCGCGATACGCCAAACCTTGGCTACGTGCGTCCGACCAATAACGCGGGTGGCATCGAAGGCGGCATGACGAACGGCCAGCCGCTCGTGATTCGGGCCGCCAAGAAACCAATCAGCACGCTGGCCCGGCCGCTGGAATCGATCAACCTCGAAACCAAGCAGAAGCAGGAAGCCAGCTATGAGCGGAGCGACGTGTGCGCCGTGCCGGCTGCGAGTGTGATCGTGGAGAACGTGGTGGCGTTCGAAGTGGCGTGCGCGCTGGTCGACAAATTCGGCGGCGATAGCCTGCCGGAAATGAAGGCGCGGTACGAGCTGTTTCTCGCAATGGCCCGCGAGCGGTGACAAAAAGCCGCGACCGCTGGTCGCGGAAACGGTGCGGCGCATGAGAAATGGCCGCGACCTCTTATGATTCGCGCATATTCCGCGACCAGCGGTCGCGGCTTTATGCTTATTTCGCGCTGAGCACGATCACGCCGCCGGCGTAAGCGGCGAGTTGGTCCATGCTTCGACGGCGGAGTTTGTGGCCGAGCTCGCACTGAACGCGTTCTCCAAGGAATCGCCACGGCACTTCGGCGACCGTCTGATCAATTGTGGCCAACGTATCAGCGGCCACCTCGAGTTCGCCCGCTTCAAATTGGCGGAGCGCCTCGTCGTATGTGCGCCAAGCGAATGATGTGTGCAGGTCAGCATTTGCCGAACGCACGGCATACAGATCGACGGGCTTCTGCAGCCCGGGCATCCGCGCGCAGCAAACCCGATTCGTTGCGAATAGTTTGGAAAGCCGATCAGCGGTTGGCCGCGTCGCCACAAACGGTACGCGCAATTCCTTAGTCGCCGATTCGACGCGGCTGGCCAAATTGACGCTTGGCCCGCGCGGTCCGTACTTTACTTTTCGCGTGCTGCCCGCGTTGCCGACTTGGACCGACCCGGTGTGTACGCCGATGCCTAGCCGCAACTGCGTTTGAATCACGTTCATCCATTCGTCGGTAACCGTCGGCAGCGACTCCAACATTTGCAGCCCAGCGCGGCAGGCGAGCTCGGCATGATCGGGCTGATTGGTCGGCGCATTCCACATCGCCATTAGCCCGTCGCCATAGTAATCCACGATGAGTCCGTCGTGGTGCGCGACCGCCTCGGAGAGGCAATCCATCACGTGCGCGAGCAGCTCGCAGACGAGCGGATCCATTTGAAGCGACCCGGCCAGCTCGGTGAAGCCGCGCAGGTCGGCGAATAGCAGCGTTACCTCGCGCTGCTCGCTGTGGATCGCATTGGGGTCGGAGGCGTCGTACATGGGTCGGCGCGAAACCGGCTTGCGGCGAACGTATCGCTATTCAACAGAATAGGTTACGCATCGGATGATGGGGACGGATTAGCCTCCTATTAACAGCTATTCGCATAACAACCGTTACAGCCGTCCCAGGATGCTTGCTAGCAGCAATGTTCTAGACAGCAACTGGCGTTTTCGGAATAATCCGCGGCTCGCTGAGGCGGGCGTGCAAGCATGGGAATCAACACGCAAACTATTGGCCTCGCAATCGGCTGGCTGCTCGTCGGCTGGGTCGGCCTGCAAGGGCTGAATTTCACCGTGCGCACCGCGCGTCGGCGCGCGCGCTGGCATCGCGATTTTGAGCTGGAACGCGCCGACTTCCGCCGCCGTGTCGAAGCCGCTGCGCGGGCAGCACGGGCATCGAAAGCCATCGCGGATTGGAGCGGCTGGCGACCCTTTCGCGTCGCCGCGATCGTCGATGAAGCCGTCGACGTGAAATCGTTCTACTTTACGCCGGTGGATGGTCGCCCGCTGCTGCCGTTTGCACCGGGTCAGTATCTGACGTTCCGATTGCCGTTGATCGGCACGAGTGCGCCGCTCGTCCGCTGTTACTCGATGTCCGGCCGTCCGCAACAGGACTACTACCGGGCGACGATCAAGCGGATCGCCGCGCCCTCGGATCGCCCGACCGCGCCGCCGGGACGTGGCAGCAACTACTTTCACGACAACGTGCGTGTGGGCGACGTGTTGGAGGTCCGCGCGCCCGGCGGCACGTTTCTCATCGACCCGCTCGCCGGAGAACCGGTTGCGCTGATCGGCGCGGGCATTGGCGTCACGCCGCTAGTAAGCATGTTGGATGCGTGCGTCCACTCCGGCCAGCGGCGAGAGATATACGCGATTTTCGGTTTCCGCAACGGCCGCGAGCACCCGTTCAAGGATCATTTGCAGCGGCTGGCCGAAACGAACCCATGGATTCATCTGCAGGTGAGCTACTCGGCGCCGCTGTCGGAAGACGTGTTGTATAAGGATTACAATCACCGCGGCCGGCTTTCATTCGATCGGCTTCGCGCGGTGCTGCCGTCGAACAACTTTCACTATTACGTGTGCGGTCCGAGCCAAATGATGGAGTCGCTCGTGCCCGCGTTGTGGGACTGGGGGGTGCCCGAGTCGCACGTCCACTTCGAGGCGTTCGGTCCGGCCAGTGTGAAATGTGGAGGGACGGTCCAATCGCGCGGCCGACGCGCGGAACCGTGCGAAGTGCGTTTCGAGCGCGCCCATTGGGCCGTCGTGTGGGACGGGTCGTTTACGTCGCTATTGGAGTTCGGCGAAGCGGCCGGCATTGCGATGCCCTCGGGTTGCCGAGCCGGTAGTTGTGGCGAGTGCATGTTGGCTGTTCGCAGCGGCGCGGTCACGAACCTCAAGCAGCCCAGTATTTCGGTCCCGGCGGGACATTGCCTGACGTGCATCAGCGAGCCGGCCGGTGCGCTGGTTCTGGACGCATAAAGGCGAATTGTCTCACGCAGAGGCGCAGAGGAATCGACAGATGACTTGTCAGCATACGAAGGAATTGAACGGATGGGTGAACTGAGAACTTTGAAATTGAGAATGTTATACATTCCTAGTTCTCTCTGCGCCTCTGTGCCTCTGCGTGAGACTGTCATCAGCTTGATTACTGCAACTGTCACGGTCATGGCCTTTTGCCACAATGCGAGTGGCCAGCAAGCAGGCGTCGGCCCATCGGTTCCCGATGCGACGAGGATCGTCGGGTCGGATCAGTGCGCGAAGTGTCACCAGCTGGAAGTGCAGCAGTGGATGAAGACGCCGCATTTCGCGACGTTCGATGCCCTGCACCGCACCCCGCGGGCCAAGGAGATTGCGGATCGGCTGGGCGAGCGGTCGATCAAGCGGAGCAGCACGTGCGTGCAGTGTCATTACACGGAGCAGAACCAGGGCGGACGGATGCGGGTAGTTGCCGGGGTTTCGTGTGAGTCGTGCCACGGCGGGGCGGCCGATTGGATTACGGTCCATGCCGACTACGGCGGCGAAGGCGTCACGAAGGAGCGGGAACCATCTGAACATCGGATGAAGCGCGTCGAGGAAAGCATCGCGCACGGCATGAACAATCCGCACAATATCTATCTCATTGCGCGGCAATGCTACGACTGCCACACGGTGCCGAATGAGCGGCTGGTGAACGTGGGCGGCCACTTGGCGGGCAGCGAGGAATTTGAGCTCGTGTCGTGGTCGCAGGGAATGGTGCGGCACAACTTTCTGCGAACCGGCGGCACGGCGAACGGATTACCGAGCCCGGCCGAGTTGCGAGTCATGTACGTCGTCGGCGTGATGACCGATTTGGAGTACAGCCTAAGGGCAACAGCAGTCGCGAGCCAAAAGGCAACCTTCGGCGTTACAAGCGCTCAACGAGCGGCGCGCATGAAGAGGCGGCTGCACGAAATTCAGAAAGTCACTGATGATCCACTGATTCAATTGGCGCTTGACGCGATCGCTTCTGTCGAGCTTCGGCTCGGCAACGCGGAGGCGATCACGGCGGCAGCAGACGGCGTCGGCAAAGCGGCCCATGAGTTCGCGGAAAAAGCCGACGGAACAAACCTTTCAGCGCTCGATGCGCTGCTTCCGAAGCCTAATCAATACAAAAACTAGCCTTTTCAGGAATCAAAGAGTATTTGTTTTACCACGGAGGACACAGAGGCCACGGAGGCAATCAAGACAAGGAGAAGGAGAGACAGGGAGACAAGGAGAAACGATGTCATCAAATCTACTTGTCTCCCCTTCTCCTTGTCTCCTTGTCTTTTTCCGACTCCGTGTCGTCTGTGTCCTCCGTGGTTAATCCTTCCGGTAAAAGAGGAAGCGATGTCCGAACTGGAAATTGCCGTACCGCGGCCGCGGCGTTGGAATGAACCGTTCGGCGAAATGGCCGAGGCGGACGTCGATGCGCTTTTGCGAATCGAGCCGTTTCGCAGCATCGACGCGAACGCGTTTCCGCCGTCGTTGCCGCTGCGCGGAATTTTGCTGGGCGACACACGAATTGGCCGATACCAGGCCGGCGATTTGATCGTGCGCGAGGGCGATTACGGCCATAGCGCGTTTCTCGTGTTGGCCGGCACCGTGCGCGTTGTGCTGGAGCGGCTCGACGCGAAGCTGCTTGGACGCGAAGAGCCGCCGCGACGAAGCTGGCGACAGGCGATCGCTCAGCTGTGGAGCAATGCGAAGTTGCCCGAGGTGCGCGCGTCGGCCGGTGCAAACGATCCTGCGAACGACCGTGTTGGAACGCGTGACGAAAGCGGCACGGCCCGGGTGTTTCTTCAAGACGTGCCACGACTGTTGGAGAAAACGGGCAGCGTGCAATTGGGAGTTGGTGAAATCTTCGGCGAGCTGGCGGCGCTCACGCGCACGCCGCGAACGGCCACGGTGATCGCCGACGGCCGAGCGACATTGCTGGAAATTCGTTGGCAAGGCTTGCGGGACATCATGCGGCGCTCCCCGGCGATTCGCGAACACGTCGAACAGCTGTATCGAGAAAATAGCCTGCGCGTTCACCTCCGCGAGACGCCACTCTTGTACGATCTGCCGGACAACATCATCGAGCAAGTTGCGTTGGCGACGGAGTTCGAATCGTACGGCAATTTCGATTGGTACTCCGACTTCGGGCCGAATCATGCGCGCGACGCCACCGAGCAAATTGCCGCGGAGCCCCTAATCGCCGAGGAAGGCGACCGGCCGACCGGGCTGTTGCTCATTCGATCCGGATTCGCCCGCATGAGCCAACGGCATGGCCATGGACACCGCACGCTTGCGTATCTCGGCAAGGGACAGGTCTTCGGGTTTTCCGAGCTGATTGAATCGCATGCGACGGGCGAAGGAGTGCCGTGGCGACATTCGTTACGGGCCGTCGGGTATGTCGATGTATTGCGGATTCCGACGGAGGTGGTTCGGGAATTGATTATTCCAAATTGCGGATTGTGGATTGCGGATTGCGGATTAAGGATGCAAGACACCCAACAATCCGCAATCCGAAATCCGAAATCCGAAATCAGCGCGTCCGACGCGCGTCTGCTCGACTTTTTGGCCGACCACCGGTTTCTCAACGGCACGCAGACGATGCTGATCAACCTGGATCGCTGCACGCGCTGTGATGACTGCGTGCGGGCGTGCGCCGCGACGCACGACAACAATCCGCGATTCATCCGGCAGGGGCCGAAGCACGACAACCTGATGGTGGCCAACGCCTGTATGCACTGCGTGGACCCCGTGTGCATGATCGGCTGTCCGACGGGGGCGATTGCGCGGGATGCGAACACGGGTACGGTGCGAATCAACGATCGCACGTGCATTGGCTGCAGCACATGTGCCAATAGTTGCCCGTATGAGGCGATTCGGATGGTGGAGATTCGCGAGCCGGGCGGCGCGTTTCTCGTGGATGAGGCAACGCAACAGCCAATCCTGAAGGCGACGAAGTGCGACTTCTGCGCCGCGCAGTTGACTGGCCCCGCGTGCCAGAACGCGTGTCCGCACGACGCCCTTGTGCGCGTCGATATGGCGAATCTGACGGGCCTGAGTCAATGGCTGGGGCGTAAAGCGGGTTGATTTCGGATTGCCTGCCGCGGCGGGTAAACTCCTTACGGATTGGGGCATGAGCTTTTTTACTCGGCGACGAATTCGGAATGCGAGCCTGTTGGTGCTCGCTTTGGCGGGCATTGTATGGTGGGTGCGCGCGCGGGAGCAGACTCTCGATTCGTCGGCGCTTGGGACAGGATATTTGCTGCTCGCCGCCGTATTCTTTCTTGCGTCGTACAACGTGCGCAAGAAGCTGCCGTTTTTGCCGCTGGGCGGTTCGACTGCGTGGCTGCAATGGCATATTTATGTTGGAATTGGGACGGTGGGCGTGTTTGCGCTGCATGCCCGGACGGCGTGGCCGTCCGGCTGGCTCGAAGCGTTGTTGGCGGTGACTTTTTATCTGACCGTGGGAAGCGGATTGGTTGGGCTGTACCTAACGCGAACGATTCCGCCACAGTTAGCGCGCGTTAGCGACGAGATCACTTATGAGCGGATTCCCGCGTTTCGCCGGCAAGTTCGTCGCCAGGCGGAAGAAGTAGTGCTCGAATCTGTCGCAGCATCAGGCGCGACGACACTCGCCGATTTTTACACGGCGCGGCTCTACGGCTTTTTCGCCGGCGCGCGCGGCTGGCGCTACTTAGTACGGCCAACCTCGGCACTGCGCCGCGCGCTGATGCGTGAGATGCAGGATGTGCGCCGATATCTCTCCGAGCAGGAGCAGATTGGATGCGAGCGGCTGTTCACGCTTGTGCGGCGGAAGGATGACCTGGACTTTCACGATGCGCGACAGAAAGTGCTCAAGCTCTGGCTGTTCGGTCACATCGGCTTAACGTACGCTCTCGTTTTGCTCGCGGTGTTGCATGGTCTGTTGGCGCACGCCTTTCATGGAGGCGTCGCATGAGGGAACCGGGGCCGGACTATGCGAGTCGCCAATACGAACGGCCGAACCAGCCGTGGGTATGCGGATTGGCGAGCGACGGCCAGGCGTGCCCGGCCGGTCCGACGGCCGGCGGCGCGTGCCCTGCCCTGGCCGAGTGTGTACCGACGCGCGACGGTGATCGGTGGATGTGCAATCGCTCGCCGTTGCGAGGCGGCGTATGTGCGGAAGGACCATCGCCGGAAGGCGGTTGCGGGTGCGTCCATCGATGCAGGCCTGTGCGAAGTTTGCGATCGATTCGCGGGCGGTTCGTGACAGCTTGCACGCTGCTCGCGGCCGGTGTGCTCACGATTCTTCTCAGCGCCGACTGGCGCGATCGGGCGATTTCGCCGGGGCCGCTTGCCCAACAACACGCGCAGCTGCTTGAGAACGAAACCTCCCCTAATCCCTCCCTACGAGGGAGGGGGAAGTGTGCGGAGTGTCATTCGGCGGCCGAGCGAAGCGTGGCGGGTTGGGCCGGGTCGCTCGCCGGGTTTCATGGTGGTGAAACTGGTCAATCGCAGCGGTGTATGGAGTGTCACAAGTCGACGATTTCGACAGAATTCGCGTTGGTGGCACACAATGTCGCGCCCCAACTGCTGCGACAGATCACCGCGTCAGGCGTGGGACCGTCTTCGAACCACAAGCGGCACGAACTCGCCTGCGCGACTTGTCATCGTGAACATCGGGGCGCTCAGTTTGATCTGGTAGCCATGAACGACGCCGCCTGCCAGTCGTGCCATCAACAGCGTTACCAAAGTTTTTCGACGGACCACCCGGATTTTGGAGTATGGCCGTATGAGCGGCGGACGCGGATCGTGTTCAACCACGCTTCGCACCAGGCGAAGCACTTCGCTGAGAAGAAACAGGCTTTTGCCTGTCGGTTGTGTCATGTCGAGGACGCCACGCAATCGGTGCAGCTGCTGGCGAGTTTTGAAAACGCGTGCGCATTGTGCCATGATGAAAAGATTGCGACTAGCGTGGCCAAGGGCTTGCCGTTCATTTCGCTGCCGACGATTGACGTCGACGCACTGAAGACGGCTGGGCATGACATTGGACCGTGGCCCGAAGCGGCCACAGGCGATTTCGATGGCCGGTTGCCGCCGATGATGAAGCTGCTGCTGGCGGCCGACCAAGATGCCGCGCAGGCAATGACCGCGCTCGGTGCGGACTTCGATTTTTTAGACGTCGATCCGGATGATCCAGTTCAACTTGCAGCCTGCGCCAAATTGGCGGCGGCGATCAGGTCGCTGGTTGCCGACATCGGCGAGCGCGGGCCAGTGGCCGTGCGCGAGCGGTTGTCGCGAGCGCTGGCGCCATACGTGGAAGAACCAGAGGTTTCAGCGCTAATGGCGGGGCTTTCCGTGAGTGTGATGCATGAGGCGGCGAATTGGTTCCCGGGGATCGACATTGGTAAGGAAGCTTGGCCGCGCGATGTCAAATCGGCGGATCTTCCGGCAAGGAAAACGCCACAATATGATCCCGCAGGCACTTGGTTCCTTGACGATGTCACACTATCAATTCGATATCGACCAGCGGCGCATGCCGATTCGGTGTTAACTTCTTGGCTAAAGCTATTGGCAGCGACGCCGAATCTCGAGTTGCGGCCGCTTGTGATGGCAACGTTCAGGGAGCTTTCGAGCCCAACGGCTCCGGGGCTCTGTGCATCGTGCCACAGCGTGGAGCGTGTCGCGGAGGGTCAGATGACGATCAACTGGCGAGCTTACAATCGCACGACCGGGCCGCGCTCGTTAACGAAGTTTTCACATGGACCGCACCTATTGCTGCCGCAACTATCCGATTGCACGAGTTGCCATGCGATCAACAATTCGGCCGACACCGCGGCGGCGTATTCCGAGGACAATCCGCATACTTTCGTCAGCGAGTTCGCGCCGATTTCGAAGCAGCAGTGTGCACAGTGTCACACGGCGAAGGCGGCGGGCGAGAGTTGTCAGAAGTGCCACAATTATCATGTGGATGAAATCGAGGCCTGGCGGCTGGGTGGCTGGGGTCGAGGCGAAGCCGAGCCCCCAGACGCTCGCGAGCTGGGGGCTCGCTGACGCTCGACCCCAGCCACCCCAGTGTGAATCATTTAGAACTTCCAGCGGAACTCGGCCCGCGCGCCGGTCGCGTCGTCGCTGTTTTCGAACCAGCCGTGCATGACGTCGAACCGCAGCAAATGGGCGTTGCTGATGGGCACCTGATAGCGCAGGCCGATGCCGTATTGGTCGCCGGGCGCGTTGCGAATGGCGGGGTCGCCGAATACTTGTAGCACGGCCGCCTCGAGAATCAATTGGTGTGTGAACTCTGGGGCCAGCAAGTCGACGCCAATTGCAGCGCCGTACGTTTCGGCGCCAGTGGCGTCGAGTGTCGGATAACCGGTGAGGTTGTCGGATTCGAACAGGATGCCCGTGTTTCTCAGCACGCCGCCGGCGGCACCGGCCCGGGCGACGGATTGCGGATCGTCGAAGCCGCTCCACAGGTTCACGTACGGGATCACGTTGTAGGGCCAGGGCGTGAGAAACGAGTTCTCGGCGATTAAGAGCACGCCGTTGGCCGTGCGATCGTCGACCGGTCCGTTCTGGCCGGCGTTCACGATCACTCGCATTGAATTCGACACGAGGTTGAGATAGCGCCGCGTGTACGACAGGCCGATGTTGTTGTAACTGCGGCCGAAGTTGGCCGTGTCGTCGAGGAACGCGTAGCCAATTTCGAAGTAGCCGCCGCGGGACTCGATGAACGTGGTCACGCCGAACACATTGGCCGCGGCGTTACTGTCGTCGAAGGCGGGGCTGGTGACTTGATCGAAGCCGGCAAAGAACGTTACGTCGTAGTTCGACCAGTCAAGCCAGGGGCTGTTGCGAGCCGGGATCGTCGCCGCCATGCCGACAATCGCGTCCTCCATCCACACGCCGTTTTGGAACAAGAGCGGGATGAGGCCGACGGCGACGGGCAGGTCGAACGGCGCGTACTGGCCAGTCCAGCCGCCGATCATGTAGCCCAGGTCGCCCTCGAAGAAGAGCGTGTCGGTGTCGGCGTCGAAGAGGTTGGTTTCGCTGAAGAACTCGGCGTCGCCATCGTCGAACTCGACGCGCATGAAGTCGTTGCCGTCCTGGAACGGCCCGGTGAACATGTGGAAGCGTTCGGTGGACGTGAGCCACAAGTCCCATTCGAGATTGAGGCGGTTGGCGAGCACGCCTTTGTCGCTGCCGTTTTGGGCGTTGTACGCGGCGGCCGCGCGGTAGTCGCCGTAAAGATAGAATCGCGGCAGCGACGGGTTGGTGGGGCCGCAGTTGTCGGACGGCGGCGGCACGGGGCCAGTGTCGTAGAACGGCATGCCCCATTCGATGAGTGGGCGTTGTGTGGGGTTGAGGTATTTGCCGCCGTAAACGGCCTGCTCGGCGAGCGGATCGTAGGGCCAGTTTTCGTAGAAGGGATCGGGCGCGAAGTCGCCGCTGCTGTAGGATGCGGATTGCGTGCACGACGTATTCGCATGCGGAGATTGAAGTTCTGGGGCGTCGAAGACTCCGCCCCAGCCACCCACACCTAGCGGCGGGCCGGTGACTTGCTCGATCACGCCCGGTTCGTGCGGCGGTGCGAACAATGATTCGGCGGTCACAGTCGGCGTCCAGGCTTCGGACGGCGGTGGCGTTTCCGAGGTGCGCAGTGCAACGGATGGATGCTCGGCGCGGATCGAGCGTACGCCGACGAGCGCAAGCGCACACAGCGCTAACCGCATGGCGATTGCTTTGCGGCGCAGCGGATTTTCGTCACGCAACGTCATATCGCGGGTGTTCAACAATCGGAGTCGTACGTCGTTCACCGGCGACCACGACCACGCGTCCTGCGTGGTGCCCGGGTCGCGGCTCTTCGGGGAACTGATAGTTTTGGCGTTTTCAGTTAGCCGTGATCCCAACGGGTCGCCGGCTGCCTATTGCTCCAAATCAGCGCACGGTGAATTCCACGGTCATCGGGTGTACATCGACCATCCACTCGTTCATCGAACGGATCATGTCGGGCGTCGCGCCGCAGAAACGCATGAAGTAAGGCGGCTCGGCCCGGCTGCGCATGCGGAACGACAGCCGATATGTGCCCGGCTGCCGCACGAACTCGCCCGGGATGTAATACTGTGCGCGGCGTGATCCGAGCGGCGCGAGCGACTGGCTCTCCATGCGGATAAACGGCGGGTGGTTGATCACGGAAATCGGCTGCGTGCCCGGGCGGATGAACGGCAGTTGGTCGATGTCCACGTTCACCGGCACGAAGAATTCGCGGTCGGTGCCTTTCGCGCCCGTGATAAGGAAGATCGTCTGCAGATTGAACAACTGGTAGTCGTACGCGATGCGTTTGTGGCGGACGTCTTCGGAATGGATGTTGGCCAGGTCGGCGAACGAATCGAGGTAGCCGGTCTCCCACAGCCGGCGGCCGTCGGGGCCGACGAGCACGACGTTCGCCCAGTATTGCGGCTGGGCGCCGAGCGACGCGGTAAGCAGGTTGTGGCCTTCGTTGGTGTTCGTCACCACGTAGTGGAAGTTGAGATCCTGGCCGCAGCGCGGCGGCGACTCGAAGTGCGGCCCGTCGACGTGCGAGCCGTTCTCCATGATCTCGACGCGGATGTCGCGCTTGTGATTCAGCTTCTTGAGGTTCTCGTCGATGATCTCGCGGGCGTCGTAGCGGTCGTCGACCTCGGCCCACACGGGCGGGAAGCACACATGAATCTCGCCGTCGGCCGCGCGTTTCTCGAATTCCTCGGCGCCCCAGCCGGCGCGCCAATCGAACGCCAGCCATTGTTCCATCGTCCAGCGGTTGGCCTTGAGGTGGAACGGGAAGATGCCCGGGTGGGCGATCGGATAGTTCGGGCCGAAGAAAATGTGGTTCGACTTCTTGCGGCAATCGTTGACTGTTTTGTCGGCGATTTTGGCGACGGGCCCCGTGTTGTAGCCCAACGGCAAGCCGGGCACGCGGCCCATGTGGCAATCCTGGCACTGGATGCCCTTTTTGCAGGCCGGCGACGCGCGATACTGCTCCCACACCACTTCGAGCTTGATGCCCGGGTGCACGGCCACCTGGTGGCACGGCGTGCAGAACTCGCTGCGCGTAAGCGGCTCGAAGTAAATGCCGGCCGTGTGCATGTTCTGGCCGGGACCGGTTTCTTCGGGCGACGTTTTTACCTTGTAGTGATCTTTGCGATGGATCGTCTCCGCAACGCCGTCGCCGCCGATGCCGCCGAACACGGGCGCGAACACGTTGCCCGGTTCGATTCGCCGTTCGCCGTTCGATTTGCCGTACACGTATTGCACGCGATGGCAAGCGATGCACGTGATGCCCTCGCGGGCAACTTCCGGCAGATTCCACAACGGCTCCGCGCGCGACGCGCAGAGCGCGGTCGCCACCGGCGCGTGGCAGCGCATGCAGAAGTAGCCGACCGTGCCCTGGGACAGGTCGTTGAGCTTCTGCTCGAACTTATGGAACATGGGCGACACGGCCGCGTAGGCGTGGGCCGAGACACTCCACTCGTGGTAGATGTCTTCGTGGCACTGGGCACACTCGCGGGCCGAGGGATAGGCGTTCTTGGCGAATAGCTCGAGGTGCGGATCGACGCCGGTCGGCGTTAGAGCTTGATCGGCCGACGTGGGAGGCCTCTCCGAGGCCGATGGTGGTTGAAACAGCCGGCCGGAATCGGCGTCGGAGACGCCTCCTACACTTGAATGCCGCGGCGCCGGCAATTCGCCTTCGGAACGCAGCGCGGCCGGTTGCTCGTCGCTGGGTGCTACAGGCGAGCCGCCCGTAGCTACGGGCGGCTCGCTTTCACCCGGCGGCTCATTCGTGGCCGGTGCGTTCTGTCGCGCTTCTTCCGACGTGTACCACTCCTTCGGATCAACCAGCCAATCTCCCCTCCCTGTTAGGGAGGGGCCGGGGGAGGGTTCAGCGACGCGCGGCAGTTGCGCAACGCGCACCGGCTCGTTGGAGTGCGGCGCGGTCGTCGCGCCTGGCCGCAGCGCGACGGGATACCGAATCCGCGGCACGGCCGCCTCGATGGGAGCTTGAGGCACGCGGTCGGCGGTCAGCCGATACGGCGGCAGAATCGCATCCACCTGCTCCGTCGATTCGACGACCGTATTGAGGTCGACCGTCGCCGCCATCGGACACATGGCGTACAGCTCGGCCAACTCGGCGTCGGAAGACCCTCCGCGTTCCCCTCCCTCGTAGGGAGGGGCT
>JAKEIB010000231.1 GCA_022614705.1 Planctomycetota bacterium | reverse complement strand
TTTACGCTAGTCGAGTTGTTGGTGGTGATCGCAATCATCGGAACGCTGGTGGCGCTGTTGTTGCCGGCGGTGTCGAAAGCGCGCGAATCGGGGCGGCGATCGGCGTGTCTGAACAATCTTCGGCAGCTTGGCTTGGCAACAATTCAATATGACGAACGGTTCAGGCGCTATCCGGGACTATTTGAACCGTTGTCTCCCGAACGATTCGTCACCGAAAGTCCAGTCCAGAATACCACCTGGGCAGTTCTGCTGCTGCCCGAATTGGAACGCGAGAAAGTGACGGAGACCGCCAAGGGCGGCGCAATGACGGGCTCGTTCATTGAGGTTTATCTATGCCCGAGCGAAGCGTCGAAGTCGCGCAGCGGGTCGGTGATGTCGTACGTGGCCAATGGTGGAATGTATTCGTCCGTCACGTATCAGAAGATTCCCAATGGTCCGTTCATCAACCGAATATTCGATCCGAACTTGGCGACGCTCGAAGGACACTGGGCCGACGGGCGCGAGTACACACTAATCTACTCCGAGAACTCGGGCTCGCCGGACTACGACCATGTGGGATGGAATGGATTCCTGAACTGCGACCTATGGGAGATTGACGGCAAATTTGTCGTAGAGCAGAAGCACGACCGCACTTGGGGGCCCGTGTTTTTGTGGAATGCGAACACGAGCGAGCGAGTCGCGATCAACATGCCGGGGACCGATTTGGATGGTGATTGCAAGGAGAAAATTCGCGGGCGGTACACGAGCGGCACGTGCGACTACGGGCCGGGAGTCGATATGGCAAGTTGGGCTCGGCCGTCGAGCTACCATTCGGGCGGCGTGAACGTGGCTTTCTCGAGCGGACGCGTGACGTTTTTGCGCGAAGACATCGCCTACGGCGTGTACATCGCGCTGATGACGACTTTTGATAAGAAGTCGGATTCGCCGAATCCAGGATTTCAGTTGGAAGATAATATGATTCGGTAATGGGAGGACGGGGCTTCAAGACTTGGCGAGCCGGGCCGTCCTCGGCCCCGAGTTGACGTTCTTCATCGGGGTGATGCTTTGCGCGAAGCGGCGTTTCTTCTCGGGGGTGGGGACGCCCCGGCTCGCGGGTAATACGCGCTAAGCCGCGAGCGGCGATTTACGCGCTTTCGCGGTACGCGGTGTGGCAGAGGCGGCGGTACAGGTCGCAGCGGGTCGATAGCTCGTCGTGCGTGCCGACGTCGATGATGTGGCCGTGGTCCATGACGACCACGCGGTCGGCCAGCGAGATCATGCTCACGCGGTGCGTGATCATGAGCGTCGTACGGTCGCGGGAGAAATCGCGGAGCACTTCGAAAATGAGCTGTTCGCTTTCGATGTCGATCTGGCTGGTGGCTTCATCGAGCAGGAGGATTTCGGGGTTTCGCAGAATGGCGCGGGCCAGGGCGATGCGCTGGCGCTGTCCGCCGGAGAGGCGGCTGCCGCCGGGGCCGACGAGCGTGGCGTAGCCGTCGGGGAGCTTTTCGGTGATGAACGTATGGGCGTGGGCTTTTTGGGCGGCGGCTTCGATTTCGGCTTGCGTGGCGTCGGGGGCGCCGTAGCCGATGTTGTTGGCCACCGTGTCGTTGAGCAGCAGGATTTCCTGCGACACGAGGCCGAGGCGGGAGCGCAAGTCGCGAAGGCGGACGTTGCGGATGTCGACGCCTTCAATCGTGATGCGGCCGGAGTCCGGGTCGTAGAAGCGCGGCAACAGCTGTAGCATCGTGGTCTTGCCACAGCCGTTGGGACCGACGATGGCCAGCGTTTCGCCGGCGCGGACCTCCAGGCTCATGTCGTGAAGAATCGGTTTCTCGGGCAGGTATTGGAAGCTGACGTTCTCGAATCGCAGCGCGTGCCGAGAACTGTAGCTGGGGTCTGTGACCCCGGTTACAGCCGGCGTCCACAGCGACGGCAAGGCGACCGGGTGGGGCGGATCGACGATGGCCGGCTGGCGGTCGAGGATTTCGTACACGCGGTCGGCGGCGGCCAGGGCGGCTTGCATGTGGCTGAATTCGTTGGCGATGCGGCGGGCCGGGTCGGCCATGCCGACCAGCATCGCGAAGAACATGCTCATGTCGCCGTGAGTCAACGCAATGTCGCTGATTTTGATGCCGAGGATGTGCGTCTGCTGGCCGAGCACGAGGTAGCCGCCCATTACCGAGGCCAACAGCACCATGCCGAGACCCAGCATTTCGATCGTCGGGCTGACGAGCGAATCGTACATGGCGATCCGCATCTGGCGGTGGTAATACTCTTTGGCCGACAGGTGGAAGCGGTGCTGCTCGGCCGGCTCCATGGTGAACGCCTTGATGAGCTTCACGCCGCCCAATGTTTCGGTCAGCGTTTCGTAGATCGAGGACAACTCCTGCAGCGCTTTGCGATGCGTGCGTTTGAGCGCTTTGCCGAGCCAATGGATCGAGAAAGCGGCGGGCGGCACGATGAGAATCGTGAGCAAGAGAAGTTGCCAACTGATGTAGGCCGCGATGCCGAAGCAGACGGCCATTTTCAGCGGCTCCAGCAGCACCTGGCCGAATAGTCGTTGCACGCCTTGGCCAATGTGGTTGAGGTCGGTGCTGCAGCGATTCATGAGGTCGCCGCGGCCGGCTTCGGTGAAATTGGCGATGTCGAGACGCAGCACCTTGCTGTAGAAATCGATGCGCAGGTCGTAACCGACGCTGCTGCCCAATCGCACGACCACGATCGAGTTCCAGATGCGAAACAATCCCTTCACGATGGTACACACGAGCACAAATAGCAACACGACCAGCAGCGTGTCGAACGGCGTGGTGGGCATCCAGCGATGCGCGGCGGGGGCGATCCAGCGAAAGCGGGCGGCGCGATCGGTGTAAACTTCCCGGTGATGCTGGGCCTCGTTGATTTCCTGAGCAACGCGCGCGACGATCGCGTCGGGCGGCAGCGTGCGTAACGCTTCCAATCGCTTGATGAAGTTTTCGAGTCTCGTTTTCTCGGCGATTTGGACATCGTTCCAGACACCATTCGACCGTTCTTTGTGCGCCGTTAATTCGGCGCCGCAGCGTTCGATCTCACTACTGAGTTCGCATTGGATGTTGCCGGCGTCGTCGTCTTTGAGCTTATCGAGTTGCGCGAGCCAGCGGTTGGATTCGGTCACCTCGCGCTCGCTCTCGGCGATTTTCTGGTCGATCCACTCGGGCAGCGACTGATCGTTCATGATCACGTCGACGACGGGGAACACGGCCGTGAGATTGCCGCCCCACAGCACGGCGATCACCAGCGACGTGAGCAAGCAGCCGGCCACGTTGTAGCGGTGCGTGAGGGCGATGCGGAGTGCGCGAGCGAAGTTGTGCATGGGTTGTAAGGTCGCTGGCGTTGCTGGCGTGCGGCTGCGGATGGATCGCGGGTTGTAGCAAATGCGGTTGATGGGTCCAAGAGCGGACGGGTGCTAGCGTGGGCGCGTGTGCCGGGAGATTCGGCGTGGCCGCCGACGCGAAACCCTTCTGACCCCCGACCCCCGACCTCTGACCTCTCGCCGTCGATTTGTTGGATTCTGCCGATTATGCCGCCGATACCAGTCGTATCGACCTCGCCGCGCGAAATCGTTCTTTTCTCATGCGCTTGCGGCGAAACGGGGTCATTAGGGGGGAAAAGATGAAACGCACGCTTGTCGTGCTCGCGCTGGCCGCGATCTCGTCCGCCGGCTGCCGAGCAATGGATGCGCATCGTGGTCAGGGATGCGGCGAGCCTTGTGGGGCAGCTTGCGAAGACGAATGTTGCGAGCCGTGTCACGTCACGACCGCGAGACATGCGCCGCGGCCAATCGGACCGAATGGCTTCCACGGCGGCGGCCGCGGCGGCAACCTGGAAGCGTCGTGCCCAGGCGGCAACGGCTGCTGCTTTGATCGCTACTGCGGTTCGCAGTGTGGTCCCGGTTGTCATCCGGGTCCGTACGATTGTTCGCCGTGCTATTCGCCGCATTGGGGCTGCACGGGTCACCGGCATCCGGCCGGATATAAAGATGGCCGCGGTTGCTTGTGCCAAGGTCAAATACCGGGCCATTGCCCGCAACCAGGGCCGCACTGTCCGTGCTGCGGACACGGCTACTGCTGCAGCTGCTGCGGCCCGCCCGCGCCGGGCTGCCCGTGCTGCTGCTGCGGCGGCGCTTCGGGCGATCACAACTACAACTTCATGCCGGGCCCGCCGGTGGCGCAGACGGCGTATCCGTATTACACGCTGCGGGGTCCGCGGGATTTCTTGTTGGATAACCCGCCTTCGATCGGGCCGTATTGAGAAGCACGGGGCAGGGAGCAGGGGGCACGGGGCTGCTGAAGTAGTGCCGTGCGTTGAAAACAGACTGGTCGCGTGAATGGATTCGCGCGTAAACAGCCGCCGTCGGTGCATGGAAGCACCAGGGTGGCTGTTTTTGTTTGTGGTGAAAAGCAGCGAGCTGTCATTTAGGGTCGTTTACGACCCTTCTCGCGCAGCGATACTAGCCCCGGCGTTGACGCCGGGGTAGATTGGCGCGCGATGTTCGATTGCTAGGCCCGTTCACGGGCCTTCTCGGTGTCGTGGCTTGAGCCATTCATCGCAAAGGTGCTCCGATGTCGCGCAATTATTACAGCGAAATTAATCTGCATCTCGTTTGGCACACAAAGAATAGTCTGCCGCTGTTGACGCCCGAAGTGGAAGTGCTCGCGCATCGGCTTCTGAAAAAACGCATTGTCGATACTCCGGGGGCGTTCGTACATGAGATCGGCGGCATAGAAACGCACGTGCATCTTGTGGTGACGATTTCGCCGACGCTGTTGATCAGTGAGTTCATCGGCCATTTGAAGGGTGGGTCGTCGCACGATGTAAACCGGGCGATGGGTGGTCGGCAAAAGGAATTGCAATGGCAGGGCGGTTACGGCGTGGTAAGTTTTGGGACACGCGATTTGCCGTGGGTGATTGAGTATGTGCGGAATCAGCACGAGCATCATGCGCGCGGGACGATGCACGAGCGGTTGGAGCGGGTTGATTTTCAGGAACCGCGGTTGGTTGTGGCTCAAGCCGGTGCGGCGAGAAGGCCCGTGAACGGGCCTGGGTGATGGGGTGCGTGATACGTTACCCCGGCGTGAACGCCGGGGCTAGTTTCGCTGCGCGAGGAAGGGTCGTGAACGACCCTCGATCACCTTGAGACAGTCACCGCGGCGTGCGATAGAACGATAAGCACAGAATCGCGGCGTCGCCCACATCGGTGCGGCGCCAATTAACGAAAGCCGCGCATTCTATTAGCGCGGCGTACAATTCGGATCGCAATGAATCAATGTGGTCGATATGCAAGACCACCGGATCAGACGCCGTGCCATGTACTATCATGCCGGATTCTGGGTCGTCCAAGTAGGACATACAGTCGATCCAAGCATCGAGGTTGCGCCCGTACCATCCGGGAAATCCAAATTCATGATAAAATACGTCATGGAACGTGTCCCAGTCTCTGATCCGTCGCGCGTCGATTCGCACAATTGGCATTCGTTATTATCTTTCGACGAGATTGGCAAATGGTCCAAAAATAGCCCTTTCACAAGACCCCCGCGATCAGCGCGATGTTCTGCCCGCCAAAGCCAAAACTGTTGGTGAGGATCGTGCGGACCTTCTTTTCGCGGGCCGCGTTGGGGACGTAATCCAGGTCGCACTGGGGGTCGGGGGTTTCGTAGTTGATCGTGGGCGGCACGACGTTGTCGCGCATGGCCATCAGGCAGATGATCAGCTCCGTGGCGCCGGCGGCGGCGATGAGGTGGCCCATCATGCTCTTGGTGCTGGAGATAGGCACTTTGTACGCGACGTCCGCGCCGAGGACTTCTTTGATCGCCAGCGACTCGACGCGATCGTTCACTTGCGTACTCGTGCCGTGGGCGTTGATGTAGTCGATGTCGGCCGGATTTTTCGCGGCGTCGCGCATCGCCATTTTCATGCAGGTGATTGCGCCGCGGCCTTCGGGGTGCGTGTCGGTGATGCGGAAGGCGTCGGCGGTCGTGCCGTAGCCTAAGATTTCCCCGTAGATGGGTGCGCCGCGCTTCTTGGCGTGCTCGTAGTCTTCGAGGACAACCATCGCGCCTCCTTCGCCCAGGATGAAGCCGTCGCGGTTGAGATCGAATGGGCGTGACGCGCGTTGCGGCTCGTCATTGCGTTCGCTGAGCGCAGTGAGCAGATTGAAGCCCGTGACGCCGAAGGGGTGGATCATGCTGTGGGCGCCGCCGGAGAGCATGACGTCAGCTTCGCCACGGCGGATGATTTCGGTGGCCTCGCCGATGGCCTGGCTGCTGGCGGCGCAGGCGGTGAGGCAGTTGAAGTTCGGGCCTTCGGCGCCGAAGCGCGTGGCCACGTAGGCGGCCGGCATGTTCGGCTCCTGTTCCAGCTCAAGCTGCGGGTCGAGGCGGTTGAGGCCTTCCTGAATGAACGCGGCCAGGTCGAACTCGCCGTTCTTGAGGGCGGCGACCATCATGTGACTGAAGTTGTAAAAATCCTGTTGACCTTCGCCGGCGCCGAGGTACACGCCGAAGCGATCGGGGTCGACGGTGCCGCCGACGCCGGAACCTTCCATCGCTTGCTTGGCGGCGCCGATCGCGAACTTCGTGTGTCGGCCGCGCTGTTCCCACTCGGCCGCGTTTTCGCCGAGGTCGGCGAGCGACCAATTGCGGACTTCCGCCGAGATCCGCGTGGGGAAATTGCTGGCGTCGAACAGCGTCGTGTAATCGACGCCGGACTTACCTTCTTTGAGATTGGCCCACAGCTCGGGCACCGTGGTGCCGAGGGGAGTTACGCAGCCCACGCCGGTTACTACTACGCGTCGTCTCATGGTGATCACCTGATTGATAGCAGGATTAACCACGGAGGACACAGAGGACACGGAGGACGGCAGAGAGAACACTAATCGTCGCTAATCGTCACTAATCAATTCCAATGAAAACCCGTTAGTGATAATTAGCGCAGATTAGTGTTCCCTTCTTGCATTGTCTCTGTGCTCTCTGTGTCCTCCGTGGTGAATTAAATGGTTTTGGTTCGTTAAGCGAAATTGTAATCCTCTTCGCGGAGGCGGGTGCCGTCGGGGCGGACACCGACGGTGAAGACGCCGACCACGCGGAGCCATTTTAGGAGGTCGACGGGGTTGAACAGCGTGCGGCCTTTGGTTTGTTGGGACGAATCGGCGGAGTAACGGGCGAAGAAGATTTCGGCTTCGGAGAACGGGCGGCCCTCGACCGTGCCTTTCACGGTGACCGAGGCGCCAAAGTCTTTCACCTGATCGATGGTCGCCCGGTATTGGAGGACGTCGCCAGGCCGGGCCTCGCCGCCTTCGAACGTGCACTTGCTGAACTTGGCGAGCACCACCAGCTCGCCGAACTTATAAATTTCGCTCACCAACAGGCCGCCGCATTGGGCCATGCCCTCGGCCACCAGCGTGTTGGGCATCACCGGGTAGCTGGGCCAGTGCTCTTCGAGGTGATCCTCGCTGAGCGAGACACACTTCACGGCCGTGGCATGCGAGCCGCTGACAAATTCGGAGAAGCGGTCGAGCCAGAACCAACGCATGGGGATGCCGATTTCGGATTGCGGATTTCGGATTGCGGATTTGGCGATGCTTGGCGCCGGCGGCGTCAACAGTTTTTCTTCAGGTCGGATAGCAGAAACGAAATAGTCCGGCCTGACGGCCGACGCCAATTCAATCCGCAATCCGAAATCCGCAATCGCTTAAGCGGCGAGCTTGTGCTCGACGAAGTTGCACATGTCTTGGACGGTGAGCTGCTTGCCGAGATTTTGCACGTTGGGGTTGGTCTCGAAGCGCGATAGGTCGGCAAACGGCATGCGTTCCTTGAGCGCGGCGATGCCGGCCGAGTTGACTTTGCCGTCGGCGACGTATTCGGTGTTGGTGAGGATGTCCTCGGGGAACAGTTCGCCGCGTTCGATCTTGATGCCGAAGGCCTTTTCCAAACGGAACACGATGTCGAGGAAGTCGATCGACTCGGCGCCCAGGTCGCCTTGCAGCGTGGCCGTGGGGGTGACCTCTTCCTCATCGACGCCGAGCGCATCGATCAGCGCTTCTTGAACCTTGGAAAAGATCTCTTGTTTACTCGATACCGTGGACATCGGTGTATGTTCCTCCGAAAAAGTTTGATTCGTATGTTAGGCTTTTAGCCTGACTTTCGCCGTTTCGGGTCAGGCTGAAAGCCTAACCCACGTTTGCGGCAGCAGCCGGGCGGCTGGGATGCATGAATGTTTCCATCCGGCGAAAATGTTTTATCAGCAGGTCGTCGATTGGCTGGCGGAGCGGGTCGGTGTCCGCCAGGTTGTATCGTTCGAGTACGATTCGTCCGCTGAGCGCTTGGCCGCCGTTCACGTGGCCTTCCATTTTTAGCGTCGCCAACCGGTCGTCCTTCTTCACCATCGCAACAGTGACTTCGAGCGTTTGGCCCGGCTGGACGAAGTCGGCGTACTTGACGTTTCGGGCTTCCTTTAACGAAATGATGCTATGGGCAAAGTTTTCGCTCAACCTCAATAACCAAGCCCCGGCTTGGGTCGCGGCCTCCAGCATGAACACGCCGGGAAGCACGGGAAACTCGGGGAAATGGTCGGCCAAGTATTCCTCGGACAGCGCCACATTCTTGATGGCTGTCAGTGAGACGTTCGGCTCGTACGAGCGAATCGTATCCAGCAACCAAAAACGCATGGCTCTATCCCAATCAACGTTCGCGTCGAGACGCCTGTAGGCGACCTATCGAACGACGCCAGCACTCAGTGGCGACGGTGTTGGCTCCGGTGGACTGGGAGGAATAGCGAATTACGGATTATAGTTGCCGGCGACGCGGCCTACAACGGTCGTAACGGGGCGGATGAGGCGTGATTTAGAGCATTTGTCCGTCGGTGGCAAGGCGGGGTTGGCGGGAACGGGGCGAGCTACGACAGGATGTCTTCAGCGAGCCGGGGCGTCCTCGCCCCCGCGATGTGCGTCGCTAAGCCGTAAACGGCAGACTACTGTCTGCGTTTGCGGCCTTGGGGGCGGAAGCGGTCGCGGATTTTGGCGACCACTTCGACCAGAAGGTCGACTTCGGCGGGCGTGTTGTAGAGATAGAAGCTGGCCCGGGTGCTGGCCGTGATGCCGAGGCGGTCGTGGAGCGGCCAGGTGCAGTGGTGGCCGGCGCGGACGGCAATGCCTTGCTGATCGAGCAGTTGCGCGACGTCGTGTGCATGCGGCTCGGGGAGCGTGAAGCTCACCAGGCCGGCGCGGTGGTCGGGCGGCGGGCCGAGGATTCTTAGGCCTTCGATTTCGCGCAGGCGGTCGTAGGCGTAGCGGACCAATTCGTGCTCGTGGCGGGCGACGGCGTCGAGGCCGATCAATTTCAACCTATCGATCGCGGCGCCGAGCGCGATCGCCGGGGCGATTGGCGGCGTGCCGGCTTCGAACTTGGCCGGCAGCTCGGCCGGCGTGAAGCGGTCGTCCCACACGCGATTGATCATGCTGCCGCCGCCGAGGAATGGCGGCATGGCGTCGAGCAGCTCTTCGCGACCGTAGAGGACGCCGATGCCCGTGGGACCGAGCATTTTGTGACCGCTGAAGGCCAGGAAGTCGGCGCCGAACTCTTGGACGTTTGTCGGTAGGTGCGGCACGCTTTGAGCCGCGTCGACTAGCACGATCGCGCCGGCGGCGTGAGCGCGGCGGGCGATTTCGCGGACCGGGTTGATCGTGCCGAGGACGTTCGAGACACTCGCGACCGCTACGATTTTCGTGCGCTCAGTCAGAAGCGTGTCGAGCGTGTCGAGAATGAGCAAGCCGTCGTCGGTGATCGGGACGTGCTTCAGAACCGCACCACTTCGTTCCGCCAGCTGCTGCCAGGGCACGAGGTTGGAATGGTGCTCCATCGTGGTGACGAGGATTTCGTCGCCGGCCTTCACATTCGCGTCGCCCCAGCTGCGGGCCACGAGGTTAATGCTGGCAGTGGTGCCGGAGGTGAAGATAATCTCGCGCGCATGCTGGGCGCCGATGAACTCGCGGGCCTTTTCGCGGGCGTCTTCGTATTGCTCCGTGCTGCGTTCGCTGAGCGTGTGGATACCGCGGTGGACGTTGGCGTAGTCGCGCTCGTACACGCGGCGCAGCACTTCGATCACCTGCCGCGGCCGCTGCGTGCTGGCGGCGTTGTCGAGAAACACGAGCGGGCGATCGCCGTGGACGGTTTGCTGAAGGATGGGGAAGTCGTCGCGCAGTGCGGCCGGCAGCAGTCTCGTGGGGTCGATGGCTGTCGTGGGCTTCGCGGGTAGTGTGGTTATTGTCACGTGGCGCTAAGCCGCAAGCGGCTGTAAGGTAAGTTAAGATTTATCACGCTCCATCGCGGCCGACCGGCGAATGCACGGCCGATTGCAGCACCTTCCAGGAGAGCAGGCAGCACTTCTGGCGGTTCGGGGTCAGGCGGGCGCCGTAGAGCCTGAGCATGTCCTCGGCGGAAAATTGCTTCACGTTGTCGACCGTTTTGCCCTGCATATTCTCCAGCAGCATCGAGGCCGACGCCTGGCTGATGACGCAGCCCTGGCCGTTGAAGTAGGCATCTTTAATTGTACCGTCGTCGCCCAGCTCGAGCTCGACGCGAACCACGTCGCCGCAGAGCGGGTTGTTTTCCTCGTGCGCGTGCGTGGCGGTCGGCAAGTGCCCACGATGGAACGGGTCCTCGTAGTGATCGAGGATGTGCTCCTGGTAAAGTTCTTCTTCGTCGACGGGCATGTACCTGACCAACCCAGACGTCTAAGCCAAATTTTTGAACAGGAGGCAACAGAGGGAACGGAGAATTGCAACTGACTCTGCTTCCTCTGTTTTCTCCTGTTCACAAAAATCTTGCCGGCGCGGCAACAAATTGTCTTCCTCGCCCTTTTTCAGTCTAGGGGCCGTTCGAGCAGGCGACAACCGGCGAAATCGTAGGCTGTCATGCGCGAAGTGCGATTGCGGCCGTGAGTGCGACGGCGGCTGTTTCGACGCGAAGAATTCGCGGCCCAAGTTCAACGGTTTGCCAACCCGCAGCAGTAGCGGCGGCGACTTCGGCGTCGGTGAGGCCGCCTTCGGGGCCGATGGCGAGTTGGGTGGCTTGTTGTGCACTTAAGTCGAACTCTGCGAGGGGCGTGCCGCCGGGATGGGCGAGGAGACGGCGATGATCCGGCGACCGTGGGTCGCTGGCTATTGATGCGGGAACCTGTGAAATCCAATCGTCCCACGCTTGCGGTTTAGCTATTCGCATCAACCGGTTGCGGCCGCATTGTTTGGCCGCTTCGATGACCGCGCGGCGTAAGCGGTCCAATGCCGCGTCGGTGGGTTGAGCCACGCCGCGCGTTGTCGCTAACGGCACGAGCGTGGCGACGCCCAGCTCGGTGAGCTTTTCGACGAGCCACTTCTGGCGGTCGCCCTTGGGCAGCGCGACGCCAACCGCGAGCGTGAATGGTAGCTCGCGATCGATCTCGCGACGCTCGACGATTCGCAACACAACATCCGCGCGTCCGAGTGTTTCGACGACGGCGGTGTATTCGGCGCCGCTGTCGTCGAAGAGGATGACGTGTTCGCCGACGGCGGCGCGCATCACGTGCAGCAAGTGGTGGGCTTCGGGGCCGTCGAGGATCGCTCGTTCGGTGGTGACTGGA
Organism: Planctomycetota bacterium; assembly: GCA_022614705.1. Lineage (GTDB taxonomy): Bacteria > Planctomycetota > Planctomycetia > Pirellulales > Lacipirellulaceae > JABDGM01. The sequence continues at coordinate 11,539 of JAKEIB010000231.1, read as the reverse complement.
GCGGCGGAGAAGAAACGGTCGGACATTGAGGGCGGACGCGCCGGTTTGCTTTTTAGATTTACATGAGATAGCGAGCCGGGCCGTCCTCGGCCCCGTGGGTGCGTCTTTCAAAGCGGCGGCGTTGTTTATCGGGGGCGAGTTTCCACTCGGGGGCGGGGACGCCCCGGCTCGCTGCTAGCAGCTATCGGTCAGCGTGCCGGCGCTTAAAGTGCGAGTGTGAAATGGGCCGACGATGACGAAAGCGCTCACTCCTACTCTAACCTTGCGCGGGATCATGGAAGACAAGCGTTCGCTGTCGTTGGTGCATTGGGGCTTGGAGCGCTGGCCATTTCGCGGCACGCCGCGCGTGGATCAATTGTATCCGACGGCCGGGCTCACCGAAGCGCTGGCGCGGATCGACTACCTCGTCGACGGTCGGCGGCGGATGGGCGTCATACTGGGCGAATCGGGGGTGGGGAAGTCGGTCGCGCTGCAGTCGGCCGCGCGGCAGCTTGAGCGGCAGGGCCGGGCGGTGGTTGCGGTGGATGCGACTGCCGTGACAGCGCGCGAAATGGCGTGGCTCGTTGCCTGTGGACTTGGCGCTGGGCCGCACGAGGACGCGGACGTCGCCAAGTTATGGCGGCAGATCGCCGACCGCGTGGTGGAAAATCGCTTGCAGCAACGGCACACCGCGTTGCTCGTGGATGAGGCGGGGCAGGCTGGTCCGGACGTGATATCGCAATTCGTGCGGCTGGCGCGGCTCGATCCGTCGCCCTCCGCGCGTTGGACGATTGTCCTCGCGGCCGAGCCAGAGCAGGCGGCGCGGTGGGGCCGGGCACTGCGAAACCTGGTGGACCTGCGGATTGATCTCATGGCATGGAACGCGGACGACACGATCGGTTACATCCAGATGGCACTTCTTGACGCGGGCCGCATGGAGCCGTTGTTTGAGGATGATGCGCTCACCGCATTGTACCGGTTGACGCAAGGCGTGCCGCGGCAGGTGGTGCGACTGGCCGACTTCGCGCTCTTGGCCAGCGCGGCGGCCGGGATGACGACGATCGACGCGGTGACGATCGAAGCGGCGCACGATGAGCTGGCGTGGCCGATAGAAGCGGCGGCGTATTAGGGCGGGACGATCGGGGTGCCACTGGCTCTGCCAGTGCCGCCCATTTTGCATAAAACGCTGTAAGGCACTGGCGAAGCCAGTGGCACCCACAAGCGACGAATCTGTGCAACGAAACTAGCGCGGTCTGGAAAGCAGTTCAGGCTCAGTGACCTCGCCGTCGGCTTCGACAACTGCAAAATCTGGGCTCTGCAATGTCCTTGGAACCATATCGATCTGGGCAAGCTCGTCCAATTGATTATTGCCTGCGGCGCCATAATCGCGGAATTTACGAGCCTGCGGCATCACCATCCGTTCCAGCGAACCGACGAATTCATTGTAGGCCTTAACTGATCCGTCTAAATGGTAGCGCAAGCTTGCCACATGGTCCGCGAACGTGGCGAGTCGTTTGTAAAGCTCCTTGCCGAGATCGCGAATCTCGGTGGCGTGTTTTGCCAACGCCTCCTGTTTCCATCCCTGAGCGACCGATCGCAAGAGCGCGATGAGCGTGGTCGGCCCGGCGAGCACGACGCCTTGAGCGTCAGCGAATTCTAACAAGTCGGCGTCCAGCGAAAGGGCGGCGCAGAAGAGCCCTTCGGTGGGCAGATAGAGCACAACGAATTCCGGCGACCCATCCAGGTGTTGATGATATGCTTTGCTGCTCAACTCCTTGATACGGCTCCGAACGTGTCCGACAAATTGTTTGAGAAGATTCTGACGAGCATCGTCATCCGGTGCCTCCACCATTTCTAAGAACATTTGGAGTGTCGCTTTTGCGTCGACCGCGACATGCCTATCGCCGGGCAACTTCACTACTACATCGGGACGAAGTCTTACATCGTCCCCAACTACTTGCTGTGGGTAGAAATCGCAACGCGCGGACATGCCCGTGATTTCCAACACACGTTCAAGATGCATCTCACCATACTGCCCTCGCACCTCAGGCTTTTGCATCACTTTGACAAACTTGGATAACTGAGTACCTAGATCGGTTGCCGTACTATTAACTAAACCAATCTTCGCGTCGATTTGCTTCAGAGTATCTTCAACCGGTTTGCATTTTTCACGGAACTCCGACGTATTGTTTTTCAACGCGTCGGCCGCGAGAGCTTTGAAGGCGTCTTTGAATTGTTGTTCTGCTTTGTCCAATAGCTTGATCTTCTCTTCGACTTTCTCCTGTTCCTTTTTCAGGCTTGTATGGAGAATGGCATATTGCTGCCGGAGTTGGCTATTCTCTTCGATGCGCTCATGCAGCGTCTGATCACGCTGTGAAAGAGCCGCTTGCAACTCACAGATTCGACCGTCCCTTCCATTGACCTTTTCCTCAGCGACACGGACATCCACCAGCGCGATGTTGCGTTCTTGCGCTCGCGCTTCTTCAAGGCGGCGACGAAACAGATATGCCAAGATTCCGCCGCCGGCCGCGAAGCCTAAGACGAACATGATGATGGGGAGGATGACTTCCATTAATTCCTCGCTCGGTGGGGTGATGTACTGGCAATACCGCACGTGTACATGCGTCAATATCGCGGTAGATTGAGGGTTGGGCAAGCGGCACAAGGAAAAGAGCCGGAAACTCGGGGGCGGGGACGCCCCGGCTCGCTGTGAGGAAATAGCGAGTGGTGTGATTGGGCAAGCTATGTCGCGTCATCGGCGATTTGTTGCTGCCAGTCATCCCAGCTTAGGCGTACTTGCTCGATACTGTGCGGCATGTCGTCGTCGGCCTGGTGGTGACGGCGTTTGCAGCGGACCATGGTCACTTCTTCTTCGAGCGCTTCGAGCCAATCGGGCAGATCGAGGCCGGCGCCGGCCGGCTCTTGGGCCAGGCTGGCGATTTCCTGCTTGAGGGCTTCAAACGGAGCCGCATTCTCCGTGCTCTTAGAGGCCGGCCACAGCGCAGCAGCGGCGGCGACGGCGGGGCCGACCAGCGCTCGTAACCGATCGATTGCCAGCGGGCGCGTGAATCGTTCGCCGAGGCGCTCCGCGACGCTCGGCAAGCAGATCCCGTATTGGTTGCACAGCTCATCGAAGCGGGCCAGGTTGGCGTCGGCCGTCTCGGCCGTTCGCTCGGCGAGCGCTTGCTGCCACATCGCGGCGGCAACCGGACGGTCGTGCCGCACGAGGATTTCATGGGCCATGACGACGGGACGCAGATTCCAGGCGACGCGGTCATACGAGGCCCGCAGCCGCAGAAAATCGACGAGCGTATACAGCAGTTCGCCGTGGTCGGAGTGGGTGGTCGTGGTGTTGTAATCGCGGTACTCGCGGTAGTTTTCCACGATCGATTCGATGGCTACCGTGAGCCACTTGGCCGCGTCGTCGCGCGAGATCGGTCGCCGCGGCGACCCCAGTTCGGCGATGAGTCGTATTTCCTCCGATGCGGGATCCTGTTCCAGATTCGAGAGCCATACGCTCGCGCGTTGGTGCAGGATCGCGCGGAGATTGCCCAAGTTGAGAAACATTTGCGTGAACAGGTCGGCGCCGTAGCGCTCGACGAACGCGACGAAAGCCTGCCATTCATCGTCGCTGGCGAGTCGCTCGACGACGCTCAAGCGCAGCGTGCGGCTGTGGGTGAGCCAGCGATTGAGCTGCGATTCGGTGAGGTCTTGGAGCGCCTCGACAAGCATCATGTCGGACGGACGGCTGGAGCCGGCCGCACTGTAGCTGGCCTCTGAGAGGCCGGCCTCGGTGTGGCTAGCTATAGCACAGCCGGCCTCAGAGAGGCCAGGTACAGGTCGGTCGGCTTCCCAAGTTTCGGCCGAGGCGACCAGTGCGGCGACGATTGCCTGGTAGCCACGCATGAACAGTCGGTCGTATTCAGTAATTGCGCCGGGGCCGACGGGATTGTCGGTTTCCATTGCCTGGGCGATGTCGAGCAATTGGGACGTTTCTCGCACCAAGCCGAGCCGCGGCAGCCAGCCAAGCAGATCGTCGAGCAATTGGCCGAGGCGGCGAGCGCGAACGATGCGGCGCGGCCGGCCGCCTTTGCCGAGGGGCACGTACAGCAATTCCCGGCCGGCAAGCCACTTGGTGAACGTGGGCCAGTGGCGGCGGATGGCATCCGTATCGTTGTGCAGCACGCCGCGGAGCAGGGCGACCGAGCCACCTTCGTCGAGCGGGCATTCCTTGCCGCCATTGCCGGAGGCGGTGGTGGAGGCAGCGAGAATCAGCCGGCCGGCATCGGCCGTTTCGACGCACGTGGCGATGATGTGCTCGAGCAGCGAATCCTTGATCATCCGCTGGCGGTCGTATTCCACCATCGACTCGTGCGAGCCGCTGGGGCGCGGGATTGGATAGCGGTGCACGGCCTCGATCAGGTCCAGCAACTTCTCGTGGCGCGCGGACGCTTGTTGGCACCAGTTGTCGAGCAGTTCGCGGCGGTCGGGCGCGCCGTCCCCATCGACGCGCCAGGCAATCGCGACGTGGCGCCACATGCGGGCGATCGTGGTCAGGAATTCGAGGTGCTGACCGAGGCGCTGCGCTTCTTCCTCCAGCTCGTATTCGGTGCCGTTGGTGTATTCGTCGAGGATGTCGGCGTCGTAACCGTCGTCGGTGCTGTCGCGATAGACCATGTCCTCGTAAGCGGCGCTGAAGCGTTCGTCGGCCCCGTCATCCCAGGATTCATCGTCGTCGGAGCCGTCGTCTTCGTCATTGTCTAGCAGTTCGTCGGCGTCGACCAATTCACCCGCCAGCTCGAACGTGGGCACTTGCCAGTAGGCCTCGGCGCTGGCCTCCAAGTGCGAAAAGAATTTGGCCACGAGCGGCCACTGGTCGACGCCGGTCGCCAGCTCCTCATGCTCCACGGCGCGGAGCCATCGTAATGCGAGTGGATGAAACGATGTGTCGCCGTGTTCCAGCGGTGTGTAGTCGAGCTGGCTGACCCACTGCAGCATGAGCGCCATCGAGGCGACCTGGTCGCCGCGCTCCAGCAGCGCTTCGACGACGAGTTGAAACGCCTTGGGTGAGTCGAACTGGTCGACGAACAATCGCCAGAACTTCACGTCGCCGGCCGACGCGCCGGCCTTGTGCCAGGCCGAGAGCGCGCCGGCCACGAGGTTTGTGGAGACTTCGATTTCCTTGCCGACGAGTCGCTTGACGCCGCTGACGCTGGCGGTGGCATATTTGTCCCACCACGCGGCAAGTCGTTCCAGCGCCGCTGAAAATACGGCTTCGTGCCCGCCGTCGTCGACGGCCGCCGCCTCGGTCCAGGCTCGGGCACACAGGTCGAGAATTTGCTCCACGAGCTCGATGAGGTCATCGACGCGAAAATCGTGGACTGTATTTTCGAGCGCGGGGAACAGGCTGAAGTTGCCGCCGAAGCCGACGATGTTCCAGGGGTCAACGAGGGCCCCGCATTCGATGCCGCGCTGGAGCAAGTCTTCGATTTCGGGCAGTTGCCGGGCGACGACGTCGAGCTGGTGGGCGTCGATCGCCTGATGGCCGGCCGTGAGCAGGCAATAAATCTGGCACAACATCCGCGCCGAAGCGATGCGCACGCCGTGTGCCTCTTCCAGCGCGGCGTCCGGATAGCCGATGCGGGCGTAGAGCTGCGCCAGGTGCACGTGCTGCATTTGCGTCGCGCGGCGACGGGCCAATTCGTGGTTGAGGTGTTGACGGGCGCCGCCGAACGGCTGCCGAGTGCGCTGCGCTTCGGCGCGAAGACGTTCGCCGTGTGGCCCGGCTGTGTGGGTAAGCAGGTCCTCGTAGAACTGGTCGCGGTAGGTGGCGATGCTGGGGAGCAAATTGGAGAGCGTGACGTCCGAGCTGTGGCACGCTGGGCCGTTGCCGGTGGTGCCGGAGGCCATGAGGATCGTGCCGGCCAGCACGGCAGACGCTTCGAACAGCAGTTCATCGCGCGTCGTGGCGGAGGCCTCTTCGCGACGAGCCGATCCGTTACAGGTCGGATCGACGCGAGAGAGCAGCGCGTCGAGCGTGACTTGCTGTAGCACGAAACGGCGGTAGTAGCCACGGTTATCGACGTGGTGCAAATCCCACTGACCGAAGTGATGATTGGGCCGCTTACTTGCGGGGTGATCGAAGTCGTAGGCCCGCGGATCGAGGGCCAGCTCCTGCACGAGCTGCGGATCGAACCAGGCCTGATGCAGGATGTCGGGGTCGGTTTCCCGCAGGATCGTCAGGGCGCGCTCGATGAGCTCTTCGTATTTGCCGGGGGCAAAGCCGACGTCGTGGATGTACAGCGGGATGGGCCGCACCCGCTCGTGGGCATACGGCTCCATCTGCCGCTCCGATTCCAGCACCGCGACGGGGCGATAGCCGAGATAATCGTTGAGCGTTTCGATCGCGCCAAAAACGATGCGCTGCGTTTCGTTCCACGGAGCGCCTTGCGCGAGAATGGCTTCGAACGCGTGGCCCAGAAACAGCGGCCGCCAGAGCTCGTGGTCCTGTTGGTGCCAAAGCAAGTCGCGATGGAACGCTCGATAGGCGCTCAGCAAGTGATCGCGCAACAGGGCGACGACCGCGCGGGCCTGGCTCACGTCTCCAAAGGCGGCCGAGCTGCCGGAAAGCTGCGCCATTCGCTCCTCAAGCCACGCGCACAGAGTGGTCAGGGCCTGACACGTGTTGTCGCACCGCGACTCAATCGCGCGAAAGATCGCACTAATGTTTCGCAGGAATTTGGGATCGCTGGCACCGCTGGAGAAGTTGAGGTAGCCGACCGCCTCGTCGAGGAAGGGCAATTCCGTCGCGGCTGGTTTGCGGGAAGGCTTGCTCATACGGTGCGGCGTGGTGGTCGTTCAGAAAAGTGCCCCGTGGAACGGCTGTCGTGCCTGTCGCCGCGATGCATTGCCGAGGCCGGGCGGCGGCGATGTCCACATCAGGGAGGAAAATAATCTGCCCCATTTTGCCTCGGCAATGGCCGGTGTGTAATGTAAGGGATGTTCCCGCGCACGGTCTATGGGGTGGTTTTGGCCGCCGCGAGAGCTGAGAATTGTGAGTTGAGGACTCTTGACATTCATTTCTTGTCCGCAGATGCCGCAGATGTCGCAGATGGCCGCAGATGACCAACAGATGTATTTGGAGCGCCTAACACATTGAACCGCCAAGAACGCCAAGTTGCAACGAACTTCGGCAACGCTGATATTTCTACGCATCGATCTTGGCGTCCTTGGCGGTTCAGATTATCTGCCTCCAAATTCATCTGCGCTTATCTGCGTCATCTGCGGACCAAATGAATCTCGGCCTACCACTATCGATATTCGGCGGACATCCATGTCTCATCGTCTCAACAACATGAATTGCCGGCGGCGCTCGGCGATAGGTGCCCTGGTTATCGCGTCCGTGATTCTCGGTCTTAGCGCGCTCGGCACTTCGGCGCTCGCCGCGCGGCGGCTCGTGTCGGATGCAGAGGCTCGGCACCTTGGATTACAGCGAGCGTGGACGACGCAGGTGCGTCTCGATCCGGCGCGGAATCGCGTCGAGCGAGCCGTGCTGGAGGGCGACCGGTTGACCGTCATGACGAGCGCCGGCGTCGTCCAAGAATTCAACGCCCTCACGGGTGAGACGATGTGGATCGCGCCGATTGGCAATCCGGATCATCCAAGCTTGGGACCGTCGTCCAGCGCGAAGTTCGTGGCGGTCATCAATGGCTCGACGCTTTACGTGCTGGACAAGATGGACGGGAAGCCGATCGTCGTGCGACCGGTGGGCGGCGCGCCGGGGGCGGCGCCGGCGGTTGGTGAGCATTACGTGTTCGTGCCGCTAGCGATGGGCCGCATCGAGGCCTATCCGCTCGGCGAACAGAAACTCACGCCGTGGTATTACCAATCGTTTGGCCGGGCCATGGTGGCCCCGCTGGCGACGCCGGAGAGCTTTGTCTGGTCGACCGACAGCGGACACCTTTACGTGGGCCGCTCGGCCGATTTGGGCGTGCGGTTCCGACTGGAAACGGGGAGCGAGATCGTTGCTTCGCCGGCGTACGGCGCGCCCTACGTGTACGCGGCGACGTCCGACGGTGAAGTCTTCTCGATGCACGAAATGACTGGCCAGCGGCGGTGGAAATACGCGACCGGTTTCCCGGTGACGCGCGCACCGGCGGTCGTGGGCGACCGTGTATTCGTAACCTCGGAAGAACCGATGCTGCATTGCATCGACGCGACAAAAGGCACCGCGATTTGGGAAACGCCACACATCGCGCAGTTCGCGGCGGCCAGCGCCAAGCGGGTTTATGGTGTCGATGACCTGGGAGCGCTCGTCGTTCTGGACGCGGCCACCGGCGCACTTTTGGGACGCATGCCGACCGATTCTTCGACGAACGCGCTCGTCAATGACCAGACGGATCGTGTGTATCTGGTTTCCGAAGACGGCGTCGTGCAATGTTTGCACGAGTTGGGCGCCAAGGAGCCAATGTACCATCGGCCGAAAGTTGAGCCGCAGGCGCCACAGGCGCCGACGTCGGAGGGTCAGCCGGTGGAACCGAACGCGACGACACGTCCGCAGCCGCCCGCCGATGTGGAGGCGGAAGCGCCGGCGGACGAGGAAGCGGCGCCCGCGGAAGAATCGGAGATGCCGGCCGAGGAGAGCGCGGCGGGTGAGAGCGAGGATCCGTTTAACGGGATAGATCAGTAGGAATGCGGATTGCCATCGCCGGGGCACGCTAAACCGCAAGCGGATAAAAGTGCTTTGCAGCGGAATGGCGATTTGCGGCCGCTAGCAGTGGAACTGTCTTGATGAGCGCGGCGGGCCGCTGCTATTCTTCGCGGCCATGGCCAACGACAACGCGTCCGCGAATAAGCCGAAGGAATCGCCGCTCTCGCTGAGCAGGCTGCGCGAGGCGTTCGCGGCGATGATGGGGGAGGCGACGGCGGAAGAAGAGGATCGAGGTGCGCATGATGCGGCGACTCCACGTAGCCGAGTTTCTCCGAAACTCGAAAGTGGCAGTCTCGGAGAGACCGCCCTACGTGGAATCGAGATCAGTCCGCGGTCGGTCATTGAAGCGCTGCTGTTCGTGGGGCGTCCGGATAATGGGGCGTTTTCTTCGCGCGAGTTGGCGGCGGCAATGCGCGGCGTGAGTCCGGCCGAAATCGACGCAGCCGTGGGGGAACTCAACTTGCTCTACGATGAAGATGAATCGCCTTACCTCATCGAAGGAACGAGCGCCGGCTATCGGCTAGTGCTGCGGGCCGACTTTCAGCGGATGCGCGACAAGTTTTATGGCACGGTTCGCGAGGCGAAGCTGTCGCCGGCGGCGCTCGAGGTGTTGTCGATCATTGCCTACAACCAGCCGGTGACGGCGGAGCGAATCAACGAGCTTCGCAATGCGCCGAACGGTGCGGCGATTTCAACACTCGTGCGGCGGCAGATCGTTCGCCTGGATCGACCGGCCGAGGCGGGGGCGAAGCCGCGGTATTCGACCACGGAGCGATTCTTGAAGCTGTTTAGACTGGAGAGCCTGGCGGCGCTGCCGCGGAGTGAGGAGGTGGCGGCGGGGTAAGCACATTACCCGGGGTGCCTGGGGCTGAACGGAGTGACGCCCCAGGGCCAACCGTCGAGGCAGCGGTCTGGGGCGTCGCAGACTCCGCCCCATCCACCCGTCACCCAGATGTTAGATTTCAACGCAACGTGATTTTCCGCGGCAGGTTACCTCAAAATGAGCGGCTTTTCCAGTGGCTGCGCCGTGACGTTGCACAATCGGCGGCGGCGCGTTTACGATAGTATTGGCCGCTCCAGCGGAGCTGACCGCACGGCCAAGAAGGATCGACCCGCTGGTTTACCTTTCCACGACGGGGCGACGATCTGATCTTTCGTCTCAGAGCGAGGCGGCGCGCCCCGATATCGGCATGATGTCTTTAATTCGCGTCGCCGCGATGAACTACTCAAGGCATCGACCGCCTACTCTCGTTGTGTAGTCCTTTTGCCACTGGCACCTTTATGGCTGGCCGCTTTGGTCGTGACGAATTGAAGGCTCGGTTACGCGCCGCGAGTCCCGCCGTATTGCCGTCGCTGTTGGCCAGCGATTTCAGCAAGCTGAAGGAGGAGATCGAGCGCGTCGAGGAGGCGGGCGTCGCGGCGTTGCACCTGGACGTGATGGACGGGCATTTCGTGCCCAACATCAGCATTGGGATTCCGATCGTCGAGGCGGTCCGGCGAGTGACCGACCTGCCGCTGGACGTGCACCTCATGATCGAGCGGCCGGAGCGTTACATCGAACAGTTTCGCGCGGCGGGGGCCGACGGGATGACGATCCACGTCGAAGCCGTGCCCGAACCACGGCCCGTGCTCGACCAGATCCGCTCTCTGGGGGCCTGGGCCGGGCTGTCGCTTAACCCGCCGATGCCGCTGTCGGCGATCGAATCGAGCTTGCCGCATTGCGATTTGATTTTGGTGATGAGCGTGATGCCCGGCTTCGGCGGACAGAAGTTCGATTCGCGAGCGTACGACAAACTCCGCGCGCTGCGGAAGCGCAGCGACGTCGACGCGCTGCTCGAGGTGGATGGCGGCGTCAACGAGGAGACCATCGGTCTGTGCGCGGAAGCCGGCGCCGATCTGCTTGTTGCCGGCGTCGCCGTGTTTCACACCGACGATTACGCGCGGGCGATCGACAAATTGCAAAGTGCGGCCCGCGCTCGTAGCGCGGCCGCGTACGCGTCCGTCATTCCGAGGTCCGCCGAGGAATCTAGCCGGACCCCGCGGAGGACCTCGGGGTGACAGGGCTGTGTATTAAATTCCAATCTGCGAATAACCGTAAGTGAATGTTGTTTTATGGTCCGAGTATTGCTGATTCGCCCTGGCGCCACGGAGTATGACCAGCAGGGTCGCGTGCAGGGCACGTTGGATGTACCACTTTGCGAAGACGGCCGGCAGGAGGTCGAGAAGATGGTCGAGGAGCTGCGCGGCCAGCCGGTGTCGGCGATTTACGCCAGCCCGTGCCAGTCGGCCGAGCAAACGGCCGAAGCGCTCGGCAGCGCGCTCAATCTGAAGATCAAGACGATCGACAAGTTGCAAAACCTCAATCAAGGCCTGTGGCAGGGGATGCTTGTCGATGAGGTGAAGACCAAGCAGCCGCGCGTGTATCGGCAATGGCAGGAGCAGCCGGAGACGGTGTGCCCGCCGCAAGGCGAGACGCTGGGTGTGGCGCGGCAACGCGTGCAGGCGGCGTTAGCCAAGCTGTTGAAGAAACATAAAACGGACGGGTTAGTGGCCGTCGTGACGCCGGAGCCGCTGGCCAGCGTGATTCGCAACGTGCTGGTTAGCGGCCAGTGGGGCGACTTGTGGCATTCCGCCAATTCGAAGACCCATTGGCAGTTGATCGATGTGCCGGAAACGGTCGAGGTGAAGTGATTGGATGGCAACAAGCAGTTGGAGAGTAGCCGCAACGCGGCGATAGTTAATTGCCAGGGGTCAGTAGTGTCCGGCTATAAGTCGAACAGTTTCAGTTGGTTAGGGTCGGAGGATTCTGGAAACGGTTGATGTTTGGCGGTGAGGGCCTCAAACAGCGGG
>JAKEIB010000230.1 GCA_022614705.1 Planctomycetota bacterium | reverse complement strand
CCCGCTGTTTGAGGCCCTCACCGCCAAACATCAACCGTTTCCAGAATCCTCCGACCCTAACCAACTGAAACTGTTCGACTTATAGCCGGACACTACTGGCATAATCCCCAGTAATGATGCTACAGTCTCTAATTTCCGGCTCTTTTCGCTCGCGCAACAAGCGCGTTCCGCAATAGCTTCAGGACTGCGCCCTGGGCTATCATATTGCACCCGTCATGGCCACCCGTTGCACCTCATCATCGTCAAACGAACTCCGTCGCTAAATGCTCGATCCCAGCGAATTCAGAAATCTGGTCAGCGGACGCAGTCTCGGCGCTTGGGCTACGACATCGCGCGGCTTGTTGCGTGCAGCCGAGATTCCGTACACCCTCGCGGTCAATTGGCGCAATCGGCGATACGACCGCGGTCGCGCCGCCACGCACCGCGTGAGCGTTCCGGTGGTTAGCGTCGGTAACTTGACGCTGGGCGGCACCGGCAAGACGCCGATGGTGAAATGGCTCGCGCGTTGGTTCGGCGAGCGCGGAGTTCGCGTCGCGATCGTCAGCCGTGGCTACGGCGCCAGCGCCGGCAAGCACAACGACGAAGCGCTCGAACTTAGCCAGTCGCTTCCCGCCGTTCCTCACGTCCAGAATCCAGACCGAGTCGCCGCAGCAACGCGGGCAATCGACGAGTTCGGTTGTCAGCTTGTTGTGCTCGACGATGGCTTCCAGCACCGCCGCTTGGCGCGCGATCTCGACATCGTGCTCCTCGACGCGCTCGAACCGTTTGGCTACGACCATGTGTTTCCCCGCGGCACGCTGCGCGAACCGGTCGCCGGTTTACGTCGCGCCCACGTAGTTTGCTTGAGTCGATCCGACGTTATCTCCGCCGCTGAGCGCGACGCCATTCGCCATCGCGTGGCCGAAATCGCGCCCAACACGATCTGGTGTGAATTGATCCACGCGGCCAGCCGGTTGATCAACTCAACAGGCGAATCGCAGCCGCTCGAAGGGTTGGCCGGTCAGCGCGTTGCCGCGTTCTGCGGCATCGGCAACCCGGCCGGCTTTCGACATACGCTGGGTGCAACGCATTGCGAGATTGCCGCTTGGCGCGCGTTTCCAGACCATCACAGGTATTCGAGCGCAGATCTCGCCTCATTGAGCCAGATGATCAACAATAGCGGCGCAACAATGGCCGTTTGCACGCAAAAAGACCTGGTGAAAGTATCGGAACCGAATCTTGGCGAGGTGCCGCTGTGGGCTGTGGCGATTGAAATGCAATTCCAGGCGGGCCAAGACGCATTTGAGAACGCGTTGAACGTTATTCGTGCGCCTTCTCATTCATCGTCCGATGGTCACGACAATCGCGTTCTCTAAATGTTCATCTTCGAGAATGCCCAGCGCGGCGTGTTGTGCGAGCTGTTTGGTGTAGTACGTGGCGCACGCGCCTTCCAGCACCACCGTATCCGCAAGGATCCGGACGGACAGATTTCGCACGCGCCCAGGCAGGCGCGATTCGATGCGCTGCACGATGGCAACCGCGAGGTGTCGATTTCGGTCCGCCGCCACGTCGGATCGGCATTCGCCGCCGTTGGCGAACGTACCCGCGGTGGAAAGCAGGACTTCATCCGGCGCCGAATCGACCGTCGACGTCGAGCAATCGGCGAATCGCAGCGTCGTGTCGAAGCCGTTTGCAATGTCCGACGGCGGCGCGGGCGGCGCCGCGCGGCGAGGCACAGTTCCTTGATGGACGGCGCGTCGCATGGGCTTACATCCTCGGCGATCTTTTGCTGCGAACTCAATCGCAATCGCCTGCCCCGACCAAAATCCGCGCTTCCCAACCGTGAGAAGAAATCGACCGTTGAACGTTGCCCGCAAAATCGTGAGAAGAAGGTTCCGTGATGGCTTGGGCATCGCACACGGCAACCGTCAATGTAGACCGCCCCGATTTGGAATGTCAATCTCAGCTTAATAACCGCATTTATTTCAGGTGCCATGAACGTCAAAAAAATTTAAATTTCGTGCTAGCACGTTGATGTCAGTCGAGAATTCCGGCCAATTCGCACATATTGGCGGCCGCCACGGGCTGGGGGCAGCTCCACACCAGGAAAAACAGGGCCTCGCGACACCACCGGCCGGCCGGGTGACCGACCACGTAGCCCGACCCTTTGGCCGCCGCGAGCGATGCCTGGGTCGCACGCAGCGCCAGGCTATTCGCGCGTTGCCGCAGCGATTCCTTCGAAGGTGGCGACGGACCACCCTTCGGGCGGTGCCCGCTCGCCTGTCGATGCGCAGGCGAGTCGCCTGCGGCTACGGCCGCGAGCAATTCTTCGAATAGTTGGTCGTGTTCGCTGAGGAGCGCCGTCATCGGTTGCTCGAGATCGGCGCGCCGCGTCGCCTCGTCGGCCATGAAATCAATCGCGGCTTTGGCCAGGCCGATGGCGAGCGTCGACGTCTCGTAACTACCAGTTCCCGCGCCGACGCCGCTGGCCATCACGTGCCGCATCGGTCCCGCGATTAGCCATTCGTCGGATACCTCGACGTCTCTGAGATGCACGGGGCCTGTCGAGCTCGCCTCCACACCGATCAACGGCAAAGGCTCGGCCACCGAGATGCCCGGCAAATCGGTGGGGACGGCCAACAAAAGTTGCTCGTCGGTCACGCTACTGTAGCCGGCCTCTGAGAGGCCGGTTACAAGAGTGGCGGCCAGCACAATCGTGTCGGCCGCCGCGCCGCCGGTGACCCACGGCGACATGCCGTTGAGTCGAAATCCGCCGGGGATCGTCTGGGCCGCAAGCACGGGCTTGCCTAAATGCTGTCGGCTGGTCGTGAGATGCGAGATGCCAACGGTTGCGAACGTCTCCCCGCTCGCCAGCTTCGGCAGCAGGCGCGGTTTCAATGCCTCGTTTTCACATCCGGCGATACGCTTACACGCGCCAGTTCGCTGCGTGATGATGAACGTCGTCGTGATGCAGGCGGCCGCCAGCGCATGATAACCGCGTGCGAGTTGCTCTTCATTCCAATCTTGCCCGCCCCACCGAGGTTCGATGAACCACTCAAACACGCCATACTCGCCGCATAACCGGAGCTGCTGCGCCGGCCAGCGCGGCTGGCGGTCGAGCTCAACGGCCATCTCGGCCAGCCGGGCGCAAAGCGCGTCGAGGTCAGGACTATCGGGCGAGGTGATCATGGACGGCAGGTGGCGGGGAGCGGGGAGCTTGGAGCGGGGAGCCAGATTCTTACTCCATGCTCCTTGCTCTTAGCTCCGTGCTTTCCCGAATAGGCGTATTTCTCGGAAGCGGACATGTTTTCGGGTAGGGGACAAGTTTTTCTGGGGTGCGTCACCGTGACAAAAACGCCGTAGGTGCGCAAAACTCCTCCCCCTAGTTTTGCGCATCTACGTGCCATGTTGACGCATCCTTGGGCCGTAGATTGCCAAAACTCCTCCCCGGGGTTTTGGCAATCTACGTGCCAATTTGGCGCATGGTGATATCACATTGGAATCTCGCAGGGCGCGCACCATGAGCGCATGCGCGGCTAGTGAACGACCGTCGCGAATCAGCTTGGCGCGGGAATCGAATTGCAAGGTGGCGTGGATCGAGTGTAGCAAGAAGCGGCCGCGTTTTCCACAACGTTTTTTGGCCACCATCGGAGGGGAGCGCAGGCGACTCATGAACCGGCCGCGAGCAAGGCCGCAAAGCCAGCTTGTTCAAAGTGATGGTCGGCGGTCAGCGCGTCCGTGAGTGCTTGCTCTTGCATAACGACGAATGAGGTACAATCGGTTAGCGACCATTCTTTATCCGGTCGCGCGGCAAACAATGCGATTACTCTATCAAGCAGTTCCTGGTCGGCCGACAGTATCGTGGTATCAGGATCGTCGGCCAGATCGTGCAGCAGCCGCACAAACACTTCGCGGTCACGGCCGCGCCGCAATGCATCGCCGACTTCAAGCAGAATCCAGGCCGTGGTGACCACCGGATGCTCGGAGGTGTTCGAAAACTCGACGCACTTCTTGTGGGCCTTGTCCTTGCGATTGACCAGGGCCAGAAAGTAGTAGGTATGGCCCATCGCAATAAATCTGCAACATTGGCCTGGACAAGTACATAATATCATGGGACAAGGCGCGCGCCATGAGCGTAGGCGCCTATTCGACGT
>JAKEIB010000229.1 GCA_022614705.1 Planctomycetota bacterium | reverse complement strand
TGTGATGAAGCCGACGCAGTTCATAGAAAAGTCGGCGTGGCCCAGCACAGTGTGAAAAACTCGGCCGGTGCCATACTTGAGCGTCATCAGCATCGGCTCGTGCCGGCTTGTGCCGTCGTGTTCGGACGCTGAATACGCCGTGGCCATAATCGTCATGTCTTCGGCCGGGCCGCGCAAACTGTCGTAGAGTTCGTCCTTGGTGTGCATCCACACGTCGGGCAGGCCGTCTGTAATTGGATGCTTCGGCCCGCGCGTGCGGATCTGAAACTCGTGCTGCGGCCCGTGGTGACCGGCGTCGCCGGGGGAGTTGTCGGTGACGATCGAACCCCCGTTGTTCAGATACACGTACGGCCCGGACTTATTCGTTCGGCCGAACCAGCCGCCGAGTCCGCACATCCGATTGTACGCCGGCCAATCGGCGAACGCGTTGTTCGCGGCGTGCACTGGAACGAATCCACCGCCGCCCGCAACATACGCCTCAAATTCTTTCTCGGTCCCAGCCGGCCAGCGGTCGCCGTTGTAATTGCTCACAACCACGTCGTAGTCGGCGAACTTCGGGCGAAAGCCACTCATGTCGGCGCCGCTTGGCGGCGTGGTGGCAACATCCACCGTAAACCGGCCGCTCGAGTCCAAGATCCGACGCAGGATTGGCGTCGTCACTTTCCATTCGTGATTGTTTTGGCCATCGACGATCAGAGCTCGCAGCTTGCTCGCTGGCTCATCGACGGCAGCGGCACCAGATACCATGAAAGAGCTCCAACCGGCGAACCATAGCGCCGTCATCAAAACGTGTCGCATGCTGCACCTGTTCATCACCATTCGCAAGGGAGTATACGGTTGCCGTTGATTGTAGCGTACTCCGCAGCATGTTTCGATTTGTCCCACGCTAACGCGATCACCCGTTGGCACGCAGCTCGGCCGGTACGTCGCGCAGCGCATCATCGGGCAACACAAACGAGCTGCCGACGAACTCCGCGTTATCGTTGATCAGGTCGGGGAATCGAATGCCGGGCAGCAGGCAGACCGCAAATATTTCCTGCACGGCTTCCTCGAATTTCAAAAACGCCACGACTTGCCCGCGCTGAATGTCGATGACCCACACGCCGCACGTGCGTTCCGTTTCTTGCAGCCGTTCGGTGATCTGAATGCCGCTGAAGACGGCCGTTTCGCGGACCTGCGACAGTCCGACAAACGCCAGATTGCCGACCATCTCCAGCCCGCGCGTGAAGCCATCAAGCTTCACGACCGTTTCGTATCGGCCGCTGGCGAGATCGACGTGCCCGAGGCTGCCGGTGCCCGACTCCAAGAGCCACAGTCGCCCGGCGTGCCAGCGCGGCGAATGAGGCATCGACAGGCCGTGGGCGACGATTTCGTTCGTATCCATGTCGATGAGAATGCCGCCGCTTTTTTTGTTTTCGCGCCAGCCGCCGCTGGTGTCGGTTTCGCCCAGCGCCGTAACCCACCGCGGCCGGCCGCCGACCAGCCCAAGGCCGTTGAGATGGCACCGGTCGTCGGGCGTTAATTGCGATATGAACTTTGGTCGCCACACCGGTGCGAAGCTGTGGTCCGGGTCGTGCGTTGCCAGGCATGAGAACCGCGTGTTGACGAACCACAATTCATCGTCCACGTGGGCAAGTTCGCCGCGTCGAACTCGCGGTTCGAGTGTCGGAGACACTCGACTACGTGATACATACGCCATCTCGTGAATCTGCACGTCGCCCGTCACATGCGCCGAGCGCGGTAGATAGCAGGCGTCATGCTTGCCGGGTGGGTCGAGCTTGGCGCACACGGCGGGCACGTTGCGAAACTCCCAAACATCGACTGCCGTGCCAATCGCCAGCCGTCCGCGTCCCACGGCCATGCCCATGGGCTTGTTGAACGCGCGAAAGTGCGTGTTGATCACCCCGCCGTCAGATCGCACGACGACGAGCTTGCCAGCTTGATAGGTTGTGACGAGCAGCGAGCTGTTTAACTGATCCAGAATCGCCGGGAAGTTCGTCGTGTGGACACTGCGCAACGGCGACGGCGCAGCATCGGCCGCGGGTGCGTCGTTGGTCGGTGGAGCTGCATCACTGCTCATAGGGCATGAGAATCGCATCTGCTTCGACGCCGGCGATCGAGCGGAACTGGCCTTCGGCGATGGCTGCGCCGAGTTCCGTCACGCGGCGGAAGTAGTGGTTCGCGGGCCGGCGGCCGAGTAGTTTCTGCCGCAGGTTCTGGCACAGAATGTCGGCCGCGTCGCGCACGATCGGTTCCTCGTGGCGCGACCCGTACATGCTTGTCGTAAGTATCGTAATGAGGTCCTGGCAGCGCTGCGAGAGCTCAGCCATGCGACATTGGCGATCGGCCAGCTTCAATTGAAAGCGGCTCATCGTGCCGGAGATTTCCAGGGCCATCCGTTGCAGGCGCTCGCAGGCGAACTCGGCGTGCTCGCGGAGGGCCTTGGGCATGTTCGGGAGTAACGGAGCTACCACGCCTCGTACTCGACGAGCAACTGTCCATTTTAAATACGGCAGGGCCACATCCTTAAGCGCCCACATATGCGACGGGTTGAGCGGGTTCGGCTGGCGAATGCCCGCGGCCGCAAGCGCTTTGCCAATTGGCTCGAAATACGTCTTGCCGTGATGCTTCACAAGCGATTTGAAAAAGCCCATGCCGAGCATCTCGCCTTCGCCTTCGTAAATGCACGGCGCCAG
>JAKEIB010000228.1 GCA_022614705.1 Planctomycetota bacterium | reverse complement strand
TGCGACGATGAGGAGTCGCTCGAAGAAAGGCGAGGCCGGACTATGCTGCGCACAGCCATGTGATCGACCCGGGCCAATCGTAATTATGGTCCTCCCGACGGTATTCAACCGGAGTTTGATTTGCTCGCTTCAGCCAATCGCGTGAGGCAATTGGCAACGCGTATTGTATCGGCCACCTGTGCTGGCGGCTGCAGTTGAACTGACGGCCGCAAGGGAGTGAAACGATACACCGTAATTCTAGTTCGCGGAAGGTGTACGTCCCACAAATTTTCACGCGTCGGCCAAAAAAGTGAAGGAGCAAAGCCTGTGCCGAAGATCATGCATCGGGGAGTGGAGCAAACGTCGTGCCGACGTATTTTCTTGCTGACAGCACCGCAGTCAGCAATTCACCGACGAGCTCAACTTGTCGCCTGATTGGCGATTCGCTATACGTCGCGGCCTTATCTTTCGGACGAGCGTCCCCGACACTTCTCGACGCCATGAAAACTATCGGTCCTGTCGCACCCGTTGGTAGTTTGCGTGGTACTTGTGCGGCCGCATCGGTTGTCGCTGCGGTCTTCGCGCTTGCCGTGATCGTTTGTCATGCGCGAGCCGCCACGGAGACCGAGCGCGTCGTCGTGGCGCCCGGCAGGGCGCAACAGGTCGTGAGTCTGCGCGACCGCCTGGTGGTCGGTTTGCAGGCGCGGCTCAAATCGGAAGTGGCGTTCGTCGAGCTGGTTGTACTCAAAGTTAATCAGGGAAAGCTGCCGCAGCGGCTTGTCGATCAGACGTTTTTCTGGGCCCGGGACCGCGCGTCAATCCGTCGCAATGGAAGCCAACGCCGGCCGATCATCTTCTTCCAACCGGCGATGACGGCCCGGGCCAAACGGCTTCGCGTCGTGCTGTAGGTCAGGCTTTCTAGCCTGACGAACTCTCGGCCCGTATCACGTCAGGCTGGAAAGCCTGACCTACGCGAGCCTAGCCCGTAGGCACCGTCCACTAGATCGGGTATCATGCCGTGTCGGCGCTTCCATTCTGACAACCACCCACCCCACGGTTCGAACATGGCCGCGAAAGTCGTTCGTCGCAAGGAAAAGCGTGCCGAAGCTGAGGCCGCTGAAAGAAAGGCGAAAGCCGCTCCCAAGAAGGCAGCCAAGACCACGGCCAAGAAGGAGCCCCCGAAGCGCAAGAGCCGGGCCAAGGGTGCCAAGGAAGTTCGCCTCAAAGCCTTTTGGGGCGTTTTTAACCAGTCGCTCAAGCGAATCGCGCTTTACGAGTACAGCGAGAAAAAGGAAGCCGACAAGCGGGCCAAGGAGCTGACCGCCTCCGGCAAATCGCCGCACTTCGTGCAACCGGTAAAGGAAGCGGTGCAGGAATAATCGCGCTCGGCGCCGGGTCGCCGCGGCGACCGTAGCGTCGCGGCTATTGTAAACCGCTTAGCCGCCTAAAACGGCGGCCAGTTTCTCGCGCGTTTCGGGCGTTTCGTATTCGAGCTTGCCAAAGCCTTGGATTGCGCCTTCGGCGATCGCCGCGGCTTGATGCTCGGGGAAATTGGTCACGAGCATCACAGGCACGGCCGCGATCGCTTTGTCCCCTTTGATCTGACGAATGATTTCGATGCCGTCCGAATAGTCGGCATCCAGCTTGCGATTGACGAGCACCAGGTCGAACCGACTCGACTTCAACTGCGCGAGCGTGTCGTCGGTCCCGTGCGTCTGCACCACTTCACAGTGGAAGTTGCGCGTGAGATACGATCGCATCGTTGCATGATCCGGCCCACACTGACCCACATCGAGGACTCGCTTCGGCATAGGTGCCTCACTCATGAAATGAACCACAAAGGCACGAAGGACACGAAGATTTTCTGACAGGATTGATGGGATTAACAGGTCAACTGCACAGATTCATCCGGTCGATCCAGTAAATCCCGTCTAACAATTGTCTTGCTTCGTGTCCTTCGTGCCTTCGTGGTTCAATTCATTCTTTGTCTTGTTGGATCGCAAATAGGTGCGTCCGGTTCGCAATGTATAGCACGTTTCCGGCGACGATCGGTGTGCTGTACACGCTGTTGCCCATATTGATCTCGCCGTAGAACGGCGTCGCTTCACCGCCTTCGTCTTTCATCGCCACTTTGGGATCGGCCGAGTGGCGGAAAATAGCCACGTCGCCGTCCTCATCGCCAATGAACACCTTTCCGTCAACAATCAGCGGCGAGCCCCAGGTGGCCGAGAGCATGTCGTACGTCCAGTGTACTTTGCCGGTCTTGGCGTCGAGGCAGTGGAACAGGCCGCTGAAATCGGCGATGTAGAGGATGTCGTCTTTGATGGCCACGCTGCCGACCGTGCGGTGCATCGTTTCTTCAAAGTCGGGCTTGCCGTTCCCGTTGCGATCGACATAGCTGTAATGCCAAATCGCGGCCGAGTTCGGGTTGGCCCGGGCCAGATCGCCCTCTTCCGGCACGACGGCCTGAATCCGCTTGTGCGGGATCGGCGTGTTCGGGTCCTTCGAGTTGAACGCCAGCTCTGGGCTGACGTCGCCGCGTTTTGTCGGATCGATGCACCACAAGTGGCCCATGCCCTCGCCGTGTTCCGGATCCTCGCCGACCGCCACGTACACGCGGCCGTCGTAGACAACGGGCGTGCCGATGATGTGGTTGCGAGTTGCCCGGTTTAGGCTGTATTTCGAGTCTTTCGGGTTGGCGTCGAACTTCCACAACATCTTGGCGTTGCCTTTGCCGTCGCCTTCGGGGGCGAAGCTGTAGAGCCAGCCGTCGCCGCCGCCGAAGATCACCTGCGGCACGCCGCCCAATTCAGCGTATGCGGGTGATGACCACTGGCCGTGCAAAATATTCGCCCCTGGCGACGCGTCCGTCCACAAGACGTCCTTCGTATGCTTGTTCATCACAATGAAGCTGGCCGCCTCCGGCGCCGGGATGTAATTGTGCTCGAAGTCGACGCCGTTCGACGTGCAAACGAGGAGTAAATCGCCCGCACTCGTCAGCGAGCAGCTTGCCATGTTGTGCTGTTCGACGCCCAGCTCTTTCATCATGTCGAACACCCAGACGACATCCGCCTCGTCCTTTTCGGTGAACGCTTCTCCCTTGAACGGCCCATCGTTCTCGTCGTCGTGAAAGCCTTCGGTATCGAGACAACGCACCTCGCCGCGGCTGGTGACGAACCACAGCCGATCGCCCTCGACGAGCGCGGCGCTGCAGATGCCTTGCAATGGCCAGTCGTGCACGCGGCCGGTGGGCAGTTTCTCGCTGCTGTGCTGCCAGAGGAATTTGCCGTCCTTGACGTCGAACGCCAATAAGACTCCGAGATCGACATCTGGGGCGTAACGCTTCAGCCAGCCACCGCTGTTGTTGGTGCCGACAAAGACTTTGCCGCCTGATATGACCGGATTGCCATATGTTTGCGAACCGAGCCGCGCGACCCACTTCACGTTTTTCGCACCGGTGGAGTCCCATTCACCCGTGCGATGATCAAAATCGCCGATCTCCCATTGGGAGGGGATATCGTGACCGACCGGCGTGTTGTTCCGCGCAGCCGTGCCGCCCCACTGGTTCCAATCGGCGTTGGGTGTCGCCGCCTCCGCCGCGGGCGCCTTACCGTCCCCCTCATCGGCTGCTGCGAACTGCACGAACGCCCACACGGCGCAAACAACTAATATAAAAACAATTCGAATCGTGTATCTGCTCATATCTGAACGACTCACTCGTTGCATGATTTTTTTCACCACAGAGGACACAGAGGTCACAGAGGAGAATACAGATTAGCTAATGAGCTATCTCAATGACCGATTAATTGCATCGACTTTTTGTTTCGAAGATGGCGGATTGGTTCCCAAATAACTCTTTGCCTTGTCTCTGTGACCACTGTGTCCTCTGTGGTAAATAATTCCGTTAATTAGTTTGGCATGACCTGCAAGTTATCGAGATATATCTCCGCGTCCGACGCATGGCCGTAAAGGCCTGGGCTGCCGTGCAGATTGGGCGCCTGGTCGATCATTTCGATGGTCCAATTCTCGGGCTCGCGATCGCCGCGCTTCCACAGCTTGCCACGGACTGCGGCCGTCTCGCCGTTGGGCACGACGGAGAGCTTCATCGTGTACCACTCGCCCGGCTTGATGCCAGCGTCGATCATCTCGTGCGTGCGCACGTCGTGCGACGGCCAGCTATCGATGCGCAGCTTGTTGGTCTGCCCGCGAATTGTCATGTAGTAGCCGCTGTTGATGAGGCCCACGTCGGACAGCTTGCCATTTTCTTCCGGAAGCTGTACGTCCCCTTGAATCGTGTAGTTCGCCAGATCTATGGGGCCCATGAACATCATGCTGCGCGTGCCGAGCTTTGTTGTAAATGGTTCGCGCGGTATGGGCAGCAGGCTCTTCTTGACGATGATGCGCTCTCCATTGACGTCGCGAATCTCGTAACGCACTCGGCCGCCGATCCACGTGAGCGACACGTCTTTGTCGCTATTGAAATCCCATTTCCACGGTAACGGCGGAATGACGCGGACGCGGGACGTACCCGTCAAGCCGCCTAGCTTGCATGTGATTAGCGCGCACTGATGCACTTTTTCGGTTGGGGCCGTGTAGGTGCCGTCCGGCGAAATCTTTCCCAGGCCATCGATGGCGTAGTCTGCCTTAACGCTTTCTTTCGGCGTTACGTTTTGACCCTTCGCGTTGTATAGACGCACTTTGTATTTGTGCGTCTCACCAGGCGCGAGCAAAACATCGTACGGTACTAGCTGAAGAACGGCCGGTTTCCGATCGGTGATTGGATCCTCTTTCGGCGGCGGTGGCAGCGGATCGGCCTGTGGCTCGACCTCTGCGTTGCCAATGCAGTACAAGTTTTGAGACGTCGGCAGATAAATTCGACCATGGGAGACGATTGGCGAGCCGTCGACCTCTTCGTCGGATAGCCGCAGTCGGTGGACGATTTCGACGCCGTCGTCAGTGGGCTTGAGGATGTACCACTGGCCGCTGTTGGTGCAGTAATAGATCTTGCCATCGGCAACAAGCGGTGTGCTGCGCGACGTTGTGCCAAGCTTTTTGAATGCAATTCGCTCACCTGAATTTGCATCGAACACGTACAGCTTGGCGAAGTCGTCCACGACGTACAGCCGATCGTCAATAAGAATCGGCGAGCTCTTGCCGGCCATCACTTCAAATTGTCGCCACAGCTCTTTATCCGTTTGATCGCCGAGCTTCGTGCCGTCGATCTCCACAACGGTCCCCATCGTGTTTCCAAACGTGTTCTCCTCGCTATGGCTCA
Organism: Planctomycetota bacterium; assembly: GCA_022614705.1. Taxonomy (GTDB): domain Bacteria; phylum Planctomycetota; class Planctomycetia; order Pirellulales; family Lacipirellulaceae; genus JABDGM01. Next base: position 8,653 of record JAKEIB010000228.1, on the reverse strand, counting down.
TGAAAACTCGCCCGTCGGGGGTCACCAGCGGCGAAGCATTGAGGCCCATTCGAGCGAGCGGCAGATGCCAAAGTTGTTTGCCGGTGCGTGGCTGCATGGCCCAAACCTGGCCGTCGCCCGAGCCAAACACCAGCGCGGCCTGGCCACCGATCGGCATGACGGTGGGCGTGCTGTAGGTCGTATCAAAGGGGCTGATGCTGGTGCCGTTCAACCAGCGAAGTTCACCTGTCGCTTTGTCGAACGCCATGAATCGATGAGCGGGCCGCGCCAAGCCGCCCCATTTGGGTTCGTCGCCCCAACCGACGACGACCGCGCTGACGAGCACGGTGTCCTCAAACACGATTGGAATATTGGTTCGCCCGCCGAAAGTTGAGATGAGACCGAATTCCTCGTGCAAGCTGCGGTCCCACACGACCTTACCGGTATCGCCCTCCAGGCAACAGAAGTAGCCGCTGACGCCCTGGGCATAGACACGCCCCGTTTCCGGGTCTCCCGCGCAACTCGACCAGCCGACCCGGCTATCGGGCACCTCCGACAAATATACATTGAACCGGTGCTCCCACAGGATTTCACCCGTCGCCGGGTCGACGCAGACGACCTTCTCGCCTTCCGTTGCGGTGCCCGGCCGGTCCCGCACGATAGTGTACAGCTTGCCGCGCATCACGATGGGAGTCGATCGGCCGGCCAGTTCCGCACTTTTCCAGAGAAGATTGCTGCCGGGGCCGCCGTCGGGATCCCAACTTTCGATCAGCCCCTTTTCGGTGGAGACACTATTCTGCTGCGGTCCGCGCCAATTCGGCCAATCCATCGGATCGATCGCGCCGGCAGCCAGGCCGACGAAGCCCGCTGTCCAGCCCCACGCCACCGCAACAGAAATGAGAATGCTAGTTTTGAGCCTCATGGTTCCACAATATCCATCCGGGTGTCAGTAATATCGAGGAAAGTAGATGGCGGGCCGCCGACGATGGCACGCCCTGTAAGGGCGTGGCAACGATCGCGCCGAGTAAAATCACGCCCTTCGCCGAGCCTCAGGGCGTGCCACCCACGCCGCCGAGGGACATCAGGGGCTGCCTAGGCGTTAAACTTTGCCGCACCGGCAAAAATGCCGCCGCGGCCAGGTGCTGGAAACCGGGTATCCTGCTCGACGGAACTACGCGCCATGCGAGGGTTGCGTCTCGCAAACGGGGCCGTCGGCGGGCCGCAGCCTTTGCCTAACTATATCAGACGCATCGCCACCGGGCCACGATCTCCGCGATCGGCCCTTGCAGCCGTCAATGTTTTACCACGTTCCGCGGCGTGCAAACTTACCGTAATGGTTGCAATAAGCCCACAGGTGGAAATTACTTGCGTAGATTCAAGCGCTGTTCTGCGCGCGGCCGATACGAAGGTTGTCGCATGCGATGCACCCGCGTGCCTCTTGCGGCAAATGCGCGTCAACTCACCGGCCCGGACAAATTCGAGTCAAGGACTGGCTCGACTGGTTGTTGACGCAAGATGGTCGGAACCCCCAAAGCAGCCCGCCTGATTTCGACTCCCGGCACTTATAAGTGCCCCTTACGCCGCACTTGCCTACCTACAACGGCGTAGGCCCATGCGTCCGTCGTCACGACCGAGAGAGTTCGGCGTGGGGCGGCATCGCGCGTTGCCGGAAGTCGGCTAATCCCTGCCTGGGACGTTCCAACAAATAGGAGACGACGAGAGATGAAGTGGAACTTTTTGGGAGCGCTCATGCTGAGCATCGCTCTCGCAGGACCGAGCTTCGGCGCGTGTCTGCTGGACCAGATGCTTGGCTGTGGCTGCGGTTGCGGCTGTGAGCCCAGCTGTTGCTGCTGCGAGAAGTCGTGCTGCTGCGAAGAGCAGAGCTGCTGCTGCGAGAGTAACTGCTGCGATTGCTGCTCTTCGAGCTGCGGCGGCGGTTGCGGCCTGTTGGATCGCCTGTGCGGCATGTTCCACAGCAACGGCTGTGGATGCTGCTGCGAACAAAGCTGCTGCTGCGAACAGTCGTGCTGCTGCGAAGAGCAGAGCTGCTGCTGTGAGCAGTCGTGCTGCTGCGACTCCGGCTGTGGTTCGGGGTGCGGCGGTGGCTGCGGCCTGTTGGATCGCCTCACCGGCATGTTCAATTGCGGTGGCTGCGGTGGCTGCTGCGAACAAAGCTGCTGCTGCGAACAGTCGTGCTGCTGCGAAGAGCAGAGCTGCTGCTGTGAGCAAAGCTGCGGTTGCGGTTGCGGTTCGAGCTGCGGCGGTGGCTGCGGTCTCTTGGATCGCCTCTGCGGCATGTTCCGGAGCAACGGCTGTGGTTGCTGCTGTGAGCAGAGCTGCTGCTGCGAGCAAAGCTGCTGCGGCGGCGGTTGCGGTGATGACGCCTGCGGTTGCAACGGCGACGATAGCCACGAAGATGGCGACGCCGAAGCTCCGGCCGCCCCGGCCGAGGCTGGCGCTTCTGTCCGCCCGGTAGCTCCGCGTCCGATGGCTGATCCGAATGCCGCGATTGGCCAGCAACGCGATGTGGTCCGCACGAGCTTCCTCCGCTAAGTGAGTGAGCAAGTGACGAAAAACAAAACCTGCTTCGGGCGAAAGTCCGAAGCAGGTTTTTTGTTGCGCTCACCTGTAGCTGGCCTCTATGAGGCCGGCCGCCTCGAAACGCGCTCACCTGTAGCCGGTCTGTCGGAGGCCGGCCGAACCGGTCGCGCGATCGCGATTTATCGGCGATCACAACAAGAGGGCCGGGTCACAGACCCCAGCTAAAGCTTGATCAGCCCACTAATCCGCAAACCAAACTTATCGCCGACCTTCACTACCTCGCCCTGAGCCAACGGGCGGTTGCCCACCATCAACTCCAGCGGCTGGTCGCAAGTCTTGTCGAATTTGACGATCGACCCCGGGCCCAGTTCGATGATTTCCTGGACGCTTTTGCGTTGCGAGGCAAGCGTCACCCGCAGCGGCACGCGGACCTTGAGAAGTCTTCGCGCGTGCGTCGGCATGCCGCTCAATTCGGCCTCAATTCCCGTAACGGGGGCTGCCGGCTCGGCGGAGGCCGCCTCGTTTTCTACAGCGTCGTTGGACGGCGTTTCGGCCATGAGGCTCCCGAGACTATGGTGCACACAGAACTACGCACGGACACGTAGGCCTTATCGACCAGCACGAACCGCAAACTTTCCCCAACTGACCCATCAATTGCTTGCACCTGGGTGCCTGGCGCGGAGTCTTCGACGCTGGGTGCCTGGGGCAAAGTCTTCGACGCCCCAGACCGCTCCATTCCAACTGCCGCCTGCGCCCTGCCCCAGCCACCCACCGTCACCGTATAATTGATTTCGCACGGCCCATGCTGCCGCTGCTATCGCTCGACGACTAGCTGAAATCACATGCCCGCCACCCTCCAAGCACCGCCGCCCAGCTTCGAATTGAAGCCCTACAAGTCGCTGTCGAACGACGAGCTCATAGCCCGCGTTCAGGAAGTGCGCGACGAGTTTGGCCCGCGGCTCTTGATCCTCGGCCATCACTATCAGCAGGACGAGGTAATTGCGCTTTCCGATCTTCGCGGCGACAGTTACGGCCTCAGCCAACATGCGGCCGACAGCCGCGACTGCCGGTACATCGTGTTCTGCGGCGTGCACTTCATGGCGGAGACGGCCGACATCCTGGCCAACCGCCCACAGAAACTGGCCGAGCGCGGCGGCGAGCGAATCCCGGTCATCCTGCCCGACCTGGCCGCCGGCTGCTCAATGGCCGACATGGCCGCCATCGACCAGATCGAAGACGCCTGGGACCAGCTCGGCGACGTCATCGACACGGCCGACATCACGCCCGTGACCTATATCAACTCGGCCGCCAGCCTCAAGGCATTCGTCGGTCGACACGGCGGCATAGTCTGCACCTCATCGAACGCCGAAGCCGCGCTCCGCTGGGCGTTCGCTCGCACGAGCCGAGTGATGTTCTTCCCCGACCAGCACCTCGGCCGCAACACGGCCCTCGGCATGGGAATCACGCTCGAACAGATGCCCGTGTGGGACCCCTACGCCGATTCACTCGGCGGCAGCATGCCGGAACAACTCGAACGCAGCAAAGTAATTCTTTGGAAAGGTCACTGCAGCGTGCACCAGATGTTCCGCCCGGAGCACGTGCGGCTGTTCCGCGAGAAGCACCCAGGCATCAAGATTCTCGTCCACCCCGAGTGCCCGCGCGAAGTCTTCGAACTGGCCGACGTCTCGGGCTCGACGAGCAAGATCATCAAAACGGTCGAAGCCGCCCCGCCGGGCACCAAGTGGGCCATCGGAACCGAGCTGCATCTGGTGAATCGCCTCAAGCAAGAGCACCCGGAGCAGGAAATTCACTTCCTCTCGCCAGTCGTCTGCATGTGCGCGACGATGTACCGCATCGACCTGGCCCACCTCTGCTGGAGCCTGGAAAACCTGGCGGCGGACACGCTCGTGAACGTCATCAAGGTCGACGACGACACGGCCAAGTGGTCGCTCGTGGCGCTGGAGCGGATGCTAGAAGTGCATTGATGCCTCTTCTAGCAAAAGCCGCGATGTGCATCGCTTACCAGCCGACCGACACGCGTACACCGCTGCCGTAGAATCCGTAGTAGGGCCCTCCGTAGTAGCCAAAGTTGCCGTACGGACTCCAATAAGGGCTATAGCCGTAGTAATACCGCGCCGGGTAATAGCCTCCGATTACGACCGGCGGATACACGATCGGTCGATGACGCCAATGGTGATAGCCGTGGTGCCAATGGTGCCCATGGTGCCAATGGCAATCGTCATCGTCCCAATCATCATCCCAATGATCGTCATCATCCCAATCGGCGGTGGCGGTGCTCGGCGAAACGGCGCCGAACGCCAGCGCACTCGCCGCTACTAGTGCTAAGAAAACTCGTTTAATCATGTCAGCTCTCCTCATGAAAGCGGAAAACGGAAATGGCGGCAGCGCCGCGATCGCCGCTGCGCTGCCGCACTCGGTTAAATTGTTACTCGATCCGTTCTAGAGGCCGCTCGCTCTAGAAGCCGAACGAGAAGTACAAACCGCTGTGATCGTGATGCCCATGATGCCCGTGGTGGCCATGGTGGCCCCGATGGCCGTAGCTTCGATAATACGAGAACCGCGGGCGATAATCGTAGTCGACGTAATACGAGTAGTACGACGGATAATAGTACGAGCGATAGCCGGACCCGCCGTAATGGCAGCCGTGGCCGGCTTCGGCCTTGCCGCTCATACCAAATACAGCCGCGCACAGCGCAGCAACGAACGACAGCGCTAAAAGGGTGCGCTTCAACATCTTGCTCTCCTCGGTCGCCGTGGCGACCACGCTTTTGGGGGGTCGATTCTCGGCCCGACGCCCGGGCCTACACTTACCAGCCGGCTGAAGATGCATGCAAGATGCCAAAGCGTCTTATCGCGACACTGAAGCCAAAGTCCTGCAATACTTTACGTTTCAGAATGGCAGAAAGCGCAGATTCTTCCGACCACCAAAAAGCGCCGTCACCACGACGGCGCGCGTGTACCGCCCGAGCCTCACCCTTTCGAGTGCCGGCTCCCGGCCCTCGGCGATCCGTTCTCAGCCACTTAGAACCCAACTGAAACCGAAACGCCGGAGCGCGGTCCGTAATAGTAGTAACCCGGTTCGCCGTAGTAGTAACTGCGGTAATAGGGTCGGTAGACGCGCGGGCCGTAATACGCGCGATATGGGACGTAATCGTTGTAGTAATACGCCCGCGGCGGCCCCGAGTAATAAGTCACATTAGGGTCGGTCCCAGCCCCAACGACGCCACGCCTGGGCCGAGTCGGTGATGCCTACGCCTACCGTCGTAAACGCCGCGAGAAACGTCAGACCTAATAGAACTCGCCTCAACATGATTGCCTCCCTGGAGCGACGAAGCGCTCCAAGAATCTTGACTCGTTTTGTCTTCGCGCCACTGCCATGGATGGGTGCAGACGCCATACCAAAAGTGCCGACAAGATGTCGCCTTTCGCGACAAATGTGCGCGATCAAGCCTGCCAACGCTGCTTGATTTCGAGCAGCTCTTCGCGCTCCGGGAGCGATTTGTAGTATGGGTCGAGCGGATAGCAACCGGATACGAGTCCGTTGCGCGGCGCGGTGGTGCAATCGCTGAACGTGCGGCAGATGCGTTTTCGCTCCATCGCGCTGCCGGCCAGCGTGTCGGCCGGCAATTCGGGATACGCCAACACCATCCGGCCCAGCCCGACGAAATCGGTCCAGCCTTCGCGCACCACCGCCTGGGCTACAGGAGCCAGATACTCCTGCAAATACGAGTAACCGCTGCCGACCATCGGAACGTGCGGGAGCGCCTCCTTGCATCGCCGCACGGTGTCGATTTGCCGCGTGACACCCACGAGCGGATCCTCGGGCGGCTGGTAGTCATCGATTGGCGGAAAAATCGCCGGCCGCTGCAAGTGCGGATTGTAGTACGGACTGCCGCACGTGACGTTGATCATGGCCACGCCGCGCTCCGCGAGTGATCGCATCAGTTCGAGCGGTTCCGTGAGATCGATCGCCAGCGGATCGTCCGCCGATACGCCGAAGCCACAGTCATACGGCAACAGCTTGTCGTAATCCATTGGCCGGCCTTTGTGGCCGGCTTCTGAGAGGCCGGCTACAGACGTGTACGGCACCGAATCGAACACGCTCAGTCGCACGCCAATCGCCAGTTGCGGAACCTCGTCGCGGACGCGCTCGACGATCGTGGTGAGCACGCGCGACCGGCTGGCCAGGTCGCCGCCGAACCGGCCCGGCCGTCGCCGCGCGCTCAAGAACTCGTGCAGCAAATAGCCGTGACAGGCCTTCACGTCGACGAACCGAAAACCTACGTCATACGCCAGCCGAGCGGCCGCCACGTAATCGTCGACCAGCCGCTCGATCTCGGCATCCGTCCACACGATCGATTCATCGCTCGGATCGATTTTGAACTTCGCGTCGAGGAGCGGGTGATGATACGCAATCCGCGGCGCGCTTTTATGATGATCGTCCGGCTTGCAAAACCGCCCGGAGTGGGTGAGCTGCAGGCCGACGAACAGCCCATCGAGCGTGCCGAACGCCTCGCGATGAGCATCCTGCAATTCCCGCAGCAGGGCGGCCAACCCGGCGCGATTCGACTCGACGGCCATCGTCTGGTTCGGATTGGCCCGCCCATCCGCTCGCACGGCCGCCGCCTCGCCGCCCCAGATGAGCTTGGCCCCACTGAGCCCGAAATTTCGCCACCGCCGCAACGTGTGCATTGAGGGCGACCCGTCCCGATTGGCGTCCCAACCTTCCATCGGATGAATGCACCAGCGATTGCCAACCTCAAACCCCGCCACGCCAATCAGCCGCGCCAGCGGCGACCCCTCGCCGGCCGTCAGAACGCGCTCATCCACCGGAATGTCGACGCCCAGTTCCGCCAACCGCGCGCGAAACGCGGCGACGTTTTTCAATTGGGCAATCTTCGGGTAGCTGGATTCGCCGGCCATTTACGTTCCGTTGCGGGTAATGGGGTGTACCAAATGTAACAAATGTGGCCCGAAGCGGCGTAGGACTTTCAATAGCTCAATGCCCAACGTATATGGTGGGCCACCGAGTTTTAGGATGGTTTATCTGCTCGCGGCGGTCGCTCACGGCATTGCCGATCACGACCGGAGCTGGCGACAATTGCGGGAGAAGGTGGCCAATGGGCGAGTATCACCGTCGCGCGCTGATTCTGTCGTATGTCACGGTGATTTACAACGCTGTCGAAGGGCTGGTGTCGGTAGCGTTTGCGCTGTTGGCCGGCAGCCCGGCCTTGTTAGGCTTCGGCATCGACAGCTTTGTGGAATCGATGTCCGGCGCGGTCATGATTTGGCGATTCTCGCGAATGGATGATGCGCGCCGAGAGCAATTGGCAATCCGACTCGTTGGGATATCGCTGATGGTGCTCTCCGCGTACGTGGCGTACGAAGCGGTTGCGGCACTGTATCTCCGCGAGCCGCCCGAGCGGAGCGTCGTTGGCCTGATCATCGCCGCGGTTTCGCTGCTGGTCATGCCCATCCTGTATGTTGCCAAGCGCCGCACGGCCACTGCATTAGAGAGCCGCAGCCTAGCGGCCGACGCGAAGCAAACGCTGGCCTGCGTGATGCTATCCGTCGCCCTGCTTATCGGCACTGGCCTGCATTACATAGCCGGCGTTTGGCAGGCCGACCCAATCGCCGGGCTCCTCATCGCCGCTTTCCTGCTGCGAGAGGGCTACAAGGCCTGGACCGAAGAACATTTGTGCTGCTGATTCATCCGCGATGGCTTCGACTACGCCGCGCTGGACTGGGTCCGGTTAATGGTCGGCAGCTTTAGACGCTGGAGAGTTAGAATCAAGCAATTGGCCGCAAGGGTTAGGCTAGAACAGCACTGGCGGAGCCAGTGGCACCCGCGCGAAACGTCGCGGCAAGTGAGCGGAGAACAGGGGAATCGAACCCAGTCCGTTTTTGGACGGTTCCCTTCGCCAGTGTATAAGACTGATGCGCCAGCCAAGACGCGGGCCGCTCTCCGAATGTTGAGCGGTCTGTGACCTTAGTTGTTGGCGTTCATTGCAGGGAAGTTGTCCCTACTGTAGTTGAAATTGGTGATTCCTCTAGGATGGATTTCAGGCGGTCTTCTTTCGTTCGTCAAGTGGTTGCGGGTTAGCGAGTCGTT
>JAKEIB010000227.1 GCA_022614705.1 Planctomycetota bacterium | reverse complement strand
GACTCCCGCCAGCTTTCCGACGTCCAGCGACGATGATTCGGCCAATTCGGCCAGCGACGCGACGCTCGACGATTTTCCGATCGACTTGGACGAAAAAAAGTAAGGCCTATGTCAAACGCGTGGGATTAACTAGCCGCGACCCGGGCACCGCCCGCAGGGTGGTCGGGTCGCAGGGAATTTGCTCGCAGTTTCCCTGCGACCCGCTGGGATCGCGGCTAATCACTGAGACGCACACTAAACGGGAAGTTAAATCAACCTAACGCTAAGCCGGCGCCGAGCGCCGGCTAGACCACGAAGGATGTACAAGGATGTACGACAATCATCTCGCGCACGTTTGCTGCGTGCGCCGTGTTCCGGTCTTCGCGGCGATTTCAGCTCTGCTCTTCGGACTCGCGTTCGTGAGTCGCGCCGCCGTTGCGGCAGACGACTACGACCCGACGTCGGTGATCCGCAAGATCAGCGAACGGAGCGAGAAGCTCGAGCTGACGACCAACTCCAGCCGCATCCTCACGCTGGACAAGAAGATCCCGCGCGTGCAGGTCAATAATCCCGAGCTCGTGGCCGTCACGCCACTCTCGGCCACCGACGTGCAAATCTCCGCCAAGAAATCCGGCGTCACGCAGGTCAACCTGTGGGATGAGGACGGAAATATTCACACCATCGACGTCATGATTTACGGCGACGCCCGCGAGCTGTCCCTCGCGCTGCAAACGCAGTTCCCGCACTCCTCAATCCGCGTGTATCGCTACAGCGAAAGCCTTGTGTTGACGGGCTTCGTCGATCGCCCCGACCACGTCGGCCCGATCATGCGGCTCGCCGAGGACTACGCGCCGAAGGTCATTAACAACATCAACGTCGGCGGCGTGCAGCAGATTCTGCTCAAAGTGAAAGTGATGGAAGTTTCGCGGACCAAGTTGCGCCGGCTCGACGTGGACTGGGCATATGTCGGTGGCAACGGTGGTTTCGCGTTCAACAGCGTCAATGAAATACTTAGATTCGACGGGATAGGCGACATCGTCACCGACAATAGCGATACGTTCTCCTTTGGCATCGTGAACGACGGCGAAAGGTTCTTGGGATTCTTGGATGCATTGCAAGAGCGGCGCGTCGCCAAGATTCTTGCGGAGCCGAACTTGGTAGCCGTTAGCGGCCGTCCGGCTCAATTCCAGGTTGGCGGCGAGTTCCCAATTTTAGTTCCGCAAAGCCTGGGCACGACCACCATCGAATTTAAGCCGTTCGGCACGATCGTCGATTTTCTGCCGATCGTGCTGGGCAACGGCAACATTCGCCTCGAAGTGCGCCCGCAAGTCAGCGAGCGAGATTTCAGCAACACCGTCAATATTAACGGCACCGTCATTCCCGGCTTAACGACGCGAAAGGTCGACACGGCCATTGAGATGAAAGCCGGCCAGACGTTTGCCCTCGCTGGATTGGTCCAAGAGCGTACGGTGTCGTCCAATCGCGGGCTACCCTATCTCTCCGATATACCCGTGATCGGGGTGCCATTTCGCGGGACCGAGAATGAAGTCGATGAGATCGAGCTCTTAATCCTCGTCACTCCCGAATTTGTCGATCCGATCGATGCCTACGAAACACCGTGCGCCGGTCCCGGTACGTTCACCACCTCGCCAACGAATCACGACTTGTATTGCGGCGGACGCGTCGAGGTGCCCACGCACTGCAACCCGACAAGCGGCCTGAGCGCTTGCGGCGGCGACGGCTGCACCAACGGCGGTTGCGCCACGGGCAACAATGGCGCGCCGTGCAACGCCGGCGCTCCAAATGGTAGCATGCCGGCCATCACCGAGGGTGTCACGATGCCGGGCGGCGTCGGCTACGACGACTCGGCCGAGCCCTCCGTGGTGACCGATCAAGGCGAGAACGGAGCAGCACCCGGCGCCGCGCCCAACGACCTGCCGTTACCCGCCGATGCACCGCCCGAGGAAGCGCAGCCGGCGCCGCCGCAGTCGCCGACCGACGGGGCCCAGTATCCGACGACCGCACCGCTCTACGACGGCCAGGCGCGAGCGCCGACCGGACAGCCCTTCCACACCGCCACGCGCCCGTACAACCCACCGCGCCAACCGGTCTTCCTGCGCAATTCATCCAGACCGAATAGCCCGCAGCCAGCGGCAACGCACCAGGCTCCCGCGCCGGGTGGAAACGGCCTCGTCGGCTCGGTCGGCTACGATACGCAATAGCTATTCCTCAGCCATAAGCTACCTTTGCCATGAAAAGGCGTTCGGGGTACGCAGTTAGCCGCGACCCCAACGGGTCGCCGGAAAACCGGTGGCTCGTTCCCCGGCGATCCGACCACGGCAGCCGTGGTGCCCGGGTCGCGGCTGAACGATCTGTCAAGAAGCCATTTCGCCACTGACCTCTGACCTCACACCTCCGACCTCTCCCCATGGCTAACGTACTCCGCATCGCGGTTGTGGATCCGAAAGACGCCACACGCGATGCGCTGAAATCGGCGATCCTGGGTCTCGACAGCGTTTGGCTCGAGGCCGAGTGCTCGCGCTACGAGTTCTTCGGCGATGTCGTGGGGCAGACCAATCCGGACATCGGGTTCGTTGCGCTCGACAGTAATCCGGACAAAGCGTTGGAGCTCATCGCGTCCTTGGGCAAGTCGGCGCCAAATTGCGCCATTCTGGTCACAAGCGCGTCGACCGACGGCAACCTGATCCTCCGCACGATGCGGGCCGGCGCGAAAGAGTTCCTCACACAGCCCCTCAAGGTCGAAGACCTGTCGACCGCGCTACAGCGCGTTACCAGTCAACGCACAGGCGGCACGAGCGGCGCCGGCCGTGGCTGCCGGCTGATTGCGGTCACCGGCGCCACGGGCGGAGTCGGCTCCACCAGCCTGGCCGTGAACCTTGGTTGCGCGCTGGCCGCCGACGAAACCAATTCCGTCGTGCTGCTGGACCTCGACCTGTGCCTCGGCGATGCCGACGTTTTCCTCGATACGATTCCCGAATACACGCTCTCCGACGTCGCGCAAAACATCGGTCGACTCGACCTCACGCTATTGAAGCGATCGCTCACCAAGCACGACACGGGTCTGTACCTATTGCCGCGCCCGGTGCAATTGGAGGACGCTCGACACATTACTACCGATGAGCTGGCGCGAGTTTTTTCCCTGCTGAAGGCGTCGTTCACGCATATCATCATCGATGCTTCGAAGGGCTACAACGCGCTCGATATGCAAGCCATCGCCGAGTCCGACGAGGTGCTGCTCATCACGCAGCTCGATTTGCCTTGTCTGCGAAACGTCGTGCGGCTCCTCATGTCGTTCAAAGAGTTGAACCGTTTCGACGAAAAGGTGAAGATCGTCGTCAATCGCGCCGGCCACGACACGGGACAGATCAGCCTCCGCAAAGCGCAGGAAACGATCGGCCGCGAAATCTTCTGGCAAGTGCCCAACGACTACCGCGTGATGGTGGAAGTCCGCAATAACGGCGTGCCGCTGATCCAACAATCGCCGAAGGCCACGATCACGCAGTCGATCAATCAATTGGCCGCCGCCCTCAGCGGCAAGAGCGAATCGCGCGAAGGCGCGTCCAAAAGCCGCAGTTGGCTCGGCATCTGGCCCGCCAAAAGCAACGCCTAGGTCCTCGTTCCCCCTACAACCCTCACGACCCGCCGATCCGCGCCGAGCCCCTCGCCCCGCGCCCAATCGTGCCCTCCGCGCCGAACGTAACCTATCCTTTCTTGCGAGCATTCTGGCGCTCGCGCCGTTCAATCCCCCGGTTCGCGCATTCGGAAAAACTCCATGACGAAACTCGCCAATGCCCCCGCTTCGTTGTCCCAGAAGGATAAGGAAGCGGAATTCGAAAACATCAAGCGCCGGATTCACACCAAGCTCGTCGATAAGCTCGACCTGTCGCGCGTCGGCGAGCTCGAAGGCGAAGTCCTGCGCCGCGAAATCCGACTCGTCGTCGAGCACCT
>JAKEIB010000226.1 GCA_022614705.1 Planctomycetota bacterium | reverse complement strand
GCAAGCCACCGTCAAGTATCCCGATGATCTTGTACGCCCGTCGCTCGCCAGACAGTCATACGCTGAACCAGACAATCAGCGATATTTGGATTCTTCGTTCCAGCCCATTACGGCTAATCGCCGTGGATTTGTGTACGGTTTGCTCGTGCATGGGCGCGAGCCTCGCGAACGATTCTTTCCGGCGTTTGCGCAAATCGTGTTTCCGAACCGCAACCTTGAAAGTTACTTTTCGCGCCGCATTGACCTGTTTAAGGAATTCCCCGAAGTCGTGCGTCAATGCACGACCGGCATATTTAAGGAGCGCAACCAAAATCTGAAGCAACAATTTGAGAAGATTGATATGCCAGAGCCGGAACTGCGAGAGGACTTAGGGGAATCGTTTGCATGAGAGTTGGCACGCCTAGCTTCGTTGGGAGCAGGCTGAAGGAAGCGCGCGAGGCACGCGGTGTGACGTGCCAGTCGTTAGCGGACACTCTGAATGTGTCGCGCTCCTCAGTCTCCAATTACGAGAGCGGACTTCACACGCCGCCGCCCGATATCCTACAGCAGATTAGTGCTGCGCTAGGATTACCGCCCCATTTTTTCACTCGCAAGATACCGCCGCGAGCGCCAGCGCCTCAATTCTTCAGAAGCTTTCACTCAGCGACTAAGCAAGCTCGGACAATAGTGTCGCGACGGTACGAGTGGTTTCGCGACATTGCGGCATTTGTGCATCAATTTGTGAAGTTTCCGGACATTGATTTGCCAGACTTCTGTGCGGACATCAACTATGAGCAATTATCAGAACATGATGTCGAGGAGGCTGCGGCAGAGCTGCGCGAACATTGGCAGATAGGGGATCGGCCCATCAGTAACATTGTGTGGCTACTTGAAAACAAGGGCATTGTATGCTGCCGATTCCAGTTCGGCACAATGTCACTTGACGGGTTTTCGGAATGGCGCGGGACAAGGCCATGTATTGCGCTCTCATCGGATAAAAATTGCTGTGTTAGATCACGCTATGATGCGTCGCACGAACTGGCGCATTTAGCGCTGCATCGCGCCGTGCGGCAGGAACAGCTTGAGACGTACAGCCGCTTCTCACTAATCGAACAACAGGCCGATGTATTTGCCGCGGCATTTATGATGCCAGCATCATCATTTGCCAATGATTTTACTCCGTCACTCGATGTGCTCCGCGATCTCAAGCGCAAGTGGTTCGTATCAATTGGCGCGATGGTTCAGCGTGGTCGCCAACTCAATCTAATTAATGATGTACAGCAGCGCAATTTGTGGCGGCAGATTGGAAGGCGAAAATGGAGGACGCGCGAACCACTTGATGACGTGCTTCCAGTTGAGGAGCCAGAATTCATCCGGCGCAGCGTGGCACTTTTGGAAAAGCGCGGCTTGTCGTCAGTTCAAGACATCGCATTTCAGCTTGCACTATCAGAAGACGAAGTTATTGGTCTAGCAGGAATCGAGAGCCGTATGGAGCTAACGCTATCGTCCGATAGCGGTGAGACTTGCCGCGCCTCCCACCATGAGCACCCGACCACAATCCCATTCCCGCATTAGTTGGAATCGAAACAGAGGAGGAAGCCCAGCAACTTGGCAGTAGCAGTGGCCTTATAAGCCACCATTGGCCCGGCCTGCGCCGGTGGGGTTCGATTCCCGCTCCCTCCGTCTATTTCGATTGTAAGCGACGCCCGGCCGCTCGCAGAAGCACATCACGCGCCCATGAGGATGTTTTGCCTGCTGCCGCATGATCGAGCTTCGCCCGCTCGGCATGGGTCAGGCATATTTTGAGGATGTTCGTTTGCCGCTCAGCTGGCTTTTTCGGGGGGCGTCCAGCCATGCCATTATTATGGCCCGAAAAATTCTTTGGTCAAGTCGATTTTACCCCTTGCACTATTCTATTTCTATGGCCATAATAATAGAAGATAAAAACACCCGCGGAAGTGCTAGTAACACAACCGCGGGCCGTTACAACCGGCTTTCGCACGATTGCACCTAGTAAATCAATCATACGCGAAAGCCCCTGAGGATGGGAGCGGTCGCGATGATAGTTATTTCCTGCCAGCACGAACACAACACAAAAGACGGGAAAGACCGTAACGGCAACCAGCGATTTCGCTGCAAGGACTGTGGAAAGACGTTCGCCGCCGAAGCTGCCCGCCCGTTGGGTAACATGCGAATCAGCGTGAAGGATGCCGTCAACGCTTTGGGCATGTTACTTGAGGGATTGTCGATCCGAGCGACCGAACGGCTGACCGGATTACACCGCGATACGTTAGACGACCTAATTCTGACGGTCGGCGAGAATTGCCAACGGCTGCTGGACGCGATGATTCAGAACGTCGCAGTCGAGGACGTTCAGCTTGATGAAATCTGGTCGTTTGTGGGCTGTAAGGAAAAGCATCGCATCGCGCGCGGCTACGGCGAAGAAATGGGCGATAGCTGGACGTTCATTGCCATCGACCGCAACACAAAGCTGGTCGTTGCCCACAAGGTAGGCCAACGCGATTCGGCGACGTGCTGCGAATTCCTAAAGCAAATCGACAAGGCCACGACCGGCCGCTTTCAGCTTTCGAGCGACGGCCTCGCGACCTACACGCTGAACGTGCCATTTGTGCTCGGCAACCGGGTGGATTTCGCCCAACTGATAAAGACCTATTCCGCGACCCAAGAGGTCACGCGCTACTCGCCGGCCACGATAGTAAGCGCGGAGAAGAAACCGCAGTTTGGCGACCCGGATTGGGAGCGGATTTGCACGTCGCACGTTGAGCGGCTGAATCTCACGCTGCGAATGAATCTGCGGCGGTTCACGCGGCTCACAAATGGCCACAGCAAAAGCCACAAGCACCATGTTGCCATGCAAGCGATCCTGTTTGCGTGGTACAATCTGTGCCGCAAGCATTCGACGATCAAGCAAACCCCAGCGATGGCGGCCGGATTGACCGAGAAGCCCTGGACGATCCCAGAATTGCTGGAGCGCGCGGTGGAAATTTAATTTTCACCCATACACTAATAGGACAGTACCAGTGAGCGGCTCACACGCAGTATAACCGCTGCGGAGGAGAAATGCTAAAACGCCAGTGCGCGCGATCGCACTCAATGATCTTGCAGGTCGCTCGGTTACGGCAGTCGCTTCAAGCCGGGGCCGCCACCTGCGACGGCAACACGCTGAGATATTCGCGGACCTGCAATTGCATTTTATCAATCTCAGCAATAAATCCGGACGCGGAGAGCCGATAGTTGGTCGGGTTTATCTCCATCCTCCGTAAGTGCGCGAGCTGGGCCTGGAAGTGTCGGATTCGCTCCAAAGTGGCTTCTAGCTCCTGATCGTTCTCAATCATCTCGCGCCCTCGACAATCTCGACGATGCCGCGCCGGCCGCCACCGCGTTTGGCCTGCCAATATTCTACCATGGCTTGCTCGCCGCCGAAAGCTGCCAGCCGGCGCACCCAAAATACACTGGCCCCGAAGTGCGCGTCCGCCGCGGCGTGATCGAACAGTAATGCGGTTTCGCCTTGGAGGGCGCCGCCGTCGAACGAGTCGTCCAAGACCAGCAGCACATCCACGTCGTTCGGTTCCGGTTGGTCCGTCACGAATGACCCGAAAACGACGAACCGAACCACGTGCCCGGTAGCCACGGCCAACTGATGAATGCGTTCGAGGCGTCCACCTACCGCGATCCGCTGCGGATGTCCAACACCAAACCGTTCGAGTGTTTCATGCAACGATGCCTGATGCACTCCGAGTGGCAATTCACCAAATTGTGTCAATTCGGGCAGCGGCACCGACGATTCTCCCGAAACGAAAAATTCGCCCGTCTCAGTTGCCCGCCCATGCTGAGCGGGATTGAAGCTGAGTGTACCGTGCCCTAATTAAAACGCCAAATCGGCAGAGCGACCGGCGGGTCAATTGCAGCGTCAGCTTAGGCCCGCAACGCTAACGGCAACGACTGCTCGTTGTGGCGGATGGGCTCCTGGCGATGTCGCAGTGTAAAGCCGTAAGCACCAAACGACAACTGAGTTTCCATGGCGAATGAAAAGTCCCAACGCCAATACGGTCGATCCAGGTAGACGAGCTGCGGAACCACCGGTTCGTGCGACACATCGAGTATCCAGTCCCCGCCACTTACGACCTGGTACTTCTCATCGTGCCAATCGATGCTGAACTTCAATCCGGTGACGCCGTGAAAGATGAGATCTGCCGCTGCGATAAGCCACGCATAGCCGCCATCGGCGGCCACCCATTCGGTGATGTGGTCAATATCGAGAATAAGGTCTGATATGCCGGCCTCATCGGAACGTAGCAAGACACCGCGTAACAAGTTGTCATGAAAACTCAAGTCGCCGAAGTCCGCTTCGCTAAACACTCGCATTGACTTCTCGGCCTAGCGATTAAGCTCAGTTGCCCGCCGGAACACGTGGCGGAATTGCCGACAGTTTAAGCGCTGCGAAAGTAAAACGCCAAATCGCCCCTTGGACCGGCGGGGCAACTGCAGCGCCTTGATACTCATCATGGCCTCCGCTTTCAGGAGGCGGCAGTCCCAAGTTAAATGGCGATGCCCGAGGGCTCGCAAAGCGCAGACCTTGG
>JAKEIB010000225.1 GCA_022614705.1 Planctomycetota bacterium | reverse complement strand
CTGCGTCACAGCTAAAAATACGGGTCTGGTTCGATGTAACCCCAATCATCACTGTGCTTGCCAGCAACTGCACCCGAAAATCAAGCTGTGACGCTGCACTACCTCGGCCTTGGAGCTACTTGCCCAAAGTGTGGTCCGGTCGCTCCGTGGGCGAAAATGCATCTCGCGGAGCCAGTTGGCTACACAAAAACCGCTAACTTCAACGCCCGCACCACCGGAACTGACATTCGGTGCTTTCGCTTTAAGCGGGACTTTCGATCCAAGCCGACCCATCGTCCTACGGGTCAAGAAACGCATTGGCGTGACGTAGATTTGTGTGTGACGTGTCGCAATTCGGAGGGGTCTATGAGCTCGTTTTTTGAATCGATTTATTATCGCGCCGCGGATGTGCCGGGCCAAACCTGGGAATGGTTCAACGGCTTGAACCGCGAGGAATGGTTGGTCGTGCTGGCGATTACATTCGCCAGCGGCTTCGTAGCCTTGTTGGGATTTCAAGCCAACCGGCTGTAAATGAAACACCATAGTACTTTGGGATGAATCGCGATGACAACCGCCTGGTTCGCGACGTCGATGTTTGCGCTGTCCAACATCACGCTGGTCGGCTTGCCGATGTCGGCCGCACTCGCCGCCGTGGCACTGATCGGCTACATGTTTGGCCAGCGCACGCGATCGAGCGCCGTGGCCACGCTGGACGAACGCCGCCAACAGGAACTCGACCGAGCCGTTCGCACGGCGAAGCAATTGGAGCACATCGCGGAAACGTTGCGGCGCGACCTCGTCAAGCATCACGCGCAGGTGGCCGCGTTCAAGCGCCGGTTGCGACAGGTTCAGCAAGAGGGTAGCGATAAAGCCTGGGAATATTTGTGCAACGAAGCGGAGGCGATGCTCGGCCCGACGATGCAACTAACACATCAGCTTTCACACGCGTACGATCAAATCCGTCAGCAATCCGATGCGTTGGAAACGTTCACGCGTGGCCGCACCGATCCATTGACCGGCGTTGGCAACGGACGGGCGCTCGATCAGCAGCTACGCGTGCTATTAACCGCCGCATCGCGTGGCAGCACCGAGTTCGCGGTCGCGCTGGTGAGCCTCGATCGCGACGTCACGACGGCCGAGGGGCGTTCGCTGGCCGGCGTGCTGCCCGTGCTGCCGCGACTGGCGAGTGTGATTCGCGCCTGCATGCGCGACACCGACTTCGTGGCCCGTTACGGCGACGACGAATTTGTGGTCGTCATGCCGCAGACGAGCTTGGCCGGGGGGCGCGTGTTCAGCGATCGGTTGCGAAAACGGGCCTTGGACGATCTGACGGCCTCCATCTGCTGCGGCCTCACCGAAGCGCAATCCGGCGACGACGCCCGCTCGCTGCTGGCCCGCGCCGACTCCGCACTTTATAGCGCTAAGGCTGCCGGGCCGAATCGGTCGTTTGTTCATACCGGCGCCCATATTCGCGAGCATCAGTCGGCCGCGGGCCCGCTGCAGTGCGAGTCCGATTCTGCGATCGCTGGAACCGCCCAAAGCGAATCTGCCGACGATCTCGCGATGCTGGCCATATGCTGAATCGGGCCGCCAGATTAGCGGTTTGGCCATCGAATTCCCTGGCACGTTGACGCTCGGTGTCCGTATTCCGTACCATCAGAGGCATACTCTGGTTGATTGTCGGGTCGCCGTTGGACGCTTGTCGATATCGCTGCCCGTAGCACATCCCCTGCTGCAGTTTGCCGCTTGTCTGGAAAGGAGTGAATCATGCCCCTGTTTGAAGTCGAGACCGAGAGTCACATCGTTATTACGTGGGCGGAGGACGGCGACGCGGCGTCGGCCGTCGTCGGCGACGCATATCCTCAGGAGCACGTATTGCGGCTTACGAAACGGCCTCGCGACACCTGGGTGATTTCGAAGAGCGCGCTGGGCATCGCCGGCAAGATGGACCCCTGCCACACGGCGCGCGATTGCCTGTCGAAGGCCGAGGGTGATAAGGTCCATGCGATCCGCCTCTACATGCACGAAACTGGCTCCGATCTGGAGCAGGCGCGCAAGGTGATCGAATCGAACATGGTCATGGGCTGGTAAGCGATTGGCGCGCCCGCCAAGTTCGGTCCGTCATCTCGCGACCATCGTTTAGCCGCAACGCCGGCACCGACCGAAGGTTGGTGGGAGCGCGTCTCGCGCAAGCTTGATCAGTACCGCTGCGTCCCCGTCCCAGAAGCGGGAGGAGTTGCCGCGGGCGGCGGCGTCCAAGGCACGCTGCTACCAATGGGCGCGGTCGGCTGAGTTGCAGGCGTGGTCGCCGTCGGCGAGGGTGGCGCCGGTCGCGTCGCCACTTCAATGTGCTGCGCCGGACGAGTGCCGACATAGCTCGTCGTTCCGCCGGGCCGATATTGACCGGCCTGCGTTGCCACTTGAACGGTCGCTGTTGCTGTTGGCGTGGCAACTGGCGCCGTCAGCGACGCGACAGTCGTCGGCATTGCTGCTGGAGTCGCGGACGCCATCGGCGACGTTGTACTCGGGCTAGTCGCGGCGAATGGCGTTTCACCGGCCACCATGCTCGCCTGGGGTGTTGTTGTTTGGCTGGGGGTTGCCAGGCCGTATCGGTCGCCCGCCAGCGAGTTGGATACTGGTGCCGCGGCCGAGACATTCTCGGCGCTGCGCGGCGTCGCTACCGGGATTACCGCGCTGGAATCAACTGCCGTAATCCCATATCGGTCGCCGGCAGCCAACTGATATCGGTCTGTGCCGGCGGGCGATTCCCCCGTCGTGGCAGGCGACGTCGCCGCGGCCGTCACCGACGGTCGGTAGTTATTCGGATCGTACGGTCCACTGGATGCCACACCACCAGCCTGCGCATGCGGCATGGTACCGGTCGCCGGCATCTGCGGTATTGAGTTGCCGACTAACGACGTGGACGACGACGTACTGGTCGCCGCGGCAGGCGCCGTCCGAGGCGCGGTCAGCTTGTCGGCCGCCGCGTTGACCGACGGGTAATTCGCCAATGGTGCGTTCGCGACTGTCGCGGGCGAAGTGGCGGGAATCGCGATTCCCGTCGCAGGCTGCGTTCCGGCCGCAGCCAGGTTCGCGGCCGAGGGCGAAGTGGCCGGCTGCAATCCGGTCGGCGTCACGGCTTGCGGAGTCGACTGAGCAGACGGCAACTGCGGTGCTTCGGCCGAGCGGGCGACTGCGGACGTATCGGTCGGCGCCGCGTCCGTTTTCCACCAAGCCCAGCGCGGACCAGACTGACATCCCGACGTCGCTGCCAAAACAGCGGCGACCGTCATCGCAAGGGCGGTTGTAGTTTTCATACTTGCGAAACCGGCTGATCGTTGCCGGCAAGATGCGCGTTTACGTCGCGTACACCGTTGCGGGCGGTACACATTGCTATTGAGGCATGTCATTACGTTCTTCGACACGCCCGGCCAACGACGTTGATCGAAACAACTCGCCGCCCAGCGCGGTCGGGGCGAGCCGTGTCCGTGACTTTCGTGCATGCAGAACATTAACCGCAAACAACAAGTCCACAAAACGGGCCGGATTATAGATGCGCGCACTCTGCGGTCAATGGCAGTGCGACGCACGTCCTGCCATGGGCCCGTAATGAAAGCCCGCAGCGCTAGCAAGGGAGTGTGCCGCGAATACTTGCTAGCGATGCGCGCTGATGTACGAAGCTGGCAGCCAAGCTTAACCCTTCGCCGCCTTATAGCGATTCTCAACCGCCTTCCAGTCGATCACGTTCCAGAACGCAGTAATGTATTCCGGGCGGCGATTCTGGTACTTTAGGTAGTACGCGTGTTCCCACACGTCGAGTCCCAAGATTGGCGTGCACGTGCAATCTACGAGGCCCTTCATGTACGGGTTGTCCTGATTGGGCGTCGAGCAAACGGCCAGCTTGCCGTCCGGTTTCACGCCCAGCCAGGCCCAGCCGCTGCCGAACCTCGTCGTGGCGGCTTTGGCAAACTCCTCCTTGAACTTATCGAAGCCGCCCAGTTCGCTGTCGATGGCCCTGGCCAAATCGCCGCTGGGCTTTCCGCCGCCACTGGGGCTCATGAGCGTCCAAAACATGGAATGGTTGGCGTGGCCGCCGCCGTTGTTTCGCACGGCGGCGCGAATGTCGGCCGGGATGCTCTCGATGTTGCGGCACAGGTCCTCGATGCTTTGCTCCTTGATGCCTTTGCCATCGAGCGCTTTGTTGAGATTGTCCACGTACGCCTGATGGTGCTTGTCGTGGTGAATCTCCATCGTCCGAGCGTCAATGTGCGGCTCCAGGGCATTGGCAGCGTAGGACAGTGGTGGAAGTGAGTAGGCCATGACTCGATCTCCTCATGCGAAATTTGCGGGGACTGCTGTCCGCAAGATAACGCTGGCGCAAGCGTTTGACAATCGGCCCATAAAAGTGCTGCATTTCCGTGATGCTCGGTTAGACCTTCCGGACTTCGACGCTTGACTCACCATGCAAAAGTGTCGCCGCCACTGCCGCTTGGCGTCAGGCGGAGCCTGACCTGCCGACTGCCCGCTGCCGCCGGTCGTCTGGTGCGAGATTTGTCACATTCTTCGAACACGATTTTTGTGGACAAAACTCGCCGCTATTGTCGCCCCAAAAACCACGTTCATCCTCCAAAAACAGAGGGTTTGACGGCGCTGGGGGTGACAAACCTCCCATCGTTTTGTCCGCCGCGTGCTCATACCAGGTGACAATCGCTTCAATGACTTACACCTTTCCGCAGTCGGGCAATTGAGTAGCTGCTCAAAATTCCCCCCTGGTTTTTGCGCACGTGTCGCAAGTTTGAGGTGGGTGGATAAAGTGCGCTATTTGCACTTGGAGCTCTCTACGGCCGACCCCAATCACTCCAGCGCGCACGGCGAGCGCCAGTCACGCGGTTGTGAATGAGGCGTGGTCGATCAAGTTTCCAAAGAGCTAACGCACGGTGACAAAGATCAACATAGCAAAAGTGGCGGCAAAGTTCAGCAACGATTTTTGGCCAGTCGCCAAGCGGGCAACCGAAGTATCGAAATCCTCGGAAGCGGACACAAGGGGACAGGTTGGTGTGGGGCCTGTGGCGAGAGTTTTGTGCGGCATTTGCGCAGGGTTGTGGGCGTGTAGACTGAGCGTGGCAGCATTTCTGGCGATGCGCGCACCGGTAGCGCGAGCGGTGCAGCAGTTAATGCCTCACGCTTGGCGTCCGCCGGCGGTAGGTCAGGCTGTGCCTGACGTTTGGGTTGGTGTCAGGCGGAGCCTGACCTACGCGCTGGATGTAATTCGGACTGAGTATAGCCGATATCTATACGCTTGTACAGATCATGAATTTGGCCACTCGGCGGTTGGAGGGCGGAGCGGTTGTAGTCTCACGCAGAGAACGCGGAGGCGCAGAGGGAGGTCACCAGAAGATACGGCGGCATTTTGCTTTTCTTGCTTCCTCACCGCCAATCGTCAGGAAAAGTAGAATGTCCCATTTCGCCGCCCCCCTTTCGCCGCCCCCCTTTCGCCGCCCCACGCTACCTCCCGTTGGGTGGTGGGTTATTAAGTGTTGGTGGGCGGGCGCTTCGATTCGTTTACGAGCCGGGTAGTTGATCGGTGAAGTGTGAGCGGAACTGTTATGAACATTGGCCCAATGCCGAGTACGCAGAGCAGAGTTGCGATCGTCGAAAGCGGACTCCAGAGCGGGGGCAGCGACATTGTTCGCAACGAGATGATCACGTCGAGGGTTGCGGCTATGGTAAACAAGATGCCGATGGTGATCGCAAGCCGGTCAATCAAGTAATGGACCACGATGAAGCAGATTGTCGTGAGCACACTTACGACGATCATAAAGTAAAGTAGAGCGCCGAATTGCCGGGCCGGTATAAATCCAATCGCGAACGACGCCGAGCCAGCGATAAGAACAACCGCAAATTCGCGCAGCGAGAAGCGATACACTTTAGCACGTAACCTTTTCCAGCATTCTCCGCACTGGCATCACTTCTATCGTTGGACCGTGGCCATCGCCAGCGCGAAGCCCGTCCGCAAAATTTTGTCGGCCAAACTTTCCCTAGTGGTATGGGTATTGCCTTTATCGAAGGGGAAGCAAAGGGACATTCTACTTTTTTCGTGGCCTACCGCGCGGGCGGAGGGTTGATTGCAGGCCGAGGCGCGTGGCTATGAGCTCGGTCCAGTGGTCGCTTCCATAGGGTGTTCGTCGGTTGATGCGATGACGCAAAGCATCGTTTTCCTTTTCCATTCTTATACGCTGGAGAGTTGGAACTAGCAATCGGTCGCGAGGGTTTGGCAAGAAGCGCACTCGCCGCGGCGAGTGGCACCTCGCGCGCTCGCCGACGTGCGCCGAACGGAGACCCGCACACAACAAGAAGCATGGGGCGGGTGAGTTGGATTCAAGCATTTGGCCGCGTTAGTTTGTCAGGACAAGCACTGGCAGAGCCAGTGGCACCCGGCGCAGAGCATCGTCGATACACGACCGCCCAAAGACCACCCGCCGCGACTATTGATCTCTGCATAGCTAATGGGCCATTGCAGCCCGTTGAAAAACTGTGGCTGGCCTCTGTGAGGCCGGCTTTTCGTTGAGGATTCCGGGGTCACAGACCCCGGCTACAACATTTTTCAACGGGCTGATAGGGTGCCATGGCCACTGCTCTCAGTGGCCATGCTTGCAGCCAGATTCCCATGCCCACGCAAAGCCGTGGGCATGCCACCCAAATGTGAGACGGCTGATTCTCAGCGCAGACATCGATGGTTCGCGACCGGCGCGCTATCAATGCGATGTAGAAGCGCCGCAAGCTGCTCGCGCTGGCGATCCAACGCATTCAGTTGAGCCGCGAGATTCGCAACAAGCGAGTCCTTCACTGGCCGCCAATCGCCGGCACCCGCTTCGGTTTCCGTCGCGGCCTCATCGACTCGCTCGAAACCCGCAATCGCCTCGTCAATCACCGCCGCCGGCGGCAACTCGCGCGGGTTCTCGGTGACCAGGCGACTACTGCCATGGCCGTACCAGATTCGTCGCGAACGGCGGGCCGGGTTGACGACTCCAATTTCAATCGAATCGTTCCGCATCGGACAATCCTGTGTGAGTGGCGGGGTTGATCCCCGCCGGGATAAACCCGTTGGCTTGAAATTGATAATTGCCTTTAAAATTTCTAGAGGCCATTTCAAAACCGCATGTGGGAGGGCGAAGCTCCTGCTGAGCCGCTTCCGTGCAAGCATCCGGCTCGGCGGGAGCCTCGCCCTCCCGGGTTTTGAAGCCGCTTCTAATCAACCAGCGCCGACATCGCCGTTGCCGCGGGATCGTCCGTTTTGCCGTCGTCCTCGCGGGCCATCAAATACGATTTCAGGCTGCCCAACAGACGCCGCGCTTTCTCGACCGTCGCCTCGCGCCGACGATCGCGGTCGCGCCGCGGACTGATCTGCACGGCGACTCGCGTCTCGACATAGCTGCCGGCCGCAAAGCCTTGCGCATTCGCGCGCTCCGCGTGATGCTGCGACAGCCGCAACTGGATGACGAACGCCATCGGACGGTCGTCGCCGCGACGGTTCGCTCCAGGGCCGCCGTCGGCCACTAGCAGTTGAAGCTCCGTGTCGTTGGTCTTAACGATCTTGGCGTCCTGATCGGCGATGAATCCGCGCAGTTTCTGCACGGCAACCTCGATCGGCACCAGGGTCACGAGCGACGCCTCAACCAGCGCGCCGCCACGCCAACCCTGGAACGGCCACCAGCCACGCTTCACTTTTTCTTCCATCATGCCTTCTCCCAATTGAACAACCTGGTTTCGTCCCTGGTCCTTGGCTTGCAGCAACGCGCGGTCGGCCCGCCGCAGCATGGTTTCCGGCGTGTCGCCGGCCTGCAGTTCGGTTACGCCAAAGCTCGCGGTAATCGCCCTATTGCCCAGCGACGAGTGCCCCATCTCCGACAGCATTTCGCGAATCGCTTCCGCCTTGCGGGCGGCCGCCGCGTTCGTGCAGTCGGCGCACAAGATGGCGAATTCCTCGCCGCCGTAGCGGGCCACGAGGTCGCCCGATCGACACATCGATTTAAGCAGCGACGCGAACGTAATGATGGCCTCGTCGCCAGCCTGGTGTCCGAACGTGTCGTTGATCGATTTAAAGTGATCCAAGTCGCTCATCACCAGGCTGCACGGCAGATTCGATTCCTGATGCGCGGCGACAAAGTTGCTGAGCATTCGGTCGAACTCGGCCCGGTTGGCGACTTGCGTCAGCGGGTCTTTTGCAACCTGCGCGTGCAGCGCTTGGCACTTTTCTTCAAGCGACGTCTCCGACGACACGTCGTGCAGAAGCACCGTCGCGCCGTGGGTTGCCCCATCGCTGCTCCGCACGGGAATTGCGTGCAGATCGACCGCCACGTGTCGGCCCTGGCGGCCCATGATGTTCACGCGCCCCAACCACTGGACACCCGTCAAGATCGCTTGCGACACCGGGCAATCTTCGTTGGCGATCGGCTGCTCGCGGTTGTTGCACATTTCCAAGAGGCTTGGAATAAACGTCCGTCCGCACGCCGCCGCGCTGCTCACCCCGGTGAGTCGTTCCACGCCCGTGTTCCACAGCAAAATCGTCGCCTGGCTATCGACGAACACCACCCCGTCGTGCATGTTGTCGATCAGTTTCTTTTCGAAGATCGACGGCGTGGGATCGGCCGTCGTTTCCACGCTCACGTATTCCGCGCTTAAGTTCCACGGAACCGCGATTCCGTCCTGCGGTAATCGATGCAGCCAGCGGCGCGACAGCTTTTCCGACAGCAAGTTTTGATCCTGGGCGAAAAATTCTTGGAACTGTCGTACCAGTTCGGGATCGAATTGACTGCCCGAGAACTGGAACAGCTCGGCCAGCGCCCGTTCGCGCGATCGCGCCGGGCGATACACGTGATCGGTCGTCATTGAATCGAAGGCGTCGACGATCGACAGCATCCGCGAGGCCAGCGGCAGCTCTTCGCCTTGCCGGTCCTGGGGCTGACCGCTGGTCGCGTACCAAGCCCGGCTGTAATGTACGATTTCAACGAGCTCTTGCGGCACGCCGCTGCTTACCAGGATCTCGATCGTGCGGGCCGCGTGTCGCGACATGAGCACGATTTCTTCCGGCTTCAGCCGTCCCGGCTTCAAAAGCACCTTGTCCGGTACGCCGATCTTGCCCACATCGTGCAGTAGCGCGGCAACTTCCAAGAGGTCGCGCGTCTCGTCGTCGAGACCCATGGTCGCCGCCCACGAGCTGCAGCCCAACGCAACGCGCAGACAATGCGATGCCGTCGGCGCATGTTTGGCTCGTAACGCCGAATACAACCCGCTGGCCATCCCCAGCCGCGCCTGCACGAGCCTCGTCTCATGCGCGCCGTCTCGCTTGTCGACAAGCGACTGACCGCTTTCCGCCGCCACCTCGTCGAGCGACTCCAATAGCGACGATATTTCCGCCACTCGGTTGGCCGTTGTCGACGGCGTTTCCATCGGCGCCGGCGCATGCGCCAGATCGGCGTGGTGTCCAAACGAAACTGGTTCGACGAAATCGGCCATGATGCTGGTAGCTTTGATGTCGTCCCCTGTGGGCGCGGAGTGCCGCCCACGACCCGTCATGCGCTTGCCGCAATGCGGTCGTCGGAAGGTTCTCCATGCAACCGTAGGTCACTATGAGCCTGCTGGCAAAGCACTTTCGCACGATGGAGAGGCAGCGTCGGATCCATTGAAGTGGTGCGCATGCCGCGTCCCACTGCCGGACCTCACGAACGCTCGTTAATCCTTTGCCAAGCCGCAAAGTCGCCGCAGTCGATACAACCAGTTGCTGAATTTCGGCGCGTTAGTTGCCAGCACCGAAATGCCGAATTGGATTATGCGCCAGGTACGGAATGTATCAGTTGGCGCTATCGTGCTGCGCGGACGAACTAACACAGTCACCCCGAGGTCCGCCGAGGGGTCTGGCCAGATTCCTCGGCGGACCTCGGAATGACAGTAAGTAATTTCCGGACGCCCTCAGCAAAATCAAACTGTTCATGGTAAATTTCCCGGGTCGAAATGGCCGCCGCCGGCGCGTGCTCAACGAGGAGGTTCTTTCCGCCTCGAGCTCCCGTGCGGCGCGGCAATCCGTGGCATCGAACGCTGCGTCGTCGCAGGCACCGCGCTACAGCGATGCGGCCAGCGTCGAAAACCATCCGCAAATTACCGACTTCGTGCCGCGGCGCTACCGCACGATCGTCATGCTGCTGGTGATGGGCCTGGCGACCACAGCGACGCTCGGCGCGCTGCATCATTTTGCACCCACCGTCGCAGCCTTCGCCGGCTTGCCGACGCTGAGGCCGTTTGACCTATCGGCCGCCGGCAGCCTCGCGGCTTGGATTTCGGCCGTGGTGTTGTTCTTGGCTTCGATTACGTGCTTGTTGTTGTACTCGATCCGCCGGCATCGGATCGACGACTTCCGAGGTCGCTACCGCATTTGGCTTGGCGCGAGTGTGGCCTGCTTCGTGCTGAGCGCAAACAGCGTTGCCGGTTTGCACCACGTCCTTGCCTGCTCACTCAGCCATTTTGCCGGTTGGACGGCGCTTCGCGACGGGGCCGCGTGGTGGCTCGCCTTCGCCGGTTTGCCAATCGCGTGGATCGGTGTACGCGTGCTGCTGGACGTGACGGAGTGCCGCCTGGCTGCGTTCCTCGTGTTTGCGGCCGCGACTTGCTATGCGGCGGCCACGGCCAGCTACCTTGGATTTGTCCCCGCGACCGCGCTGCTGAACGCGTCGCTCATCACCGGCGTGACGATCTTCTTGGGTAATTGGTTCACTTTCGCCGCCGTCGTGTCGTACGCCCGCTACGTCGTGCTCGACGCCCAAGGGCTGGTCACCTCGCGTCGACCGGTCGTCAAAAAGTCCAGAGAAAAGTCGAGCGAAAAGGCGAAGCCTGCCAGCGAACCGAAGCCGGCCGCGACGCAGCCCACTCTACTATCGGTTGCAAACTACGCGCGGAAGGCATCGCAATCAGATGCGGACGCCGATTCCAAGAAGTGGATCGACGGCAGCCGGCCCGAACGTGAGTCGTATGACGACGACGATGACGACGATTCATCGGGATCGACAAGGCTCAGCAAGGCCGACCGCAAGCGGCTGCGGAAGCTCAAGGCCCAAAACAGGGCGGCCTAGCGGACATGAGCCTCGTCGGCGAGAATGTCGAATTCCCGAATGACGAATGACGAATCGACCGTCATTCGTCATTCGTCATTCGAGCTTCGTCATTTGCCATGTCCATCCGCACCCGCTTCGCCCCCAGCCCGACCGGTTACTTGCACATCGGCGGTGTGCGGACCGCGCTCTTCAATTGGCTGTTTGCGAAAGGGCAGGGCGGCCAATTCATTCTCCGCATCGACGACACCGACGCGCAGCGGAACGTCGAGGAAGCGCTCGCGCCGATCCTGCACGGCCTGAAATGGGTCGGCCTCGATTGGGACGAAGGCCCCGACGTCGGCGGGCCGCACGCGCCGTACTACCAATCGCAGCGACTGGAAAAGTATCAGGCCGCCGTCGAACAATTGCTCACCACCGGGGCCGCTTATCGCGACTATGCCAAGCCCGAGGAGCTGCAAGCCGAACGCGACGCCGCCCAACAAGCGGGTCGGCCGTATGTTTACAGTCGCAAGTGGCGAGCTAAGACCGACGCCGATGCGAAGCGCTTCGAGGCCGAGGGTCGCCAAGGCGTCGTGCGCCTACTCATGCCGCGCGAGGGGCAGTTCGTGCTCAACGATCTGGTGCGCGGCGAGGTCCGCGTCGATTGGGCCAGCGAACAGGACCACGTCATCCAGCGGGCCGACGGCTCGTGCCTCTACCACCTGGCCACGGTCGTCGACGATAACGACATGCAGATCTCGCACGTGATCCGCGCCGAAGAGCACCTCTCTAATACGCTGCGGCAAGTGTTCATGTTCGAACGCCTTGGGTACGAGCTGCCGCAGTTCGCGCACCTGCCGTATGTCGCCGAGCCGGGCAGCAAAACGAAACTTAGCAAACGCAAGCTCGACAAGTATCTCAAGAACCGCGATTTCGCCCAAATGATGGAGCACGGCCAATCGATCGCGCGCCGGCTCGGCCTTACGGTCGCCGCCGAAACGTTCAACCCCGTTATCGTCGATTTCTACGAGCAGGTAGGCTATCTTCCCGATGCACTCTTGAATTATCTGCTGCTGTTGGGATGGTCGCTTGACGACAAGACCGAAGATTTTTCGCGCGACGAAATGCTCAAGCACTTTTCGCTTGAGCGAGTGAACAAAGCTCCAGCCAGCTTTGATCCGGAGAAGCTCGTCGCATTCGAGAGTCGAGCGATGCAGCGGCTGCCCATCAAGCATCGCGTGGCCAAAGTCGTTCCGTTTTTGCAGCGTGCAAAGTTGGTAACCGATCCGCCACCACGCGAGACCGCGCCGTACGTCACGCGCCTTCTCGAAGCGGCCGGCGACCGCTTGAAAGTGGTGGGCGACATCCTTGATTTCGACGACTTCTTTGTCGCCGATGAGCAACTTCAATTCGATGACGCCGCTCTCGACAAGCGAATTCGCAAACCGGCCGGGGCTACCGAGCTTTTGGCGAAATACAGAAGCGAACTGGCAATTGCCGAACAGTTTACGCCCGAGCGGCTCGAACAGATGACGCACGCCTTTGTCGAATCGCAAGGCATCAAGATCGGCGACATCGTTCATGCGGTTCGCGTTGCCGTCACGGGAAAGCCCATCGGCTTTGGCCTCTTTGACACGCTTGCCATCCTCGGCCGCGAGCGTTGCCTGGCCCGCATCGATCGAGCCCTTGAAATTGCCGCCGGAGGACGTACATTGAACTCCGGAACAATTTGAGGCAAAAGCACTCTTTCTCCCTGCTCCAAGCTCCGAGCTCCAAGCTTTTGCCATGTCCTCCGGCTCGCCAAAACTGGCGCGGCGCGAACAAGCCATCGAGGCGACTCGCCGGCGCTTGCGCCGGCTGGAGATCGAAGCGCATCGCATCAAGGCCGAGCTGGCCCGCCTGGAGGCCGAGTACGAGGACGACGTTGCCGATTGGCTCAGCCGCAAAGTCCGCCGCCGCACGCCCGCTGTAGCTGGGGTCTGTGACCCCGGCCCGGCATCCGCTGTAGCTGGGGTCTGTGACCCCGGCCCGTCATCACATTCCAGCAAAACCTCGCCCATTCGTCGCGAGCCACCTCCACCGCACATCGTTTCGGCCGCCGTCGGCATTTCGCCGATTCGCGGCCGTCAGCATCGGCGAAGCGCCGCCAATTACCGCAAAGCCGCGTCGCCGCTGCTGTGCAGTTTCGTGTTGCACGCAATTGTCCTTTCGCTCTGTCTCACGTTCACAATTGCCACGCTAGTTCAGCAGGAAATCCCGTTGTTGGCCGCTCCGGCGGACCTCGACGAAATTACTGTCGAGGAATTCAGCGACGTCGAAATACCAGCGACGAAGTTCGACGACCCCGAGCTGCAGAATGTTGTCTACGAGACCTCCGATTTCAACATCTCGGACAACAAGTTGAGCGAACTGGAACCCGCGGAGCTTGGCGCCGGAACTCAGCCGCTCGGCGAAATCGGTCAGCTCGACGCGCTGCCCAGCGAGTTGGGCACGCTCATGGCCGGCGCCGGTTCGCCAGGCCGGGGAGCGTCCGGTGGCCCGCCGGGCGAGGCCGTATTTTTTGGCGCACGCTCGAAGGGCGACCGGTTCGTGTTCGTCGTCGATAACTCCAGCAGCATGAAGGGTGGCCGGCTTGAAGCGGCGATTGCGGAGTTACTCAACGCCACGAACGCACTCACACCACGCCAATCGTTTTACGTGATCTTTGTCAGCGACCGAACGTATGGCCCATCGCAATAAATCTGCAACATTGGCCTGGACAAGTACATAATATCATGGGACAAGGCGCGCGCCATGAGCGTAGGCGCCTATTCGACG
>JAKEIB010000224.1 GCA_022614705.1 Planctomycetota bacterium | reverse complement strand
CACCCAAAGCAAGCTCACACGTATGTCCAATAACCCTTCGCTAATTCGCGGCATCTTCTTCCGTTGTTGTGTTGCAGATTTTTTCGGATGAGCCATAGTGGTCCGAATCGCCTGGCTGGGGAGCGGGCGGCTTCGTCCAAAGCATCGCTGGGCCCTGATTGTCGCAGTCAACCACAATCGTCGCATACGCGTCGAACCCCGTCGCCTTAGTTGTTTCGCGAATCGGCAAACCTCGCAAATGATTCACCATCCGCTGAGCGGCGTGGGGCTGTTTATGCGTTGATACATGCAGCTCAGGGCTTTTCTGTCGTAAAGGTGATACGAATGTCTTTGCGATGTTTACGACCGTAATTCCCGCCGCGATTGCTTTCCGATCCCCTTGATGCACGATCTCGTGTGAAGAGCCAAGCTCGTCAAAGACTCGCGGCTGAGATTTCCCGTGCTCCGTCATCACGGTCTTTGCTTCGCACGAGATTAGCACACGGTCGATTTCGCCAGTGTGAATCGCGTCAGCAAAAGGAGCAGTTTCCTTGACTGTTGTAACTGTCCCGATGGCGAGGTCGAGTGTCTTTTTCTTACCATTCGGAAATGTATGGCGCGCGTTAATACCGTAAATTATCTTGCCGGCTAGCGCATCCGTCTTTAGTGCAGGACAGGCCTCCAACAAGTCCTTAAGAACAAATCCACAAAGTGCAATGGAATGCGCGTCGCTACGCGAATGATAGCGATATACCCAACCATAAGCGGGATCCCGGTGCTCGTGCGAAGTAAGCCAATCGGTGAAATTTTGAGGCGCGCTCATGCCGGTCCCTGCGTTGCCGAGCAAAGGCGCGCATCGTCGGAGAGATAGGCCGACTGGTCAATAGCGGTTACTTGCGGCGTGTTACTCTAACTTGTCGTTCTCCACTTGCTCGGCCATGCGGGCGTGATATTGGCGGAGCTTTTCGCGGAGCTCGGGGCGAGAATTGGCCAGGATGCGAATCGCGAGCAGGGCCGCGTTCTTCGCGCCGTGGGAGCCGATCGCCAGTGTGCCGACGGGAACGCCGCCCGGCATTTGAGCGATAGCCAGTAGCGCGTCCAGCCCGCCGAGTGCGTTGCTGTGCATGGGCACGCCGAGCACGGGCAGCAGCGTTTGCGCAGCAACCACTCCCGGCAAATGAGCGGCCAGGCCGGCCGCGGCGATGATCACTTCCATGCCGCGCCCTTCCGCCGATGTTACGTATTCGGTCACTAAATCCGGCGATCGATGCGCCGACGCCACTTTAGCCTCGTTCGGCACGCCAAACTCATCCAGAATTTTCGTTGCGGCTTGCATGGTTTCCCAATCGCTTTTGGAGCCCATGAGAATGCCGACAAGTGGACGATTGCTAGTTACGCTCATTAGTTTTTGCAATGGGGGCCGATGCGAATAGAATCCGCGAATTGAACTGAAATGTCGTCGTATTGTGGTGCCGAATCGGCAGCGAAACAAGGGCGGCGGCCAGGTCACGTCGCCGCCGGTTCCTTTTCGCGGGCACCTCGCAGCGCCGTAACAATGGCCGCCTGGTCGATTGGCTTCACCAGATGATGGTCAAAACCGGCCTCGCGCGATCGCCGGCGATCGTCCGGCTGTCCATAGCCGGATACGGCGACAATTATTTCGTGCTCAAATCCCTCGTCGCGAAGGGTGCGGGCGACATCGTAGCCGTTCATTCCGGGCAGGCCGATGTCGAGAAATAGGACTTGCGGCCTGAACGCCCGTGCTTCCTCCAACGCCGCAAGGCCGTCATACGCGGTTTCGACCTCGTGGCCCAGCCTTTTGAGCAAAAGCGCGCAAGAGGCCGCCGTGTCGCGATTGTCGTCGACGACGAGAATGCGCAGTCGTTCTTGATCGGACAACTGCGATTCGGGCGAGGCCGGCTCGCCAATTCGGGCGGGCACGTCGCTGAGCGGCAGCCGCACGGTGAACGTGGCGCCCTTACCAAGTCCTTCGCTGGAGACGGCAATCGTGCCGCCGTGCATTTCCGCGAGCTTTCTCGCCACCGTGAGGCCGATGCCCAACCCGCCTTCCGACCGATCGAGCGTGCGATCGGCCTGAGCGAACAAATCGAATACGCGGCACAGCATTTCGGGCGGCATCCCCACGCCGGTATCGATCACCTCAACGACGGCTTCGCGATCGTGCCGCCGGGCGCGGACCGTCACGCGCCCGCCGTCGTGCGTGTACTTGCCGGCGTTCGTGAGCAAGTTCGCCACGATTTGCTCGGTTCGAGTCGGATCGGCGAACAGGACCATCGGCTCGTCGGAAATATCCAGTACGAGTTCGTGGCGCTTCTGTTCCATCAATGGCCGAACCGTAGCCGTGGCCCGATTGATGACGGTTGCCACATCAATCGGCTCCTTGCGCAGCGCGATCTTGTCGCCGCTGATGCGCGACACGTCGAGCAGATCATCGATGAGATGCGCGAGGCTTTGCGTTTGCCGGTCGATAATATCAAACAGCTCGGTCGTGGAGTCGCCGTTGGACATCTGCCCCAGCGCCACGGCATATCGAATCGCGGCCAATGGATTCCGCAGCTCGTGGGCCAGCATGGCCAGAAACTCATCCTTTTGGCGATTCGCTTCCTTGACGGCGTGAAACAGCCGGGAGTTATCCACGGCGGTCGAGACACGCTCCGCCAGGTTTTCGGCCAAAGTCACCTCGCGCTCCGTGTATTGACGATTGGCGTCGCAGCTAACGAGTCCTATCACGCCCACGATCCGGTCGCGAATTCTCAATGGAACACTGATTACCGCGCGGGGGCCGAGTTCGCGGATAATCTGTCGGTGTTCCTCGCTCTGCGCGACGCTGTCGAGAAAGGCCTCCGGCAGCTCCGGCATGAGTTGCGACTGCCCCGTTCGCAACGCGCGGACCGTCGCCGTGTTGGAGTTCCAATCGAGCGGCGACTCGATCAGCATTTTCGACAGTAGCCGCTCCTTGGTCGGATCGGCGTGTGCATGGGCGTGATAATCGATCGCTCCGTGCTCGTCGACCACGTAAACCACACACCAATCCGCCAGGTACGGAACGGCAAGCCGCGCCGATTGTTGTAACGCACTTTCGCGATCCACCAGCGCAGCGAGCGTGGCGCTGGCCCGGGCGAAAAACGTTAGTGCGTCTTCGGCCTGCTTGCGATCCGCAATTTCCGCAATTGCATCGTTGGTGGCCGCTTGCGCGGCAAGCTGGGCGGCGTGGACCCGTTCGCCCATCCAGCCAACAGCCAGCGCAATTGCCACGAAAATGCCCAATCCGTATCGATATTCGGGAAGACTAATGGCGC
Source organism: Planctomycetota bacterium (assembly GCA_022614705.1). Lineage (GTDB taxonomy): Bacteria > Planctomycetota > Planctomycetia > Pirellulales > Lacipirellulaceae > JABDGM01. Next base: position 31,864 of record JAKEIB010000224.1, on the reverse strand, counting down.
TGATGGATAGCGAATACTTCGGCTCCAAGATGAAATACAGGAGCACAAATACGCTCAGCACCGTGGCGAAAATCGTCGGCCGAATGCCGCCCCACCAAGCGACGACGAATACTACTGGAAAGAACGTAATGAACGGAACGCGTTCACCGAGAAGTGGCGCGAATATCGCACGAGCTCCCCACGCCGCCAATACCGCCGAAGCGGCGACGACTAGCTCGGTCGTAATTCTGGGTCGTACGCGCATCGCTTGTATTGAGACACGTTGAGGTGCCGCGGCGACGAAACTCGGCCGCTTTATGAATCATTGCCCGACGTGTGAAATCTTGCAATTCAATTCACGCACGATCGACGATGGCCCCTTGACTGGCGGCGGATTGCCGAACGTCTTCCGCGCGGCTCGGCTCGATTCGCGCTCCATGCGTCAAATTGCCTTACCCCGACGAGGTTGGTCGGATTGGAACGCAGCCCGATCAAAGCGGCCGAAGACCATTCGGCCGGCGCTTGTTTGCAGGACGCTCGTCACAGTCGCGTTGACTTGTTCTCCGATATGCTCGCGTCCGCCTTCGATGACGACCATTGTGCCGTCTTCCAAATATCCCACGCCCTGGCCGGCCTCCTCGCCGGCTTTCACGATCCGCACCTCCACGACTTCACCGGGTAGAAATACAGGCTTAAGCGAATTGGCAATGTCGTTCAGGTTAATCACGCCCACGTTGTGCAGCTTCGCGACCTTATTGAGGTTGTAATCGTTCGTGACAACCTTCCCTTCCAGGTTTTTGGCCAAGAGCACGAGCTTTTGGTCGACCGGCTGGCCGGCAAACTCCGGCAGCTCCCGGTCGTAGATCATGAGGTCGACTTTCGGATCGCTGCGCAGCCGGTTGAGGATATCGAGACCGCGGCGGCCCCGGTTGCGGCGGAGCTTGTCGCCCGAATCGGCAATCGCTTGTAGCTCGGCGATCACGAACTGCGGCATGACGAGCTGGTTGTCGATCACGCGGGTCTCGACGATGTCGGCAATCCGCCCGTCGATGACCACGCTGGTATCGAGCACGTACGGCTTGAGGCCCTTTACCTCTTTCGCAAACTCGACGTAAGGAATGATGAAGCGAAAATCATCCTTGGTCTGCAGCAGCACGCTGATGCACGCGTAGCAGACGATCGTGGCAAGCGCGAGCTGCAGCCAATTCACGAATGTTTCGTCCGCGCCTTCCAACCAGGGCGTCAGCACGATCCGAAACACGTAAGTGAGAATCAGTCCGATGAACGTGCCAAAGATCACGGCCGTGATCGTATCCAGCCGCTTGCGACGAACCGCGATGTCGGCAGCCAGCACGGCCAGCGCGACGAACATCACGCTCAAGAAACCAAACCAGGGCAGCCCTTCCTTGTCTTCGCCGGTCACGAGTGGCGAAGTAGACAACTGGAAGCCCAGCGCAATGGCCACCGCCAAGAATACGCAACGTAGAATGACGAGTGCCATCTTCGAACCGAAAAGTGGTTGTGAACGCGGTCGGCTGAGCGCGTAGCATTCCATTCTACCAGCCCACTGGGGGCCAACCAATGGTATCAGCCGTTTGTGAGTCGCCCGTATTGCTCGAAAGCGAAACGATCGGTCATTCCAGCCAGATAGTCGCCCACGGCGCGAGGCAGGCCGTCGGTCTCGGCGATTCGGTGAAACTTTGCCGGCAGCTGGTGCGAATCCTTCGTCAGCACCTCGAACATTTCGCATAACGACCGCTGGGCGTTCTTTCGTTTAGCCAGAACGGCCGAATGGTGATACACGGCCTCGAACAAAAATCGCTCAAGTCCCGCCTTTTTTTTCGCCAATTCAACAGACGGACGCACGACAATCGGCGCATTGCGGACGTCGGCCACGCTCGAAATTTGCCGCGACGCCAATTCGGCCTGAACGACGCCCAGCACATCGCTCACTTGCCAATCGATCACCTCGTGCACGATCGCGCGCCGACGATGCCGGTCGTCCAGGTTGCCGAATCGCCGGCCGATTCGTTCGCACGCCTCGTGCCACAGCGGAATTTCCAACAAGTCGTTCAGGGTAAGGAAGCCGATTTCGAGCGCGTCGTCGGCATCGTGGGCGTCGTACGCGATGCTGTCGGCGGCGTCGACGACTTGAACTTCCAGAAGCGGCGAGCCACCCAGAGGGTACCCGGCGGGGAGCGAGGAGTCGGAAATGGGAACAGTCCGTTCCACTCCCAGCTCCTTGCTCCCTGTTCCCGGCTTTTTCTGGGCGCGCTGCAGCTGACCTTCGAGCACCTCGCGAGTCAGGTTAAGGCCGGGAAAATCCGGATATCTCGTTTCTAACAATACGCATATGCGCAGCGCTTGCGCGTTGTGGTTAAAGCCGCCAGCACCCGCGAGGCATTCGTCGAGAGCGTGTTCGCCGCTGTGGCCGAACGGTGGATGGCCGAGGTCGTGTGCCAGTGCCAGCGCTTCGACCAGGTCTTCGTTTAATCGCAGGGCACGGGCGATCGTCCGGGCAATCGACGACACTTCCAACGTGTGGGTAAGTCGCGTGCGATGATAATCGCCCATCTCGCCGGTGAAGACTTGGGTCTTGTGACTCAGCCGGCGGAACGCGCCGCTGTGGAGTATGCGATCACGATCGCGTTGATAGGGGCTCCGGTAGGCGTGCGCCGGCTCGGTGTAATGGCGACCGGCCGAATTGGCGCTGTGCATCGCATACGGCGCGAGCAAGAGTTCCTCGCGTGCGTCATTGCTGTTGAAGCGATTATTCGGCCAGTGCATAGTGAGAAAGTGGGGCATGGATTTCCGCGACGTCACTTGCCCAATGCGCCGACGAGCAACTCCCAAAGTGCTTCCAGCGACTGCGGAATGACGCGCGTACCGGCCAGCACCGGCATGAAATTGTTGTCGCCAGCCCAGCGCGGCACCAGGTGCCAGTGCAAATGGCCTGGCAGGCCTGCGCCGGCAGCTCGCCCCAGGTTGAGCCCGATGTTGAACCCATCCGCGTTGAGGCATTCGCGATAGACCCGCGTCAGCCTGGCAAGCAGCTCAACGCACTCGACGTGTTCCTCGCGATTCATCTGCCACAAATCGCCGACGTGCCGGCGCGGCGATATCAACAGATGGCCGTTGTTATAGGGGTACCGATTGAGAACCACCAACGAGTGATCGCCGCGATCGGCGACGAGCAAACGTTTGTCCGCAAGCGTGTCCGGATTGTAGCTGGCTGCCGCACGGCAAAGAAAGCAGTTGTGATCTGCGTCCGCGAGCCAGCCATTTGGCTCTGGCAACGGACCGGCCGTCTCTTCGTTGCCGGTCACGTAACCAAGTCGCCACGGTGCCCAAAGTCGTTCTTCGTTCACTAAATTGCAACCTGTTCAAACTGTGTGATAGGGCAACGATCCGATGAGGCCACAATGCACGACGGTGCCAATGACTCGAAGACGCTAATCGGTTGACCCTGTCCAGCGGGCGGCGATCCGGACCCCCGTCGCACAACCCAAATCAGCACGCCCGCCAACACAATAACCGCCAGTAGCAACACGACGGCGATCGTGAACTGATTGCGGCGGTTGCGTTCCCGTTGAGCCACGTACCGTACGGCCGGCGACACGGGCGACGGCGCTTCCGCGACGACGAACGGCGAATTCTCCGACATCGAAGCTGTATTGAGTGCGACCGCAGGCGGTTCGTTCAATCCTGCGCCGGGTTGCGCAACTTCCAGCGGTGCCGGAGATTGAATGGTCGCCGTGGTTGGCCCATCCGCAACCGCGATGATGATCGACTGAGTGCCAACCTCCGTCGGAGCTACTGTCTGCGGCAAGTTGCCGCCAACGCCACTTTTACTGCCGACTTCGGTCGGAGCCGCAATCACGATAGACTGTGGTTCCTCGGCTTCAGGAATGGTGATTCTCGCCCCGCATTGCGGGCACACCCCACGCTTACCGGCCAGAAACGCCTTGACGTGGAGCTTGTGGCCGTTGGGGCATGTAAAGCGAATACCCATTGCATGTCATGCATCGAGGCCGCGGCACGAGTAATTTTTGTTCATTATAGGCGATCCAGCTAGCTGCGAAAAACGAGCCAGCCGCTGGGTCGCACTTCGAGTACGACGGCTCGCTCGCGACGGATAATAGCAAAAATATCGATAATTCCGCCGCCATCAATGAGCATTGCTGGAATCAGGCCGCCGAAAACTGGCGTGTATCCCCCACCTTTCCTAGAATGGGAGGCAGTGTGGTTAGCGGGCCCCCAGACCGGCTTAAGGGCAATTGTTTATAGGGTTTATCAAGCATGAGTGAGCGGCACGAGGACGACGGGCCTATTGAAATCGCGATTGTCGGCGATTTGACCGACAGCGAAGCGGAACTTACCGACCGCCTGCTCAGCATTGAGCCGGGTGGCGAGTGCACCATTTACTTCGATTCGCCCGGCGGGAGCCCGTACTGCGCAGTGTCGTTGATGACGCTGATCAAGCTGCGGGATCTGAAGGCGACGGGCATCGTCACCGGCGAATGCTCGTCGGCAACGCTCTGGCCGTTTGCCGCCTGCCGGCGACGGATCGTTACGCCCTTCAGCGTCATGCTGTTTCACCCCATGCGTTGGCAGAGCGAGGAGAACGTCGGTTTGGCTGAGGCGGCCGAATGGGCTCGGCACTTCGGTCAGCTCGAGCAGGATATGGACAAACTGCTGGCCCACTTATTCGGCGTCGACGCCGAAACCATGCGCGAGTGGATTAATCCCGGCCGATACGTTTCCGGCCGCGATCTGGCCGCCGCCGGGATGGCGGAGCTGGTCGAGCTGGATCAGATTCACCAACTTTCGACAAATTGGCCGCTTCTGGAAAACAAAACTCCGGGAACGAATGGCGCCAGTAGCGCGCCGGTACGGCGGCCGGCGAAATCGCCGGCCCGGCGCCGTCGTCGACGGCGCTAACCGCGGAATTTGCGCGACTGTTATGTGGTAAGCGGCAGTTCTCGTTGCTCCATCGCGCGACAGCACGCGGCAACAAGCTCCAGGTCGTTGTCGCGGGTCAAAAACGCGCTCTGCAGACGCGCCCGGCGAATGACGCCCTTCTCCAGAAACTCTGCAAATAATAGCCACTGTACACGGCAATTTCCCTTCTGATTGCCCTGCACCTGCAGCTCGCGAAAATCGCTGGCCGGCATGAATTCAGCGTAGCTGATCGGCGCGTCGGCGAGTCTCCAAACAATGCAACAGGCTGCACCGGTCGGCCGAATCGTGCAATCGCGCGTCAAAGATCTCGCGTCGACCCCTTTGCCTTCGCCGCGTTCGACGAATAGCAACTCATTGCACGCTAACCGCGACTCGATGACAATTCGCGGCCAAGTATCAAGCAGATGCGTTTGCACTGATACCAGGACCGACAACGAGCCCAGCAGGCCGTCGAACGAATCGAGCGCACTTGCACTCCAATAAACTTGCGGCGAGTAGGGCCAGTCGTTTGACGGCAGATAACTAACCACGAGATCGTCGCCGCGAACATAGGCGTCCGCGACAGCTAACGGCCAGCTTGGCTCCGCTCCGTTTTCCAGGTCGCGACGAACCCCCAGCGAACGTCCCGACAAGCCGCGCCCACCGAAGCACACATCGTGCAACCCAAGCTCAGGACGTGCGACATCGACGCGCCCGGACAGCGGTCCCACGCGCAATTTTGCAATTGCGCGATCCAACGTCCAGAAGCATTCGCCGCTCACGACACCGTCCATGAACCCCTCAACCGCGGTTCAGTGCCCAGTACGGACTGATCGCTTCAGCGACCAGTTCAAAGCGAATCCCAGCAATTGCATCGATCCCAATAAAAAACCCCGTCGAACACCACAAGGATGTTGCGACGGGGCCGGAACAGAGAAGAGGCCAGTATTTCCCAGTTAGGGGATAAAGAGAATCAGGCAATCGCCTTCCACCAATTGTGGCTATCAAGTCCCAGAAGACACTGGCTTAGCGTCTTGTTCCACTAACGATGATACCCGTTTCACTCGCCATGTCCATAGTTTGACGTAAAAAAGTTGATGGTTTTTTAGGACCGCGTTTCCACTCGCCGTTAGTCATTGTCGGACGGCAGTTTACGGCCGACATCATGTTGACGGCCATCGGGTCTCTCGAAACCCAAGTTTTGCACGACGGAAGACACGGCCGGTGCAAAACCTCGCGTAAGGCGGGCACCAGCGGGTTTTGCACAACGGCTGTCGCCGCAGACGTCAGTAAGTCGTTGTGCGGCCATGGGTTACGTTTTGCATTGCGGCCGTGGGTCCCACAGCATTCGTGCAAAACCCACGAGTTTTGCGCGCCCCTCCCACGTGAAATTGCTTAGCCAGCACCGTCGCCCGGCTCAGCGTGCGCGCAAAACTCGACCTATTTACGTTAGTTTTGTCGCAATTCATTGACCGGCAGGTTCGACCTGCCCGACCAACGTTCGGATTATCAAAGAGCAAGTGCCGGAATCCGGCGTGGCTATGAGTATAGCAAAATAGTGAACGCTTGTCTAGATACGCTTTGGCCAGGCAGCGTCGTCACCGCTAAATTGGGTGGCTGACGAAGCCGACGCATCGCAAAACGAAATCATCGCTTCGCATGCGAGTCAACCTGTTGCCTTTCTGCTTTAAATGTTTACATTGCATGTGAACGGCCGATCAGCAGAGAGTGAGCAAACCCGGTTGATGTGTCGTGGTACAAGGAGGGAGTGTTGTGAACGACACAAATGGCCATAACAGGCGATTACTGCGCATAACGCCAGGTAATATCCGCAATAACCATATCTACGTACGGGATCATTATGATTTCTTCCCGTCAGATTGCGTTGGACCTTCTCGAAAACGGCGCGATGGAACTATTCAGTCGGTCGAGCTAGTTCTTGATGGACTGAACGAGACCGTATCGACAGATATCGCTGGGAGTGCGCAAACGGGCAAGCCGCGGGGCTTCTTCCGTGGCCGACATTGGGTAAGGCGGTTTTTCCAGCAACACCAAATCACAGCTGGGGACCTATTGGCCTTGGATTATTTGGATACACGCCGGTACCGCCTATCTGTAGCTCGGCGGGCTTCGACGGCTGGTCGATCGTTCACTGCGGCCGAATTCTTCGCGGGAATCGGTTTGGTACGACTCGCCCTCGAACGTAATGGCTGGCAGGTTATTTTTGCAAATGATATCGATACCGATAAGGCGGAGATGTATCGCCAAAATTGGCCGAGTGACGACCATTTAGTGGTGCAAGACATTCACAAGCTTCGAAGTGACGACATACCCACGTGTGACTTATTCACCGCTTCTTTTCCATGCAATGATTTGTCGATCGCTGGTCGATGGGAGGGCCTCAACGGCAAAGAATCGTCGGCATTTTGGGGCCTCATCGAAATATTGCGAAATCTGGGCGCTCGAAGACCGCCGCTCGTGATGTTGGAGAATGTCGTGGGGTTTCTCATGAGCCGTGAAGGACGGGATTTTGAACAGGCTTTGATGGCGCTCAACGAGCTTGGGTACTGTGTCGACGCCTTTATCTTGAATGCAATCCATTGGGTTCCCCAAAGTCGCGCGCGCTTGTTCGTCGTGGCTACTCTTGACTGTGGCCAGGAACGACGAACTACGGCATATCCAAGTTCAGCCCGACCCGAGGCGCTTGTCCAGTTCGTCAATCTCAGTCCCCACATCCATTGGAATATCGAGAAACTGCCTACATTGCCCAAGCCGAGGAAGAGGCTTCCCCATATCATCGAAGAGTTGCCGCCCGACGATCCGCATTGGTGGAATGAAGAACGTGCAACGTACTTTATGCAGCAATTGAGCGAGAAGCACGAGGTTGTTGCGAGACACATGATTAAAGGGCGGAGGATTACATACGCCACCGCGTTCCGGCGCGTTCGTAAGGGTCGGAGCATGGCTGAGTTGCGATCGGATGGGATCGCCGGCTGCCTGCGAACTCCGCGCGGTGGCAGCGGACGGCAGATACTTTTCAAGGCCGGTCGCGGCAAGTATCAAGTAAGGCTTCTGACAGCCCGCGAATGTGCTCGCCTACAAGGAGTGCCGGAGAGCTATAAGATTGATGTTCCATTAAATCAAGCGTTGTTCGGATTCGGTGATGCGGTGTGCGTTCCTGCGGTTGAATGGATCGTCAGACACTACTTAACAGCGAGAGTATCCAACAAACTGAGCATCGTTGTGGCTCCAAGTGCACGAGCAGGTAATGATGAAACCTGAAGACCCAACGCACACTTTTCCCTCGTGGCTCGACCAGTATATGAAAAAGAAACCTGGGGGAGCAGATGTACCAGCCCGACCTGTGGTCTTGCTCGCGGTTTTGGAAAGGCTTCGTACAACGCCATCGTTGAATGCGGACGATCACTTAACGCCGAATCGTCAACAGCTTGTAGACCATAACAATTTTGTGAAGCTCGGGCTGGAGCGCTTTAATCTCGCCAATCCGCTTGCAGCAAGTGGACGACGAGCATCAAACGTCGCAGCGTGGATCGGGCCGCTTTTTGACTGGTTACGCAATGCTGGTTTTGAAGGTTTGCGCGCGGCAGAGAGGGAATCGTTCCTTGACAGTTTGGCAAGTGTAGCTGCCTTACGGACGCAAGAGATAAATGAAGCCGAACCGCTGATCGCGCGGTTCAACAAGGGCACAGCGAAGGCGATCGTTGCGGACGTTTTAGATCAAGCACAGATGAAGAATCGGGCCAAAGACGTTGCTGAATACCTGATTGGCGCCAAGCTGCAAATGCTATTCGGAGAATCAGTAATCCCAGTAAAGAATGTCAACACACCTTCTGATTACGGCGACTTTCAGATCGGACGAGCAGCGATCGAGGTAACGGTGAATCCGGCCGATCAGCGACATATCGAAGAGATAACGCGGATTCTGCGAGATACCACGCTTCGAATCTGGCTAATCGTGAGATTGCGCGACCGCGAAAAATGGCAAGTCGCGGTCGACGCGACGTTTGATTCAATCGAAAATGAACGCATCGTGGTTACCGACGTAGAGACGTTTCTTTGCCAGAACGTTTCCGAACGCGGAAGCTTTGAGCCAACTGGCGAGCATGAGACACTGACCGCGATAATTAGCATCTATAACGAACGGTGGTTGCCCACAGCGGGAGGAGGTGGCTTGCGAATCATCAGCGGAGACCCACAAGCTGAACACGGTTAATCTGCAATTGGCGGTTGCAGATAATCCGCCAAGAACGAGTCCTGATTGGCATCCTTGAATCGCATCCAATTGGTCAGAATGTCACCGACGTCTTCCTCGCGCGCGCCATTGTCGCAGGGCAGCGCATAGTCGATATAGACAATGATCTGGTAAGTCGATTCAGGCGCGAAGCCACCGCTCCAATCTTGAAAATCTCGCTTAATCCGACTGACAGTTTGTTCGTTCATCTGTCTGTTCCGGCTGTTGTCTGTCCAAATCCCTACGTCCTGTGAAATATACCAGCAAATCGGATTTGCTCCCAAAATCGGAACAAATGAGACTTTGGTCGCATGGCGGACACCCTCACCAAGATCGAACGCTCCCGAATCATGGCGGCGGTGAAGTCGAAAGATACGTCGCCGGAATTGGTGGTGCGACGATTGGTGCATTCATTGGGTTTTCGCTATCGGCTTCATGTGCGGAATTTGCCGGGGACGCCTGATTTGGTCTTTCCGCGGCTTCGCAAGGTAATCAACGTCAGCGGCTGCTTTTGGCACATGCATCACTGCGGCCGATGCCGCATACCCACGTCTCGGCGGCGATATTGGCTTGCAAAGCTTGAACGAAACGCTTCGCGCGACAAGCGGACGAGACGTACATTGCACCGCTTGGGGTGGTCGGTGCTGACCGTCTGGGAGTGTCAGACTCGATCGACCGAATTGGAAAGGCTAAGAACGCGCGTGGCGAGATTCTTGCGTTCACCTTGAACTGCCGCGCAGCGATCACGAGCTGACGGCGCTAGCACGGCAGATCGAGCACATCGGCGCGGAGATCCACCGGCTGGTGTAGGAGCTGTACGAAGATTGAAAAGAGCTGTCAGGATCGATTCCTCCACCGTTCTGCTTGCGGCATTTTTAGGCGCTGCTAAAGCGCGCACGTTTTAATGTATCGTGCCGCTACGCGATGAGCTACCAAATTGATCATCAATTGCTGGAAACGTGTGAGGCCGCGGCGCGGGCTGGGGGGCGGGAGTTGATGGCGTGGCGGGGGCGATTTGGGGCGCGGGAGAAGGGGGTTACGGATTTTGTCACCGACGCCGACCTGGCGTCGCAGGCGGCGGTTCGGCGGGTGATTGCGGCGCGGTTTCCAGATCATGGGTTCATCGGCGAGGAGCAGGAACACAGTGCGAGAAGTGGACAGGCACATTTTGCTTCGCGGACTGCGCAAAATGAGCCAATCCCCGGCCGCGCCGACCAGTTGTGTTGGATTGTCGATCCGCTCGATGGCACAACGAACTACGTGCACGGTTATCCCCACTTTGCCGTGTCGGTGGCGGTCGCTCGCGGCAGCGAGCTATTGGCGGGCGTTGTCTACGATCCGGTTGCCGACAAGTGCTTCATGGCGACGGCGGGAGGCGGCGCGTGGTGCGATCGGGCCAGGTTGAAAACAAGCGCGGCGAGAAACGTCGGCGAAGCGCTTGTCGCGGTGAGTTTGCCCGCGCGCGTCGAGCGCGATGCGCCGGATTTATTGGATTTCATCGAGGCGACGCAGGTGTGCCAGGGTGTGCGCCGCTCAGGGTCGGCCGCGCTCAATTTGGCGTATGTTGCCGGCGGCGCGCTCGATGCGTTTTGGGCCAGTCACATTCATCCTTGGGATGTCGCTGCGGGGGTGCTTCTAGTGCGCGAGGCGGGCGGCGTCGTGAGCGCGCGAGATGGTAGCGAATTCGATCTCTGGAATCCTCACTTTCTCGCGGCGGCGGGGCGTGAGCTGCACGGTGGGCTGTTGAGCGCGTTAACGGCGTATCGTCGTGGCTGATTGATGCGTGCCCTGTGTAGGGGGCGGCGCTTCCTTTTGCGCGCCATGTGACGCTAAGCCGCAAGCGATGGTTCGATGCGGGTCGGCAATGCTACGCCGATTCCGCGACGCTTGAGGTCGATTGTCGTCGCGCTTTCGTGACGCTCTTGTTCTAAGTATAATAGGAACGTTGACGCTCATCCGTCGTCGTCTCGTCCGTTCGAGTTGCGCCTTCGATTGCCGGTCCGTAGTGGCGCGAAACGCTTGCTGCTCGAACCGCCCAAAGCAATGACTCAGCCAGCGGCAATCTGCCACCGAATGTCCTTCGCGCTGCACCAGCGGCGAGGTTGGGTTGTCATCGCGGCGGCCCTCATTGTGAGCGTGATGTCGGCCGCGGCTGTTGCTCAGAGCACCGACGAGCAGCCAGCGCCCGCTTCTGACGCTTCCGCCAATTCGGCGTCGGGCGACCCTGGAGCCCCCATCTCCGTTCCGCCACAAGTTGCAGGGGAATCGGGCCGCATTCAGTACGTGGGGCCCGACACGTACATCCTCCTCGACGCTCAAGGCCGCCCGCAGCCGGTGCCGGGCATGACCTACGAAGACTTTCTGGAGGCCTGGAAAAAGTTGCAACAGAGCGTCGAACCAGAGACGACGAAGCGATACTCGATTGAAAGCATCAAGATCAATGGCGTCGCGCGAGACGGATTTGCGGATCTCAATTTTGTCGGCACGGTGCACCTATTGACCGACGAGCGCGTGGAGGTGCCGCTCGGCCTGGTTGGCACGATTCTTCAAGACCAACCGCAATTTGGTTCAGACGATGATCAAGTCGCGCCAGCAAGCGACAACTCAAAAGAACGCACTGGCGCTCAGCCGAATACCAACGAGCCGAACGATTACTTGACCCAGAATGCCGAGCAGGGTGGATTTGTCGCTCGACTCGTTGGTAAAAAGGGCGAGCGCCGAAGCGTGACGCTCAAATTGGTCGTGCCGTTGTCGCGCGATGGCGCGGAGACCTCGCTTCAGTTGAGTTGCCCCCGCGCGCTGTCGTCGAATTTGACGCTGACAACCAAGCGTCCGGTCAGCGATGCCAGCGTTAACAGCGGAACCATCCTATCGCAAGCGCCGACGGAAGAGGGCGGTACGCGAATCGAAGTAGCGGGCGTTTCAGGCCAGTTTCGTTTAGCATGGCGCGCCGCCGAGAGCGAAGCCAGCGAGATCGCCACCGTACTCAGCGCCGCGGGCGCGATCCGGGTTTCGATCGATGGCCGCAGCGTGCGGAGCGACGCGCGGCTCACCGTGCAAAGCTATGGCGGCGGGTTCGATCGGTTCCGCGTGCGACTGCCGCCGGGCGCGCAGCTTATTCCGCAGCGTTCCGACGAGACGACCGCCGAGCAGCCCAAGTATCGCGTCGCGGTCGAAGATGCGGCTAAGAGAAGGGGACAGGCACATTTTGCTCCGAAGACTCCGCAAAATGAGCCAGTCCCCGACGGTTCTGAAATTGTGCTGGTCGAGTTTCCGCAAAAACAGTTTGTCCCAGTCACGATCGAGCTATCGACAGAACAGCCAATCGGGCTCGACGACGGCGGTTCGGCCGTGGAATTAGCCGGCTTCGAAGTGCTCGGAGCGGTGCGGCAGTTTGGCGATTTAGCCGTAGAGGTCGCCAACGATTGGCAAGCCCGTTGGCAACTTGGCCCGGCCGTTCGCCAGGTCGATATCGGCGACTTGGACACTTCGCTGCAGCAACCCAACCTGGCTGCGGCGTTCCAGTACGATCGGCAGCCATGGTCGCTGGGCGTACGCATTGCATCGCGGCAGACGCGCATTCATGTCACGCCGCAATACGAGCTCCACTTTTTGCCGGAGGAGGCGCGGCTCACGGTCCGTCTCAATTACCAGGTATTTGGCGCGCGGGCGTTTGAGTTTCGGATTCGCATGGAAGGCTGGCAAATGACGGGTGATCCGCTGGAGTCCGGTGGGCTCGTGGATCAGGACGAGGTGGTGCTTTCGGCCGACGACACGCTTTTACTGCGGCTTAGCCAGGCGTCGACGCCGCGCGCGGAAATCGCAATCTCGATGCGACGACCGCTTCCGCGCGATCAGGAGAGAGTAGAGCTGCCGTTGCCGGTGCCAATCGCCGAATCGGTTGGCACGGGGAGTTTGATTGTGCGCGCATCGCCCGATATTGAACTGCGTCCGGACGTGCAAAACTTGAGCGGGTTGTCGCCGGTCAGCGCAACCGAAACGCCGGATCCACAACGCGCCGGCGGCGCCCAGGCCGCACTTCATTTTCGTACCTTGCAGTCTGACGCGGTGTTTGTCGCCGACAGGGTCACACGCCAACAAGAAGTTGCCGCGGCAGTTGTCGCGCGGATCGACGTATTGCAGTCCGAGGCACGTGTTGGCCAGCTGATCGATTACGTTGCTCGGTACGTGCCGTTGAAGGAGCTGGTCTTCGAGGCGCCGAGCGAACTTTGGGTCGACGATGACCAAATCGAGGTGCTCCTGTTGACGTCGTCGCTCGAGGGTGAGTCGACTGCCGCTGCTGGAGAAACGCCAATAGACGTCGAGTATTCGCCGGAAGATTTCGAATTCACGAATCTCGGTGACGCGACGCGATTTCGCGTGTCGTTGCCGCAGCCCCGATTGGGCCCGTTTGCCGTTCAAGTTCGCTACCGGGTTCCACGACCGGCTGGAATTGCGGCCGGCAGCGCCTGGCGGTTACCGTTGATACTGCCGGTCGATGCGCAATCAACCACGTTGCAGGCCCGAGTTTACGCGCCGCGCGGTCTTTCGGTTGCATTAGATGCAAAAGCCGACAACTCGACTTGGACCTCAAAATCAACGCGATCGGATGTGCGAGAAAGCGACGCAGCAAGTGAATATGTTGCCGTAGGCGCGGCGACGCACCTGCCATTAATAGTTTCCGCCGCCGATTTCGATCCGCCCTCGGCCACCACGGTCGATCGCATTTGGCTGCAGACCTGGTATTCCGGCGACGTGCGGCAGGACCGTGCCGCAATCCGCTTTCGCACGGCCGGTTTGCAGGCAACGGTTGAGCTGCCTCCACAATCGTCGCCCGACGAATTCGAGGTGTTGTTGGACGGCGAACCGGCCGACGTGTTGTCGCGCTTCAGTGGCCGCATTGTAGTGCGCTTGGCGCGAACGATGAACGGCAACGGCGATCCCAGCGGTTCCAGTGTCGCGGCGCACACCTTGGAGTTGCGCTCCCGGCAGCGCGTCCGTCAATCGCTTGTCACGCGTCATCGGTTGACGCCGCCGCAGCTCATCGGCACGACCGCACTGTCGCAAGTTTATTGGCAAATTGTATTGCCCGGCGATGTGCACGTGATCCGCTCGCCGGCGCGGATGTCGTCGGCCAGCCAGTGGCAATGGCTGGGCGGATTTTGGGGGCAACGTCCCTTGGTGTCGCAGGCGGAATTGGAAGAGTGGGTCAGTGCGTCAACACAGCTCGCGCCCACTGCCGCTCACAACGAGTATTTGTACACCGGGCTTGCGCCGGTGTTGTCCATTGATTTAATCTCCGCGCCTCGCTGGCTGATCGTGCTCGTCGCGTCAACCATGGTTCTTGCGATTGGCTTGGTATGGATATATTTCCCGCCCGCTCGACGGGGTTGGATTGTGATGGCCGTCGCCTTGATACTCGCCGCCCTGGCGGTAGCCTTTCCCACCCCGGCGCTGCTATTGGCCCAGGCATCGGCGCTGGGTTTGATCGTTGCCCTGTTGTCGATGTTGCTTGCGCGATTGACGTCGCGGCCGACTCACTGGCCAGTAACGTTGTCGACCGGCAGCTCGCAACGCCAGGTCGCGCCGCACGCGGATGCGGTGCACATGCCGCCGGTGGCGGCCGCCGCAAGCACGGCCCCCACGGTTCCCCTTCGCATTTCGGATCCGGAACGATGACGGGCTTAACAGAACCACCACGCTGCCGCGTACGTCGGCTGCGGCTTGCCCGATTGATGATGTGTCTGGGGGCCGCGTACGCTTTGTTCGCTGACCTTGCAGTTGTGGGAATTCTGCGGGAAGCGCACGCCGCGGAAGTAGCCGATGCGGCCAATGTCGCCACGTTGCCGATCGAGCCCCCGCCTTCTGATAGTTATCGGCGGATTTTCGTGCCCGCCGATCACGTCGAGGCTTGGCCGCGGGACGGAGAAAAGTTTCTGCCCATCGAGTCGCGAGACTTCGACGCATGGCTGGCAGCGGCGAACCGCTCCGACGGCGATGCAACGAATTCGGTAACGATTGGCGATGCCGAGTATTCAGCCCGCTTGCAAGATGGCCGACTCGTGGCCGGCCGCGGGCAATGGAAAATAGAATTGCACGGCCACGAGCCGGCGTTCTTGCCGCTGGCCGATTTGTCGCTGGTACTGCGTAACGCGCGCTGGCGAAATTCACCGCAGCGGCCCGTGCGGCTCGGTGCATGGGGACATTCCGGCAACCAAGCCGACACAGTCGGGCTGGAGGTGACCAGCTCCGGCGTGCTGGAGTTCGACTGGAGGGTACCGCGAACGTCAACTGTTCGATCCAACCCAATTCATGAAGGCGCCGAAATCCCATGGCGGCTCCCCGCCGCGATGAAGACGCGAGTCATCCTCGATCTGCCGGACGGAAAGGAGCCGAGAATCGATGGCGGCGTCGTGCTAAATCTCACAAAACGTGGCGCCGATTCCGAGGGTGCAACTTTAGGTCGAAATCGCTGGGAGCTCGCCTGCAACTCATCGCAAGACGGCATTTTGCAGATCGTCGATTCGCGCCGGGGCCCAGCGGAGGCAACGCCAAGCCACTTATGGAACGACGACACGACCTATCGCGTGTCGCAACGAGGCGTGGACATCGTTGCTACCTGGCATTTCAAGCAGATGTCCGAACCGCTGCGAGAGTTGGTCATTGCCGTGCCACGCGGCGTGCAGCTCGTTTCGGCGACCGCGGAGGGCAAAGATCTGCTTTGGCACGCCGCGAAGGAGTCGGAAAGCGACAAAGTCCGAGCCGTTCTCAAGCTGTCCGACGTTCCCACTCGACGTGAAGTGAACGTCACGGTGCGCGCCTGGCACCCACTAGTGCTCGATCAGTCGTGGGAACTGCCGAAGTTGCGCCCTGAAGGCGCGCTGTGGACGTCCGGCAACCTCGAGCTCTCCATCGACGACGAGTTGGAAGTCCGAGAACTGTCGCCGTCGGGTTGCATTGAAACCGGCGTGAGCAACTTGACCGACGACGAGAAAGCGCCGGCAAGCTGGCGGTTCGCGGCGTATTCGCCGACTGCGGAAATCAAAACGACGATCGCTCGTCGCCAGTCCGACGTGACGTTGCGGCTCGGCTCATCGCTTGCGCTGGCCGACCCAGACATTAGCGGCCGGCTGGTAAGCGAATGGACGGTTGCGCGGGGCAGTGTCCACAATCTGTCGGGCGAGCTGTCGCCAGGTTGGATCGTTGAATCCATTGAAACCATTCCAGCCGATGCGCTGGGAGAATGGTTTGTCGACGAGCAGGAAGGGGCCAGACGTGTCGAAATACAGTTGACTCGCGCCGCCAGCGCGGCTCGGGGCGTAACCGTAGTCTTAAGCGGGCGGCTACCGCGATTCGAATTCACGGACGAGATTTCCGCGAACACCATGCGAATGGTGAGCTGGCGATCCGCACGCGTGGTGCAGCACCTGCTCGAGTTTGAAACCACCGAGCCGTATGCCGTGGAACCGATAGGCGGTCTAACCGAAGCTGAGATTGATGAAACCGGCCACGATCGCGCGACGCTGCTCGACTCCGAAGCGGTTGCCGATGTTGTATTTGATTTGGTCCAAGCGACGGAATTCGCCGGCATTCAGTTGACTACCAAGCGCGGCCAGTACAAGGCCGATATCCGGCTTGAAGCAACGCTGATCGCGCGGGAACTTCGACAGGAGCACCATCTGGTTGTGACGCCGACTTCTAATCGAGTCGAGCGAGTACTGGTTTACGCTACCCGCTCCCTTGGTGAAAGTGTGCAATGGACCGAGAGTGCCAGCGGAGCAGTGCTTTCGGCCAAGCGATTGCCGCCCGACGACGCGCGATTGACGGGGCTCCCGTCCGGCGGCGAGCTGTGGATGGTGCCGTTAGCCAGCCTCACCGCCGGACCGGTTGAAATAGTGGCGACCGTAGAATCGCCGTGGCTCGAGCGTGGCGAATTGCCGCTTCTCTCCATGCCAGAAACGGCCGAGCAGCACGGCCGCGTGTTAATCCGCGGTGAGATGGATCGTTTGATTGGGTTAGAACCGCAAGGAATGACGGCATTGCCACTTCCCGAGCCAGCAAACGACGACAGGCGAACTCAACCGCCGATTCGTGCGGGCTACCGTTTCAATCCGGCTGACTGCACTGTCGCGACGCGCGTCCCCCGATTGTGGGTCACGCCTTCGGAGAAGCGTGATGTCGAGCTGCTTGTCGCGAAACGCGTGGAACTGGAGTCGTTCTTCTCGTCAAACGGCGACGCATCGCACCGCACCACGTACTACTTGGAAAACGACGGGGGCGCAACGTTCGAGGTGCAGTTGCCAGATGACGCGACGCTTCGGGGGATCACGGTCAACGGCCGCGACAGGGAATTGCCCGTTGCGAAAGTCTCGGCCGCGATATCTCCGATTCGGTTGTCGATTCCGAATGGATCAGCAGTCGTGTCGATCAGCTACGACACGCACCAAGATTCCTTAGCAGCCGGCAGCAAGCTGCGGCCTCCACTATTGGCGATTCAAACGCCCGTGTTATCTGGAGAATGGAAAATCCACATGCCCGAGGAGTTTTCGATCTCGTCAGAATATGCGATGAATTGGCGCCAGCGACTGTTCGGCCCTTTAGCACGCCGCAGCGATGCACGTCCGTTTCAGCCACTGCGTGCGTCCGATTGGGCGATTCTCGTGCACTCCCTCATGGGCTCGCGTGTCGGTGAGGGAACGTCCACCGATATTCCGCCGGGCTGGCATACTTACCAGACGACGTTTGTTGCAGACGTTCCCGCGGCCGTGTACGTTGATCGCGTCGCGGTGACGAGCGTATGGGCCGTAAGCATATTTCTACTGTGCCTTGTCGGCGGTGCGTGGATTCGTCGAGGCAGCGCGGAATGGTGGATTGTTTCGCTGGCGTTTTCGGCCTGTATGGCGCTCTTGTTGCCGCCGATGATCGCGCCACTAGCATCCGGCGCCGTACTGGGTATGCTGTTTTCGCTGATTGTCCCGAAAGCGCGTCCAAACGCGACGCAAATCGGGGCCTCAACACATTGGCATCGCTTCTCCACGGTGGGCGCACTAATCCTGGCGGCGGCCTTCGGGTTTTCGCGGCTTGCCGACGGTCAGCCAGCCGAGGCGGCCGAGCCGCAGCAAGTTGCCGCCGAGCCGCAAACGATTCACCGCGTTCTCGTCCCCGTGGATGCGGAGGGCCAGCTTGCGGGAACGAAGTACTACGTCAGCGAGAAGTTTGCCCGGCTGCTGCTGCATGCCGCTGCGGAGCAGTCGTTCAGCGGCGGCCAATGGCTGCTGAAGGATGTCGCATACACGGGCGAGCTGCGGATGGGAATGGAACCTGCGGGTGTAACTATCGGTGAATGGACGATAACGTGCGGCATCGAAACAATCGCTCGCGATACAATCATCGAGCTGCCGTTGGTGCGCGACGAGGCCGATTGGCCAGCGAATGCGATGCTCGATGGCGTTCCTCATTTGATTGTATGGCGTGACGGGGGACGCGGGTGCGCGATCGAAATTGCCGAACCAAGCGAATACTCGCTGATACTTTCCTGCGTGCCGCGAACCACGGTGATGAACGGACGGAATATCGTGTCGCTCATGATTCCGCCGCATCGAGGTGCGACCGCTCGCATCAATTATCCGTCGACGCTGAAAGACCTGACAATTTCCAACGCACTGCCGCTACCCGCGGGCGCGGTCCCTGGTGTAGCCGAGTTCGAACTGGATGAAGCCGACAATCTGCAACTCCAATGGCCGGTCTCCGCCACGACCGCAAGCGACTCACACGGACGTCGAACGACTGCACTGGAATGGCTTCAGGTCGGTGCCGATCGCGTCGAGTTTCTCACGAAATACATCTTCGAAGGCGACGCTCGTCAGTCCGAAGAATTTATCGTGGCATTCGACCCCGCGTGGGAATTGATTCAAGGCGAGCATCCGTCGTTTGAAGTCGACGCGGGAGTTGAGTCGGCCGACCGAAAGTCCGTTCGCGTAAAGCTGCGGACCGAGGATGCCGAACGCCAAGAGGTCATCCTGCGATGGCGGCTATCGAACGGTGCACCGTTGGGCCGACTGATGCTGCGCCCGATCGATGTAACCTCGCATTCCGTGACTCAACGCTGGCGAGCAATCTCCTCCACCGCATCCATTGAGTGCAGTGTCGCGAACGCTGCCGCGGCGTCGGGTACAGCCGCGGAATTTTTAGCGTTGTGGGGTGAACCCAATGCCGCGGAAGCACCGCAAGTCGTCCTGGGCAACGTCCAAGCGAACGAAGCGTGGAGCGTCTTTGCTAAGCCGAGGCAGACCGAATCCGAGATTAGTGAGGTGCTCCATGTCGCGGCCGAAAGTGGTCTGCTGCGCGTTGTGTATCAGGCCAACGTTGAGCCAGGCAGCGGTTGCAGATACCAATTCCCGCTGACGGTCCCGGCGAAACTATCGATCGATGAAGTCGCGCTGATGTCAGCCGCTCGACAACTTCCATTACGCTGGGTCCGCAATGCAGACGATCGAGTCAACGTGTTCTTCAGCGAAGAAGTGGCTAGCGCTTATCGAGTCGTTTTGACTGGAACAATACGAACGAATGCAACGGGCCGCCTTCCGTTACCGCTTGTGAGTGCTGCGGTGCCCAATGGGATGACAACCGTTCAGCTTTATCGCGGCGAGGACACGCTTCTCGAAATACACGGGCGTTCGGAAGCGAACGAAACGCTCGATGCTCCGCTCGAGTCGCCTCCCGCCGCCTGGACGGCCCGGCATGTTGCGGGTTACCGCCTCGATCGCACGGCGGCTGAAAAGCTTCGCCTGGACGTACGGCCGAACCAAATCGTGTTGAGCGGCGATTCGCTGACGACGATTGAGCACGAATCGGCCGGCTGGACCAGCCGTTTTGAGTGCAACTTCTCAGTCGAGCAGGGGACCCTGGACACATTGCGGTTGCGGGCCCCGTCTTCCTGGGCCGGCCCATTCACACTCGATTCGAGCGCGCCGGCCTCGATCGCCGTTGCTTCCGCGGACACGCAAGGCACCACGCTATCGATACGCTTCGCCGAAGCGATGCCTACCGGCTCGACAATCGATGTACGAGTCGACGGCCCAATTACGTTCGCGGCCTCGTCGATCGCGGTGCCAGAAGTTCATCCCGAGCCGGCATTAAGTGGGAAGCGTTATGTTCGCGTGCCGACCTCGATGGACGGCCAACCGATTGCATGGAACGAAATTGGCGTTAGAACGGCCGAGTTGCCGGCGAAGTTCCGCTCGACCTCGGGCACGCCGTTGAGCACACGCACGATGGAAATCGTTGCCGCGAAATCTCAAATTACGATGCAGCCGCGTATTGGTGCCCCCCATGGCGAGCGCGTGCGATTAGCCGACACGATCGTCTCGGCCGACGCGCGTGGCGGGCAGTTGATGACGACTCGGTTCGTCGTCGAATCGAATGGTTTGGCGGATTGCACGCTGCGGCTGCCCGACAATCACCAACTGGTTGCGGTTCGTTTGGCAAATCGTCCGGCCCTAATCGATCGGACGGGCGCGTCGAATTGGCGGGTGGCGCTCGGCCCACCGCAATTGCCATCTATTTTGGAGGTCGTTTTTCGCTCTATGGAACCGACCACCGAAGGCGGGCGTCGTGAGCTGCGTCGGCCGATGCTACTGGCCGGGAGCATTGTAATTCCCGTGGAGATCAACCTTTGGTCGTTCGGTTATCCCGCGACGTCGCCGCGCCCATCGATCGGCGTGACGGCAGAGGTTACCGCCGCGGAGCACAAGATTTTGCGATTCGACCGGCTATTGAGCATTGTCGAGGCCGCGACGCCCACGGCGGTGGAATCGCCTTCTCCCGACGGATACAACTGGTTCCGCCCCTGGGCCTCAATGCTCATGCGACTTCGCAGCGATGCGCTCGACACGATGGCTCAGCCAGCCGGCCGGCATCTGGCCTCGCAGGTCACACGCCCCTTAGAGGAACAGCTAGCGGCCGTGTCGGCGAGACTAGACTCTTGGATTGAGAAGAGCGCCGACAGCCTGGCCAGGCCAGAGGCTGACGAATCGACTTTAAATTCAGCCGACGAAGAACTCACCGCACAGTCCGCCATCACACGCTCGGCAGAGGACTGGGTTTATTACATAACGGACGGTGACCTCGATCACTTGAGCGTTGATTTCGCGCCGAGCGTTGCCGGCTCGGTGCAATCGCAATATGTCGCGCTGTTGGCCGTCGTTAGTCTGTCGATTGCTGCAGTCGCGTTATTGCGTCGACCGGCCGTATGGGATTTTCTCTATCAGTGGCCGCACGCCGTTGGCTTTTTGCTCGGCATTGCATACTGGGCGTGGCTCGAGCCCAGTTGGTTAGGTCTCGTCATTGCCGCCGCGAGCGTCGGTCTGGCGTTTCGAACGGGCTGGCCGGGTCGAGCGATTCGATTGGATGCCAGTACCGTGCTGCGCGCCAGCCGGCCCAAGTGATCGCGAATAGAAAATCGCCAAGGCACGAGAGCGGCGGTGGCTAATTGGCACATGCGAGAATGACGGCCCTAGCAGTCAACTCAACGTTGAACATTCCCGCGTATGGCCTCCTGGCCTCCCGACCGCCTACCTCGCGCCCTGGCGTCTGTTTCTGCCTTCTGTCCGTATCGAAGCGGAACGCTTAGCCCAGCGAATCGGTGAAGAACGAGTCGGGGTACACACGTTCGCCCGTCCGACCCATTTCATTCGGCGAGCGTCGTTGGCCCACCGAATGCCACGCGGACACGTCCGACAGCTCCGGCATCAGCTCAATCAGTTGCTGCTCCAGCATTGTCGTGAACCGATGGATCGATACGCTGCTGGCCGTTTCCTTGATCGCTCGAACCGTTTTCATGACTCGCAGTAAGCGAGCCCGCGTGAGCACCGGTTCCGAAAGCGGTGTGTTGGTATCGACTAACAGGTCGACGACGGGCACTTCCAATGCTTCCTGCCAGCGATACAAGTCCGAAAGCGGCATGTCGCAATGGGGATCTTCCTGCCGGCGCACCTGATCCATCGAGGTGCCCATGCGCCGCGCGGCGCTGCGAACGGAAATGCCTTGCTGACGACGGGCGTCGGCGATGCGGTGCAGGCTGCGCTTGGCGCCGGTTGCCGGCACGGGCGGCCCGGGCAAATGGCCCAGGCTCGAATCGATCGAAATGTCGTGTGCGAGATTCATGGCACGGCCTCCTGGTGTTCGCCGCGGCGAACTGACCATAAAAGATGAGAATGGTCGTCTGTCTGTTCCGAGATTAGATTTCCTGCGCACGTTCTGCGCGTACTGGTAGCCACCCAAGTCCCTGCAAGACTGCGGGAGACCGACAGATGTGAACACAGCGCAGCGTCCCGGCGTCCTGCGCGAGAAGCGTCCTACTGCGTCGAGCCCCTTCTACCGAATAGTTCGATAGAACTCTTTACAACACACTGTTCCTGCGTCAGAGAAGGCAAGCCGAAAAGGTTGGCCCTGGCCCCGATTCATTGGGCCTGTACCAAGCAGCCTGGCCAGTTAGCGGTCAAGTTGCCTGAACGACCGTATCCTAGCCCCTTTTTTTACGATTGCAAGAGTTTTGTCGGCGGTATCCGCAGTCAGGACGCATTTGGTTCGCGGCGCGAAAATTCTGTAGCGATGCACTACAGCGCAAGCATGGAGAATAAAGTGCTTAAACACATCGCTGCGCAATTATGATACGCCGATTGTCGCAATATTGCGCGAGGAAGAAATTTTTTTCGAGACAGCTACGGACACTTGTGCAAAATCACTTGCACACGATGCAAGCGCTATCATCGCACGCGCCTCGTCCCCTTATTCGCCGAGCGCGAATTCGGCCAGCGCGGCGAGAAACTTCGGTCGCGGCAAGGGTGGTACCCTGCCTACGCCGCTACGACGCGGTGCGTGCGGCGTATCGGTCCGCGGCAATTCCGACAACGCTGGCGACTCATCCGCTATTGGGCCGTCGTTCAGCGGCGTCAGCAACTGGAATCCGATCACCCGTCGATGCACTCGCTCCATCGTGGCGTGGATCGCCGACAGATTCGCGAAGTCGCTTACGTCTTGCGGCCGGTCTGCGAAGGCCGCCGGCGCGATAGCGCGCGAGATCGATTGATCGACCCAGCGTCGCCACAAACTTCGCACTTGCTGCGAGTCGATGGGCGACACGCCGTCGTGCACGATCACGGCATCGGATCGCACGCGCCGTTGGGCGTAATCGATCGCCGCGCCCAGCCCGCGGCACTCGCGATGCCGCCGTACGGAGACCTGCGGAAAGTGCGCGGCCAGCTCCTCCGCCACTTCGAACGTGGCGTCCGTCGAACCATCGTCGATGATAAGCACGCCGAATTTCGCGGTGAGTTCGCTAGCGAGTTCGAGCAGCTCGCCAACGTTCTTGCGTAATCGCGATTCGGCGTTGTGGACCGGCAGCACAATGGTCAAAGACTTGTTGAACACGCTGTCTCCTGCATCAAGCGAGTGAGCTGGCGTGCCTCCTGCGCTTTTGGCGGTCCGTCCTCTTTCCCATCGGCGTCCTGGCACTCGCGTCTCAAACTGCCCGCAAAGGATAAGCTCTACGCCATCCGTCCGACCGTTGC
This sequence comes from Planctomycetota bacterium, assembly GCA_022614705.1. GTDB lineage: Bacteria > Planctomycetota > Planctomycetia > Pirellulales > Lacipirellulaceae > JABDGM01. Next base: position 8,122 of record JAKEIB010000224.1, on the reverse strand, counting down.
CGATCGTCCACTCGGCAAGCTTTTCAACAGTTGCGGCGCGCATGACGGAAACGCGGGCCGTTCATCAAATCCGATGAGCGCGGCGGTGGGGGCGGTGCCGATTGTAGCGCGCCGCGCGTGACGGCTGGATACGCGGTCGCACTCCCGCTATGCTGACGCTAGTCTGAACCGCTCGTCCAATCGCCGACAAACAAAAAGAAACGAATTGAGCGCCACGAATCCCAACCTGCCGGCATTCAACGGTCCGACGGACCTGATCACGGCCATTGCCCAGGACGCCGCCACGGGTGAGGTCTTAATGGTCGCGCACATGAATCGCGAAGCGTGGGATGAAACTCTTCGGACCGGGCGGGCCGTATACTTTAGCCGGAGTCGTGGGCATTTGTGGCGCAAGGGCGAAGAGAGCGGTAACATTCAACATGTCCGCGAGGTGTTCGTCGACTGCGATGGCGACGCCGTGCTGCTGAAAGTGGAGCAGGTCGGGGGCGCCGCCTGCCACGAAGGCTATCGGTCCTGCTTTTTCCGTCAGGTGACGCCGGATGGTTTGAAGGCGGTGGCTGATCGCGTGTTCGATCCGAGTGAAGTGTATAGGCAGACCGGAAAGCCGGCCTGATAGAGGCCAGCTACAGTCGCCGTGGAGGAAAGAATCCATGAGTCACGAAGCGCGTCTCAAGGAACTGAAGCTTGAACTGCCGCAGGCGGGACGATCGCTCGGTGTCTATCGGCCCGTTTTAGTCGCCGGCGGCATGGCCTACCTTTCGGGCCACGGTCCCGTCGGCGTCGATGGCACGGCAGTTTGCGGCAAGCTTGGCGACAACCTGCAGAAGGAAACCGGCTATGACGCGTCTCGACGCACCGGCTTGGCAATTCTCGCGTCTCTGCGACAGCATTTCGGCAGCCTCGACGCGGTCCGCCGCATCGTTAAGACCACCGGCTTCGTCAACGCCACGCCCGACTTTAAGGATCATCCAGCCGTGATCAACGGCTTCAGCGAGCTGATACACGACGTCTTCGGTCCCGAAGCAGGCGTGGGCGCTCGCAGTGCAATGGGCGTTGCGTCGTTACCCGCGGGTTGGGCGGTCGAGATAGAAGCGATCTTCGAGTTGGAAGAACAGGCCTAGATCGCCTAACAAATTGAACCGCCAAGAACGCCAAGTCGCAAAGATCGTCGGCAAAGCCAAAGTTTCTTCTCTTCAAACTTGGCGTCCTTGGCGGTTTAACTACTGTGTCAGAAGCTGCTAAAACTCAGCCGGCTCGACAGATTCCGACGCGTCACCCGTCGCCAAAACAACTTGCCCACGCCCGAGCAGAACGGCGAGCGCATATCCCAAACCAAGGTTCAAAACTGCCACGACCGCGATGTACCAAATCATGGTTTCTGACCGCTGTTGCGTATTTTGTTTTGATGTGGAACGACACTTGAATTCTACGTCAGCCTCGGCCCGCCATTGGCCAGAACCATGACCGTGAAATCGTTTAATAACGATTGTAACGGCGGCTGTTTGAATTCTGCTGTAAACGCCCTAGCGAATTGCAGGCGTCTGCACTTCGCGTTTCCGGGCCGCCAGCGCCTGGACGAATTCGGCCGATACTTTGTCGAGCGTGATTACTTCGCTCTGGCCGCCCGGCTCTTTCGGCCGAATGATGCACACGACTTCATGCGTGGCCGCGCGGCTTACAATCTCTTCCAACGCAGCTTGCTCGGTGGCACTTAAGTTCTCTGGGGCAGCCGCATTGTTGCCCTGGGGAGCAATAGCAATCGCCGCCGCTGGCGGAGCCGGCGTCACGTCTTCTGCCACTTGCCCGCGGACGATCGGGTCCGCGACCGGGCCGAAGTCATCCGCGACACCGTCCGCCACAGTGCCGGCGTCGGGCTTCGCGTAGATTTCATGCAGCCCAAGGCGTTTCAACTCGTCGTGGATCGATTCCAGCCCGGCATACAGCCCCTTGTTGCCTTCGTAGTCTGCGGCAAAGCAGATGCCCATGAGCTGTCCCTCTTCGTTAAACAATCCGCCGCCGCTGCGGCCGACGACCGGCGCGCCGCTCGTTTCGACGTTGGGGGGACCTTGGTAACGGTCGAGCCACGTGACGCGCGTGGCCAGGATCGTGGGGTCCTGGCCGTTGCTGCAACCGACGCTGGCAGCGCGATCGCCGCGCGTAATTTGCGTCCGTGGCGGGGCCACCGGCGCCACGCACACAGGATGACTAGGTCGAATGCTCACGAGCGCAACGTCGCGCTCCAGGTCGTAGCTGATCACTTGCCCCGACACGCTTTCGACGACTTGCACGCCCTGCGGGCCGGCTTCAAACAATTCAACGCCTACCGGCCCCTTGCCCTTGGATTCGCGAAACAAGTGGCCGCAGGTAATGACGAGCGCTTCGCCCTCGCGCGCATCGATGATCGTGCCCGTGCCATGCGACAGGCCTTTCTCGTCCTCCACACGCAAACGAACTGACGACGTGAGCAGCTTGCTATCGAATTGATGGGTCCAAGCGGCGTCTTGCTCCGTCGTATCAACTTGCGGTCCCTGCGCCGACACGGGTTCAGCGGCCGGGCGAGCCGGGTCGTCCGCTCGGCTGAGCTTGTCGAACGCCCCGACCCCGCCCCAGCTGCCTTGCTCCTGTGTCGCCCGTGGCGCTGGCTGGTTATCCGGCGATTGTGTAACAACCTTTGGCCTCTGTGCGGCGACAATTTCCTTCGCACGGGCGAACATCTGTTGCAGTCGCTCGCTCGACGTGGCGCCCACCACGCGATCGACTTCCTGCCCATCGACGAGCATTACGAAGCAGGGTACGCCGGTGACGCGGTATTGCTGCGCCAGTTCCGACTCGCGCGACACGTCGACCTGCCGAATTGGGTAGCGGGCGTTGATAAACGCTTCTACCGTGGGCTTCATCTGCATGCAGGGGCCGCATGTCGGCGACCAGAAATCCAACAGAACGAGCTCGCTGCCACAGGCTGAGATGCCGTGCAGTGTTGCCGCGAGCGCGAGCGCGGTTGCCGCGAATCGGACCATCCGTTCCCTCCTTGGATTGGTGGTCGTCGTGCCGAAGCGGCGAGTTCTTTGCGCCGCGTCGGCGTCACGTTGTCGCCTGGATTGTCGTCAGTCGCGGCTGTTCAGCGATCAGCATCTTGCCGATCGTGGGCGCGCCGCGGTGGCGATGTCAGTTGCGATCCGGGCAAATCGTGGTGAGCGAACCAATGGGTGGTGATAGGCGTCGGATACTTCTGCGGGAATTCCGTCGCCGTGGGCCGCAATGTCCCCGACCGGCGAAAAAGTTACAAGATCAGCTTGACCAGCCGCATGCGGGCGCGCTCTCCCGAAGATTTGCTACCCCGGCTACAATGTCGCCGTCCAACGTGCCCTCCGCCAGCACTGCTAGCTGTGGCACTTACGGCGCGAATTCCCATCCATCGCTCCATTAACCGCTTGCGGTTTGGCTAAGCCCGACCCGCATCAACTGCCCTGTGCGACGCATCCTCGTCACCTCCGCCCTGCCCTATATCAACACGGATATCCACATTGGATATCTGCTCGAGGCAGTACAGGCCGATGTCTGGGCGCGCTTCCAGCGGCTCATCGGCAACCAATGCGTGTACATGTGCGCCGACGACACGCACGGCACGGCCACGATGATCCGCGCTCGCCAAGAAGGCCGCAGCGAAGAGGAGCTTATCGCCGAAGTGCAGGCTGCCCACGAACGCGACCTAGCCGGCTTCGACATCCAGTTCGACAACTTCGGCAGCACGCACAGCGCGGAAAACCGGGCCCTGTGCCACGAGTTCTGGCGCGCGATCCGTAAGGCTAAGCTAGTTAAGGAGCGCGATGTCGAACAGCTCTACGACCCACAAGCGGGCACGTTTCTCGCTGATCGGTTCGTGCGAGGCACTTGTCCGAAGTGCAAATCACCCGATCAGCCTGGCGATAACTGCAGCAAGTGTGGTCATCACTATAGCCCGACCGAGCTGATCGCCCCGCGGAGCACGCTGAGCGGCGCCACGCCCGAGGTCCGCTCGTCGCCGCACTTGTTTATCGAACTGGAGAAACTGCACGGCTTCTTGGAGGACTGGACGCAATCGGGCCAGCACCTGCAGCCGGAGATCGCCAACTACGTGAAGGGCCACTTCCTGGGTGAGCCGCTCCGCGATTGGGACATTTCGCGTCCCGCGCCGTACTTCGGTTTCGGAATTCCCGATAGTCCCGGCAACTACTGGTACGTGTGGTTCGACGCGCCGATCGGCTACATGGCCTCCACCAAGCAATGGTGCGACCGAACAGGCGCACGGTTCGACGACTGGTGGGGAGCGCCGGATTGCGAAATCCACCATTTCATCGGCAAGGACATTACGTATTTCCACACGCTGTTCTGGCCCGGCATGCTGAAGACGGCCGGTTTCACTCTGCCGGCGAAAATCCACGTCCATGGCTTCCTCACCGTCGGTGGCGAAAAGATGTCAAAGAGCAAGGGCGGTTTTGTCGCCGCCCGAACCTACTTGAAACATCTCGATCCGAGCTTGCTGCGCTACTTTTACGCGGCGAAGCTCTCGTCGCGCGTCGAAGATTTTGATCTGTCGGCCGAGGAGTTCGTCGCCAAGGTGAACACCGACCTGGTGAACAAAGTCGTCAATTTGGCGAGCCGCACCGCGAAGTTTGTTGAATCAACCGGCCTCTCGGCCAAGTACCCCGACGACGGCGGCCTGTTCGCCGCCGGCACCAAAGCGGGCGACGAAATTCGCGACGCCTACGAAACTACGGATTACAGCAAGGCCATGCGGCTCATCATGGCACTAGCCGACCAGGCGAATCCCTATGTTGAAGAGCGCCGCCCGTGGGACCTTCGCAAAGAGCCGTCCAAAGCGCGCGAGCTGCAAGATGTGTGCACCGTCGCGCTCAATCTGTTCCGCCAGATCGTTGTGTACTTGTCACCCGTACTGCCGCGCTTGGCAAAGCAAACCGGTGACTTGCTCCACGATCCGATTGATCGCTGGGAGCAGTCGCAATCACCGCTCGTCGGCACACGGGTCGCCAAGTTCACCCACATGCTCCGCCGCATCGAAGAAAAGGACGTTCACGCCATGATCGAAGAAAGCAAAAAAACTGCCGTAACGCCCGCCGACGGCGAGGTCGCTTCAGCGACCATGCCTGCCAGTGCGCAAGCCTCTCAATGGAACGATACCGGAGACGCCCTCGCCGCCGAGCCGCTCGCGCCCGAGTGCACGATCGACGACTTCGCCAAAGTCGACCTGCGCGTCGTCCGCGTTATCGCTGCCGAAGACGTGCCCGAGGCCAAGAAGCTCTTGAAGCTCACGCTGAGCCTCGGCGGCGGAGCCACGAAGACGGTCTTTGCCGGCATTAAGGAAGCGTACAAGCCGGAAGACCTGGTCGGCCGGTTGGTGGTCTGCGTCGCCAACCTGGCCCCGCGCAAAATGAAATTTGGTACCAGCGAAGGCATGGTCTGCGCGGCGGGCCCCGACGCAGCCGAGGTGTTCGTCATCACCGTCGACGAAGGCGCTGTCCCCGGCCAACGCGTGCATTGATTTCGAATCGAGAACCAGCCGCGAGCTAATAGCTCGCGGGCACGGACCAGCGACCCGTTGGGGTCGCGGCTATTTTGCGCACTTGTAATTTAATTTGGCATTACCTGTCAATCGCGTGCGCCTTGAGGTCTTCGAGCTCGCAATACGCGAGCGCTCCCTCATGCGTCGCAGCCAGGATCACCTGCGGCGCGGCGCCGGCATCGAGCGCCTCCTGCCAGCGCGGCGCGCAAAGGCACCACCGATTGCCCGGTTTCAGCCCTGGAAAGCCCCATTGCAGATTCGGGGTGGAAAGATCATTGCCGACCGATTTGGAAAACTCCAGAAACTCGGCCGTCAACGCGACGCACACAGTGTGCGAGCCGACGTCCTCCGGTCCCGTGTTACAGCAACCATCGCGGAAAAAGCCGGTCATCGGCGACTTCGAGCACACGTCCAGCTTGCCGCCAAGCACATTCTTGGCCTTCGGCAGCCGGACGACACCGTTTGTCTTAGCAATGCGGATCATGCGAATCTCCTGGTTTTCCACGGTCCAAGTTCGCGCCGTTCGGGCTGCTTGAGCAGCGAAACCATCGCCCCTGGGCGGGGTTTAGCTAGAATGTATCGTGCGATATGCTTGCGGCGAGCGGTGGCTCGACTTGAGCATTGTACCAAATATGAGGGCCAGAAGGATGAACCCGCGACCGGCCGGCAGATTTCTGGGCGTCGGAATGGCAGTCGTCGTCGCCAGCATCGCGACCGCGCATGCGTTCGCCAAGCCGCCCGTCGGACAGACGGCCGAGCAGGTCGATCAACTCATTGCGGAGCAGGTTTTCACGAAGGGAACCAAGCTGGCGCCGACTGTCAGCGACGCCACCTATCTGCGGCGCGTGTGGCTCGATATTGTCGGCGACATTCCGTCACCCGAGCACGTCACCGCATTCTTGCTCGACCCGGCCAAGGACAAGCGCGAAAAGGTCGTTGTCGAGCTTCTGAAAAGTCCGCAATACGGTCAGAACTGGGCCCGCTATTGGCGAGATGTCATTCTCTACCGCAAGTTAGAAGACCGCGCGGCGATCGTCGCCAACCCAGTAGCCGTCGCGCTTACCGAACGATTTAACGACAACGAACCGTGGAGCAAGATCGCCGCGGAATTCATCACATCCTCCGGCGACATTCGCGAGAACGGCGCCACTGCGATCCACGCGGCCCAGGACGCCCGCACCGAAGAAACAGCGGCCGAGATGTCGCGCATCTTCCTCGGCATCCAGATTCAATGCTGCCAATGCCACGACCATCCGTACGATCATTGGAAGCGCGAGCAGTTCCACGAATTCGCTGCGTTCTTTCCGCGTTTGGCGATGCGGCCGATCGTGACTCCCACGCGGCGCAGCTTCGAAGTGGTCGCCGACGACCGCCCGGCCGGACGTCGCCAGAATCCCAATGCCGAGAATCGCCGTGGCCAGATGGAACACTTCATGCCAGACCTGAACGACCCGGCCGCGCCCGGCACGCGGATGCAGCCGAAGTTCTTCCTCACGTCGGCCGAGTTGCCATTCGGCTCACTCGACGCCGAAAGGCGCAGCGCCGTCGCCGATTGGATGACCGAGAACCCGTGGTTCGCCACGGCCTTCGTCAATCGCATGTGGTCGGAGTTGGTCGGCGAGGGCTTTTATGAGCCGATCGACGACATCGGACCTGATCGAACTCCCTCTGCCCCGAAAGCGGTCGAATTCTTGAGCCGCAGCTTCGCTGACAGTGGCTACGATGTGAAGTGGTTGTTCCGCGTGATCTGCGCGACGGAGGCCTATCAGCGCGAAAGCCGGCCGCGGCGAGAGACCGATGGGACGCCGTTCGTCGCGAATATCGCCCAGCCGCTGCGCAGCGATCAGCTTTTCAATGCAATCCTTACGGCCGTTGAAAGCGACGAACCGGAGGCCTTTTCGGGCCGCCGCGGGCGCCCGCCCGAGGCGATGGGCGGCTTCGGCCGAAACTCGGTCCGAGCGTCGTTTGAATCCGTGTTCGGTTACGATCCGAGCGATCCACGCGAAACGGTTGTCAGCTCGATCCCGCAGGCATTGGCGATGATGAATGGTCCCCGACTTAACCTAGCCATTCGGGCGATCGATCGCGAGACAGTCCTCGGCCGACTCCTGGAGGACGCCCCGAGCGACGAATTGCTTGTCGAGGAATTGTACCTGCGCACGTTGTCGCGCGAACCAACCAAGGATGAACTTAAGACGGCACTCCAGTTCTGCAAAACAAGCGAGAACCGCGCCGCCGTGTTTGAGGATTTGTTTTGGGCGCTGTTGAACTCGTCCGAATTTTCACACCGGCGGTAAGATTGATTTACCACGGAGGACACTGAGGTCACAGAGGACGACGAAAAAAGTGGAGTAGAGGAGCAGTGGAGTAGAAGCGAGTAAACGCAGCTTCGTTTTCTACTTCACTCCTGCACTACTATTTTTCTTCCCTTCTCCGTGTCCTCCGTGTCCTCTGTGGTGAACATATGGCTCGTCGCAAAAAATCTGACACATTGACTCGTTGAGAATCCCTTAAATTCAGGTGTTTGCGAGCTTCTTGATGTGGCAGATTTATTCGGACGGT
>JAKEIB010000223.1 GCA_022614705.1 Planctomycetota bacterium | reverse complement strand
GGCAGACCCGGCTCTTTCCGAGCCACCCATCTCAGACCTCACGCTAGCGTAATTAACTCACGCAATTACCGGAGGTTACGCGCTAAGTTGATGGCATTCGGGACGGGAGTCATTTCTGGCGGGAGCGGCGGCGAATTGATAGGCTGCCCTGATGCCACGACGTTCGCGGTCGATCCTCGGCGGTTATGTGTACCATGAATCGAAACAGGGGGCGGAACGATTTATAAAGTAGTTCTGACCCCCGTTGTTTTACTGTGCGCTGGGACAAACGCGAGCCAAAGCACGCGACGGTTATTGTCCAGCGATGGGAGAAGTTCACTGGACGGACAGCAGGGACAGCAGAGAGACAGTCAGTCGCTCGCGCGGAGGCGAACGTAGAACTCGCGGGGTGAAAGGATTGGCGTCCCTTGATAGTCGCCCAACGCAAGCAGCTTCTTATCGCCGGTAACCAAGCACTCGGCTTGCCCAGCGACAACCGTTCCCAAGATGGGCAGGTCATCAGAATCAGCAAACGCGTCCGACGGAACGGACGCAGGGGAAACCGTGTCGCCCAGTTGGCGGAGCGTTTCCACAACGGCTGCGGCTTGCCGATCGGTGGCCTTGAACTTACCGACGTAGTGTTCGGCGAACTCGTTCAGGATGTACTCCGAAAGCACGACCGAATGGTCGCGAAAGCAGAGCGCTACCAGCCCTTCGCAGATCCCGTGCGATGCGACCCCGGCCAGCAGCACGTTCGTGTCGAGAACCACCCTCAAGAAACGACCTTGAAAATGTCCTCGTCCGTAAGAAACCCCTGGGCTTCCGCAAGCGGAACGGCCGCCCGGCGGATCGCCTTAAGTTGCTCGGTCACGATGTATCGGCGCAGCGATTCGCGCACGAGCTCGCTCGTCGGCCGCTGTAGTTGGCGACTTAGTTCCTCAAGCTGCGCCTTGAGGTCGTCGGGAATACGAAGGGTGAGAGTGCTCATGTATTACATTGTATCACATCGGCCGGACACCGCAACTTTCTCCGGCAAAACTCGGCAAATGACGCCATTCGCCGCCGCCACACGTCCTGGGAGGCAGGTGGAAAGCCCGCTTTGCCAGACGGCGGATACGCGTGGCCAGCGAGGGTTTTGTACGGCGCGCTTGGCTGTGACGTGTCGACAGAGTAAGCGGCGCGACGGCATACGCAAAGTCGATTCTTTTCGGCAGCATTCTCTGCCATTACGTAGTGCGGTGCGTCGAGCGCATTCGGCGACGACAAAAGTTGTCAGCAACGAATGGCATTAACATTCTTGTAACTGGAGAGCAGGCGGCACGACGTCTCTCACTTACGGACAGCTTTCATCGCGTCCCGCAGGCGTTTTTCCGCGTTGGGGGACCAATATCCGCAATCCAGCTCCAAGAACACCGACGTGTACGGCAGTGCCAAGTCGGTCTTCAGCACAAGTACTTTGAACGACTCTCCCGCCTTGCCAAGCTTGGCGAGAATCTGCTCGTGAGGGAGCGACGAGGTTTTGCGATCGTCAAGCAGTTTCGTGAGGTCGCGCCGATACGCTTCGATTCCGGGGGCGTCCGACTCGGGGACGTAACTCAATTCTTCGTCAAAGTAGACGATGGGGCGAACGTGTTTCGCCTTTCCAAGTTGATCCAGAACAGCCCCGACGACAGTGAGTTGATCCGCGTGGGTTACGATGATTTCGATTCCCTCGCTTTTTTGAGCCGGGTAGGCCGAGTCGGCGATCACGATCCAGTTGCGGTGACCGTACTCGGGAACTCGTTCGACGAGGACCGATTTCCAGTCGGTGGCTTGCTTCGTCGGCTCAGAAACCTGGCTTAAGCCGGGATGGACGATCGCCAAGCATGCCGCTCCAAAAACGATTGCGATGAACACGCGATTCATAACTCCATTCCTCGCACGTGGGTCCTCATGAGTACGTGACCGTCAGTTCGAGCGTTTCACCGGCTTCGACGTTGACCGCGTCCTCGAACACAGCCGTCAATACGGAACCTGATTGCCGGAACGTCACGGGCGCCTTCGTTCCTTCAATCGTTGCCGCGATCTCCATTGCCGTCGTATGCGCCGGCAGTTCCAGCCCGAACGTTTTGCACCGGACCGCGCCATACTTCGGCTTCAGTGTCGCGGATTGCTTTCGACCGCGGCGAGTTTGCGTCAATGTTCCCCAACCCTCGGCGGCGGTAAACGCGGCTTGGAAGTCGTTGGGAGTGAGTCGTGGGGCGAATGCGATATGCGCCTTTGGACCATGATACGCGAATCCGCACGCCGCCAGATATGCGCCGTAACTGGCCATCGCGCGGGCATAGTGGTCGCTGCACTCGATCTCGTTGTAGGGATTCCGCAGGCGCGGGTGATAACGGTCGTGGATCAGCCGAGCAACCGCCAACCCTTGCGTCGTCATTCCCTCCCAAATCATGTGGGCGGCCGCCTGCCATTCGAAACCGCTCATGCATTCGTTGAAATACTGGGCCGTCCCGGCCGCGGCGCCGCGAATCGCTTCCGGCTTGCCGAACGGAAACGTGACCATCAACAGTCCGCCGTCGCCGGGCATCGCGTACCATCGACCGGGCTTGTTCGCCTCGCGGTAGGGGCCGACGTCCGGAGTCACGGAAAAACGCCATAACGACTGTAGCGCCTGCCGGATGTGGGCCTCGTCGCCGATGCGCCCGAGTCCGACTTGCCAGGCCCACGACTGGCCGAGCACCTGATCAACGTGGCAGCCGTCGTACGATCCGACGTGTTCCAAAAAATCGGGATCGCCAAGGTGGATGTAATAACCGTACTCCTTTTTCCACGTCAGCCGATCAAGTCTTTCGACGCCTTTCTCGAATAGGTCCCGACACTCCCGCGCAAAAGCGGCGTCGCCGATCTCCAGCGCCATTTCCTCGCTGGCCCGCAGCGCGGCGTGATACAGTCCCACCAGCCATGGCACCACTCCGTACCAGTCGGCGTCCAAGGTGTTGTGCATCGGGCCGTACACAATGCCGGTCCGGTCTTTGTCTTGAGCCATCATGCGCTGCATGGCTTGCCGGACTCGCGGCCAGACCCGCTTCAGGAACGCATCGTCGGCCGACATTTGGTGTTCGCGATAGGCGCGCAGGATCGTGCCGCACTGGCCATCCGCCGCGAACCAATCACCGAATTCGCCACGGTAGCGGATCACACCCGTCTCGGCGTCGAACGCCAGCCCGAAGTCGACGCGCTCGCGCAAGCCGCGCTCTAGCTGGGGAAAGATGCGTCCCATCGCCTGGGCGTAGTGCCACACGTGAGTACAGGTACCCGGGCAGTCCCCCACGCCTTCCCAGGCCCAAAACCGACCGTCCTCCAGCCAATAACACGTGGAGGTTGCCAGCGTCGAAGTATTGGTGAAGGTGCGATTCAGGAACCAGTGCGGAAGGGTCGAATTGCACCACGTGTCTCGCCACAGCAGCGTCGTCGATGTAAGCCGGTCGAAGTGTTTGGCCACGTAGGCGGCCACGGCCGTCGCATCGGCGAACCGGGCTGCGTAATGTCGTCCTTTCAGCGTGTCAAGAATGGTGAGATTCGGAAAATGCCACACCAAGACAAATGAAACCTTTACGACCTCTCCGGCATTCAACATGACGGTACGGCCGATGGAGCCGACCAATTTCTCCGCCAGTTGGCATTCGGCCGAAACGTGAACCTTGCCATCGAGGCCGTTGGCAGCAACGTCCGCCGCCTGGCGTTCAGCCGGCTCGCCGATCAGCGCCAGCCCCATCGTGCCAAAGTCAGCAAGCTCTTCCAACGGCTCGTCGCCGGCTCGATTCGGCTCTAGCGGCTCGACGGAAGCGTCGGCCCTCGCCAACATGCAGTCCAAATACGTGAAACCGGAACGTGTGACAATTCGATTGTGACGCGTTCCAGCATATTGTCGGTGATGCAGGCAAACCGCATTCTCCAACCATCCGGCCAGTGTCGCCTCCACCGAGACCTGCGAATCGTTGGTGAGCGTGAACGTCATCACCGTCGCCGGGAGCGCCGAATCTTCGGCGTCGAGCGGGATGAACGGAGAGAAGGCTTCCAGTTTCGCGGAGACGGGAGATTCGTCGTCGCGGTAGGTGACGGTGCCGACGGGGTATTGGCCGTTAAACGTAACGTCTCGGAATCCGCTGCGGTCGAGCGTTCGGACCGACTCGCCCACGGCAGTTTTCACGCGGATCTCGAATCCCTGGTCCACCGGACGGATTTGTTCCGGCGGAGCGACGTACGCCGATCCGTCGCGGGAACGAAGCGACTGGCCGGCGTAGGTCACCGTTTTGGGGTCGATGCCTTCTTGATGGCGATTGAAAATGTCCCATAGCCAGAGCCGGCCGTCTCCGCCCAGGTAGAGCGTGCCCGTCGCAATCCCGCCGGCCGGCATTCCTATGTACTTCAGGTCGTCACCGGTGAACGTCTCGGGCTTTCCGCGTGCGGCCAGCGAAGCCAGCCACTCGGCCGAGAAGTTTTTGTCCGCGGGCACGAGCTTTTCGAATTCAGCTCCCAAGAACGGCCCGGCCACCGAATCGGTCCAGCCGAAGAGAGACGCACCGAGCCCCGCCAGGAGCGCGTGGAACTCGCGCCGATCATGGGTCAGGAGAGAGTCATTTGCTCGACTGGCGTTCGACAGTTTTCCGCGCATCGAGAACTTCCAATCATCATTAACCACAACTGTAATTGAGGCTGACGATCAATCGTCAAACGTGGTCCGGGACGCACCAAGGCGCTCGATAGTCTCGCTTCAGCAGTTGATTTGCTTCTCGATCATCGACAAACGATTCTGTTTGGGCGTCGAATGTGAGTTGCCTACCGCCGCGGCGATAGCTGATGTTGGCGATATGAGACAACAGCGTACTGCGGTGACCTTCGAGGATGTCCGCGCTGGGAGCATTTCGAGAGCGGACTGATTCCAAAAAATTCTGTTGATGCTCTGGATCCGGAAATCGGCCGTAGGCCTGAGCCGCCACCACCGGCTGCCGGTTCTTTTGGCGATCAAAGACCTGCCACCCGGCGCCCATCCGCCCCAAGACCATCAGTCCCTTGGTGCCGAAGAGTTCCACGCGCTCGGTATTCTGCGGCCAATAAGGGAACATGTCTCCGTCGCGGATCTGTTGATCGCTCTTGATCATGTACGGCGTATACAGGGTCAAATCGAGCGTCATGATCAGGTTGGGGAACTCAAACGTCGCCACTTGAGTATCGGGCATTTCAGAGAGCCCTTGTTCGGCAAATTTCCCGCCGTAACAAGAAACCTTGGTGGGATAGTCGGCCCCGACCATCCAACGGGCGATATCCAGCTGATGAACGGCGTCGTTGGCAATATCACCTCCCGAGAACTTCCAAAACGCGTGCCATTCATTGTGGAAATTGGTGGAATAACGCGTTTGTGTCGCCGGTCCTTGCCACATGTCCCAATCGAGTCCCGGCGGCGGCTCCGTCTCTTCGACGGGATGAATATTGGGCTTGTGCTTCTGATTGTAAACGCGCACCAGATGGATCGTGCCGAGTTTCCCGCTATCAATATATTGCTTCGCCTGGAGCATGTAGGGGGCACTACGGTTTTGCGTCCCAGTTTGCACAATGCGCTTGTACTTGCGCGCCGCTTCAACCATCTTGCGGCCTTCCCAGATGGAATGACTGACTGGCTTCTCGACGTAGACGTCTTTTCCCGCCTGACAGGCCCAGATCGTCGCCAAGGCGTGCCAATGATCGGGAGTAGCGATGACCATCGCGTCGACCGCGGCATCATCGAGTGCGCGACGAAAATCTTGGACGATCTTCGGTGCGGCGCCGTAGCGATCGGCGATTTCGCGCTGGGGCAAGCCCACGACCGTCTGATCGACATCACAGAGATAGAGAATGTTGCAGTTGGGCCGCGATGCGAAGCCGTGCATCAAACCATGCCCGCGACCGCGGACGCCGACGATCGCCAAATTCACGCGATTGTTTGGCGACTCCGCCCGCGCGGGCTTTGCCAACGAGGACGCCAGCGCCAACCCAGCGGCACACTTGCCCGAATGGCTGAGAAAGTTTCGTCGATCAAGCGTCATACGCGGTATCTCCCGGTTTACTCGGACTTCTCCGAATCGCTAACAGCCCGTTGAAAAAAGCTGTAGCCGGGGTCTGTGACCCCGGAATCCTCGACGAAAAGCCGGCCTCACAGAGGCCAACCACAGTTTTTCAACGGGCTGCTAAGGCTGCTCAACAAGTGAGGTCGATTGATTCGCGACTGAATCATCGTCGGAGGAACTCGCGGCCACAGCAGTTCCGCGGCGGCGATTCATTTCGGCCCGGCTTCGCTTGATGTAGTCGCGATGCTCTTCCAGTCCATACTTGGATGCGAGCGACAATAGGTCCACGCCTGGTCGCTTCGCCTTGAGGACGAACCACTGCTCCAAATTGAGAAACTTCTCAAGGTATACCTCATCCGCATGATCTTGGATGAGCTGCTGAGCCTTTGGCAGGTTAAAATTCTCATGATAGACGCGGCGATCGAGGTCGAGAGTCACTCGGGTAACGAGTAGATCTTTCCGCGACGAATCGAGCAGCAATTCGCCCGTGATGTCGTAAACGAGGTTATGCGCGTGCCAAGTCGACGTGACCACGTAGAAGTGATGGTTCAGCGCATGGGCTTGCAACGCGCTGCCGGCAACATATGCGCTCGGCCAGATGACGAGTTCAGCGCCGCCATCGGCGAGACGGCTCCACAGTTCGGGAAAATTGGCGTCGAAGCAGATCGCAAAGCCGAGTTTGCCGAAGTCGGTTTCAAAAACGGGAATCTCGGTTCCGACCGCGAGGTTGGGCAAGTCGTCGAACTCAGCCCAATAGGGATAGACCTTGTCGTACGTTCCAACAATCTCGCCTTGGCGATCGATTAAGATGACGCTGTTGAACTGTTTATCGCCGACTTGGCGATAGACGGAATTCGCGATGTAAGTGCGATGCTTCTTCGCGAGCTCGCTCAGCTGCCGCATGAGCGGACTATCGGGCGGCAGGGGCTTTTTCCCGGTCCAAGTCTCCGGCAGCACGATGATGTCGGCGCCCTTGCCTCCTTCGTCATCAACGATCTTTAAAACCTCTTCGACTGGCTTGCCAACGAAGCTCAGGGAGACCACGCGGACCGGCCGTCCCACCGTTTCATCTCGGGCCGCATCCTTGTTGCGCGGCGTTGCAGAAGGGACGAGCTCTGCACTTGCAACGCCAATTCCAAGAAAAAGCGTGCAACAAATCAATGAGGCCTTGAGGAACACAAGCCAAATTTCGGTTATGCGCTGACTCTGCATGGTGGAGTTTCCTCTTTGCAAGGAGTTAGTTTGCCATCAACATCCTGAAAGGATTGTAACACTTCAGTCGGCGATCGCACATTCGTTCCCGCCGCCTTACACGAGAACTGCAAAGTCCGGAAGCAGTCACCCTGAGGTACTCCGAAGGGTCCGGCCGGATTCTTCGGAAGACCTCAGAATGACCACGTCGGCGGGACTTTGCAGTTCTCCTGCAGCTTTATCCACAGTCCTTGGTTCTTTCTCAACGCACCGCATAGACAAAGCCGTCAGCGCCAACCAGAAGGATGGACAATTCACCGTTGTGGCCCAGCGCAGCGAGGCTCGGCGCTCCGGTTGGGGCGGGGAGCTCGAGTTGCCAGAGAACGCGAGATTCCGTTGCATCGCTCTCAGTGGCCAGGCACACGAGGTACTGGCCGATTACGAAGAGTGCTTCATCTCGCCCATCGCCGTTGAGGTCGGCGCTGGCGGAACCCATCACCGCGCCGGGAACGGGCATCGGCAAACGCCACAGGACCTTGCCGGTCGCAGCGTCGTAGCAGCGAATGCCATCGGGGTAACCGGCGCCGATGACTTCGAGCCGGCTGCGGTCGGTGAAGTTGCCGAAGGCGGGCCAGTCCTGCGGGCCATGATCCAAGGCATCCCACCAGGCGAGCGAACCGTCCGTGCGGACCAGCCCCGACATCAAGCGGCCGCCGAAAAAAAGCGCGGGCCGACCTGTGCCCAGAAAATCGCCGGCGATGGGTTGTCCCCAATAGACGGGTTTGGCCGGAACTTCGTCCCACGTCGCATCCATGGCGAGCAGGTCCCGGCCGGTGCTGCCCTGGAGCAGGTATAAAATGCTCGGGTTCAGCGAGGCCAAATCGTCGAGCGCGTCACCGTCGTAATCCGCGATGGCGAACGGCGTGCCGCCGACGGCGCGATCACTGATCTGCTTGTCGCGGCGCCACAGCTCCCGGCCGTCCTGCCCGGACAGCAGCACGGTTTCCTCGCTGTGCATGATCGAGCGGCGGATGGTGACCAACACGTCCTGCCGCCGCCGGTCCGTGAAATGGCCCGTCTGCCAGTTGACGATGCCGCCGGTGTTCCACACCGGCGCCGTGCCGAGAATGTTCGGGAAGTCGTGATGCCATTGCGGGCTTCCGTTTAAGTCGGTCGCTTGCAAGCGTGCACAACCGCTGGGGCTGGCGGTCGCCAGGAGCAACTGCCGTCGCCCGTCGCCCGCCAGGTCCGCGATGACTGGCCCGCGGGTTTCCGGCCATTGCGTGCTCTGGCCGCGTCCGGCGATGCGCGTGAGCCGCGCCGCCGAACCATCTTCCGGCGGCGGCTGAAAGGCCACCAACTCTTCGCCGTGCCCTTGCACAATAATGGTGGGCTCCGTTTCGCCGTCGGGCCAGGCGACCACGGCCGGTCCAGGGCTGCCGCCCAGCCGTGTCGTGGACACCAGCGTGGCCTTGCCACCAGCGCTCCGCAACGAGGCGGCTTCACCCGGAGGGTGATGAACTCGAACCAGCAACCGATTCGAGTCGTCCAGTCCGGCGGCTTGCAGTCCTCGACCGGCGACCCGGACGAGCGGCTGGAAGCTCTTGCCGTCCCAGCGAGCCGCCGAGACGGCGACGATGTCGGCGCTGGCGCTGTTTCGCTCGCGCAGCACAACGGTTGTGCCCTGCGACCCGCGACGATTCATCACTGTGGTGCGTCCAAAGGTGGCTTCGTTCTGCACGTTGGCGGGCAGCGGCGGTTCCCATGTCGCCCACGCGGCGTTTTCTTGCTGCCACAGCGTCGTGAAGCCGTCGTCCTGGAGCGAGCGGACCTGGATCGTGCCGAATTCAGGCACGCCGGCCCCCGTTGCGCGGATCGTGAGCAGTTGGCTTGTTCCACCGCCGTCGAGGTCAAGTGCGGCGACGAGATATTCGTCCGGCAGTTCCGCCTTCACCCGCCCGGTCAGCGCGTCATGCGCGGTCACCCACCAGCGCTGATCGCCGCGTTCGTTGAAGATGGCGGTGAGCACCTCGGGTTGGCTGTCGCCGTCGACGTCGGCCACCGGATTAGGCCCGACCCGGAGAATCTTCTGCGGGTTCGAGAAACCCAGTTCGACGTTCCGCTGCCACAGGAGATTCAGCTTGCCGTCGCGAAAGCCGAGCACATCGACGTGCTTCGAGTAATCGGCCTGCACCAGAAACTCGGTTCGTCCGTCGCGATCAACGTCGTACGCGCCGAAACAACCGTAGCTGCGGGTCTCCGTAAACCGGCAGCGATCCTTGATCGCGCCGGTGCGCGCATCGAGCAGGAGCAGTTCGTAAAAGGGCAGGATGGCAATCTCTGGTTGACCGTCGCCATCGAAATCACCCGCGAGCGGCAGCGACTGGAACAGCAGGTCAATGGGCTGCGACTCCCAGACCTGGACCCACTTGCCGTCCCGCCGCGCGAAGCAACGGCCGACGCACTGCTGATACATGCCGTTGACGTAGGGTTTGTTAAAGCCGCTTTCGAACTCAATCTTCTCCTTGCCCGGATCCTCCGGCAGCACATCGGCGTAAGTGACGTTGCCCGAGGGCGGCTCGTCTTGCCCGGCCTCCGTTAGCGGAGCAAAGTCCTGCACCGCCGCGCTCGCCGAGCCGGGCGACGGCGACGACTCATCCGACGGCAACGCGAACTGCATTTCGCCCGCCGCCGGCTCGACCACGACGAGGCTCTCCAGCACGCCGACGAACTGCCGCCACGCAATCCGCGGGGACTCAAGTTTTCCGCGCGCCGGCGAACGGGCCTGCAGCGATCCATCGCGGCGAAAGGCCGGCCATTCCTCAGGCTTCGGGAAAGCCGTTTGTGACGCCGCCTCGCTGGTCGCAATCAGCAGCAGGCAGGGGATCAGCAGCCAAACGAACTTGTGGGAACCTCCGGAAATCACTTTTCGGAGTCGGGTTGATGGCGGCGGTTCGGTTGTCAGTGTTGATGGTTTCATGGCGGCTTCTTCGGTGGGCGTTTTCCGGACGGGTACTCTTCCGGGGCGGGTGGATTTTCGGTCGCTTTTTGGTTTTGATTTACGGGGGCTGCAAACGGGACATACTGACTGTCCGCTTTTCTAGACCGCCAGGCGCGGCGGCGCGTTCTATTTGACCACGGGGCGCAACACGATTTTTCGGAAACGCACGTCAGTGTGGTCGCCCTGGAGATAGATTGGACCCGGACGGGATTCGTCCGACCAAACCGCGCCGCCAGTGCAGCCCATCAATGGCTGGTTCTCAATGATCGTCTGGCCGTTGAGTTTCACCGTGACGTGCCGGTCCACCAAGGTGATGTCCAGCGTCTGCCATTTGCCTGGCGGTTTTTCTGCCGACGCGGTCGGAGTGATCCGCCCATAGACTGCGCCCAAGTGGTGGCTGTCGACGGGCTTTCCAAAGCTGTCCGCGACCTGCACCTCATAGATGCCGCGAAGGTAAATGCCGCTGTTCCCGTTGGGACCCACGTTAACTTCGACGGCGAGATTGAAGTCCTCGAACTTCCGCACGGTGTGGAGATTTCCGTAAGAGACATACGGCTGGCCTGCGCGCTGCGTGGGGTTGTTGATCAGAATGCCGTTCTCCACGGACCAACCGCTCGCCGCGTTGCTGTTGGTGGCGAGCCAGCCCTCGAGGTTTCCGCGATCGGGTCGCTGCAGATCCAGTTTTCCCCAATGCGGACCGCCCAGCACCACCCAGCCGTCGAGGTTTTTGCCGTTGAAGAGTTCGTGCGGCTCGCCAAATCGCACTTTCGAAAGCTCGGGACGCGGCGGCAATGGCGGGACGCGCTCCCCGGTGAACTCCTGTCGCGTGACGCTTCTCCCATCGCCGGCGGGTTCCGCCAGCACGCCACGCAGGCGGTCGCCGGAGAGCGATGCGGTGAGTGTGAGCGGGTGAACTTGCGTGCGTGTGACTTTGCCGGTCGCGTCCTTGATCTGGTCGGTGCGGATGCGGATGGCGCCGAGCGTGTCGCCATCAAAATAGACTCGCGTGAGCGGTTCCGGACTGCCGCCGACCCACAACAGGGTCCCGTCCAGATAGCCCGCGTCGTCGCGCACCTCCAGCCATCCGGCTCCGCCCCCCGCAGTCGTCAATGCCCAGCGTCCAAGGAACTCGTCAGTTTGCGCGGCGAAGGTTTGCGACGTCACCTGACTGGTCAAAACCAGCAGCAGGCAGGGGATTAACCACCCAA
This sequence comes from Planctomycetota bacterium, assembly GCA_022614705.1. Classification (GTDB taxonomy): domain Bacteria; phylum Planctomycetota; class Planctomycetia; order Pirellulales; family Lacipirellulaceae; genus JABDGM01. The sequence goes on along the minus strand of JAKEIB010000223.1, from coordinate 1,578 downwards.
CGAACTTAGAGCCTATCCCAGAACCGTCGGGGACTGGTTCATTTTGCGGAGTCTTCGGAGCAAAATGGTGCCGGGCACCATCCGCCGCGGATGGTCCCCCTCTCCGCGCACGGTTCTGGGATAGGCTCTTAGCAGTCCGTTGAAAAACTGTGGCTGGCCTCTGTGAGGCCGGCTTTTCGTTGAGGATTCCGGGGTCACAGACCCCGGCTACAACATTTTTCAACGGGCTCTTAGGGGAAACTCCGCAAACTGCCATTCGGAGTCGGGCTGATCGTAGCGGTTCGGCTTTCGGCGTGGCTGGATTCATGGCGGCTTCTTCAGTTGGAGTTTTCCTGACGGTTAGCTCTCGGTCGTTTGCAGTCCTACGCGGATGGCGTCGCGGTAGGTCAGGCGCTCGTCGTCGAAACTGAGCAAATGCAGAATCGTCGCGTGGAGATCGTGCACGCTGGTCGGCTCTTCCACCGCCTTGAAACCGAAGTCATCGGTGGCGCCATGGACGGTCCCGCCCGCCTAGCTGAGAGGAGCCGTCGGCGCACATCCTCTTCGAGATGAGAAAATACTCCCTGGGTACTTCGGTGACTTGAGCAGATTCATTTATCTCAAGCTTTTGACATACAGCGTCAGTTTATACAGCGCCACATCGGCGTAGGCGTGGCAATTATACCAATTATTGACTGGCGGACCGCCGGTGTTATCGATCGGACACACGCCGGTTTCATAGTCCCGGCCCCAGGTTGAAAACTGGCCATCCTCATACTGCTCCTGGCAGATCGCATTGGCGGCGGCCTTGGCTTTGTCCAGATAGACCTGCTCGCCGGTGGCCTTGTGGAGTTCGATCAGCGTGAGAATCCAGTTGGCTGCGTGGGCGTCCATCGGCCAAAAGCAAACAAACTGCTCGAACACCAGCGGCCCTTTTACACGAACGGGCGAAGCCTCGTTCTCGGGACCGAAGGTGACGAACTGGTCCTCGACCCAGCGGTTAAGGCGTATCGCCGTGGGCAGATAGGCCGGGTCCTCATCCTTGTGCCGACAGAGATAGCGGATGAGCGACTGGGCGGCCATATGCGCGAGATTGCTGTGGACAGGCAGTTCGGGCACATCCTCGAAGACGCCTTTCCAGTTGTTGGCCGTGCAGACGTAGGCCAGCATCCACTCCAAGGCCCGCTGCGCGGCCATTGCCCGCCGTGCATCGTAGCCCAAGGGCTCCAGCTTCTCGACCAATTCCACGAACTCAATGGCGTCGGGAGTGTATTGTTCGACCACGGTCCCGGTCTTGGGATTCACTCGATAGGGGAAGCTTCCGTCGGCGTTCTGGAACTTGACCGTCGTGTCGGCGATGTGGCGAGCGTAGGCCAGATACGGCTCGTGACGGGTCGCCAAGTAGAGGTCCACAAAACTGGTGGCGAGCGACGAGGCGCGCAGCAGGTTGACCGCATCTCCGTCCACGCTCCCGCCAAATTGGCCCATGGTGACCGTGGAGTATGGCTCGTCGCAAAAAATCTGACACATTGACTCGTTGAGAATCCCTTAAATCCAGGTGTTTGCGAGCTTCTTGATGTGGCAGATTTATTCGGACGG
>JAKEIB010000222.1 GCA_022614705.1 Planctomycetota bacterium | reverse complement strand
TGAGTAGATTAGGTGAGTAGGCGATCGCTGTCATTCCGAGGTCCTCCGAGGAATCTGGCTCGACCCCTCGGCGGACCTCGGGGTGACAACTTCCGAACCTGCTTGCTCACTCACACGCTTTCGGTCCACCCCATGCAACCTCTCGTCGACATCGCGTTCGATTGTCTGCCGCTGCGCTCGGTCGGCCGCGTCGACGTGCCGCTCGATGCCTCGCCCGCGTATCGCGCCCGCTGTGAACGGTTGCAACAGGCAATCGAAACGCACGGCACGGCGAACGCATATTTTCTGTACAACACGCGTTGCGTCTACCGGCTGGCGAATTCAGATATCGAAAACATGCTGCGCTTCTCGTTCGACGGGGTGCTGGTGACCGATCGCAGCGATTGCCGGGCGGACCGCGCGGAGCTTGCGATCAAGCTGACGTCGGAAACCTGCGGGCCCATGTCGCCCGAAGTGCTGGCATGGTTTGGCCGCGTCGTAGAGCGCGCCGTTCTCATCGAGTTCAATCACTTCATCGCCGCCGGGCGCCTGGCCGAGCGCGTGGAAGACCTGGGCCAGGTCGCTAGCATCGCCGACGTGACCGACTTCGCCGGCATGAACGTGTGAGATGCATGTGGCCGCGTCCGCCGCGGCGGACGCGATCTTCGAGTCTCGGAGAGACTCGCCCACGTGCCGCTTCGCCGCCAATGCTAGCGCGGCGAACCTCATCTCCAGCTTCAAGCGGCCCAGAATCGTCAAAGTTTAACGATTGAGTCGACGATACCAGTCTTGCTGATTGCTCTCACTCTAGGGCCGCCGTCCGAGGTGCGGCCCAACGGAGCGACGGCCCGGGGGGAACGGGTCGGGCGAACGCCGCTGGCGACCACACGCCGCGCGCCACGACCGATCGAACCTCCGCAACGAGCGCGATGAATTATCGCGCTCGTCGCGCCGGCCAGTCAGGAAGCAACAGCAATGAACCGGCGATACCGCACATTCTGGTCGTGGGTGCTCATCGTTACGATGATCGCCACCGGCTGTGCTCCTCAGCAGCCATTCTATTGCCGCGAAGACGGCGATCTCTCGCACTACCTCGACGTCGCCACCGAGATCGAGTATCCAGACGTCGAAGAGCCTTCGCTGTGCGAAGTGCAGAACACACTCCCACCACTCACGCTGAAGAATCCCGAGAACTACGAAATCTGGGAGTTGCCGCTTTCGGAGGTCGTGCACATCACGCTGTGCAATAGCCAGGTGATGCGGCAATCGTTCGTGCAACGCATTGCCGCGCCGCCCGACACCATCTCGCGAACGCTGATCACGTCCGGAGTCGTGACGACGAGCTACGACCCGGCGCTTGCCGAAACTGTCACCGGACTCTCGGTCGGCTCGGTGTTTCAGGGCTCGGGGCCGGAGGCCGCGTTGAGCGAGTTCGACGCGCAGCTCGATGCCAACGTGTTTTGGGAAAAGTCTCGCCAGCCGCAAAACCGGCCCGACGCCGACCCGGTGATCGGACTGTTATTCCCGTCGATCTTGGCGCAGGACTTGGGCCGCGGATCTCTCGGCGTCTCGAAGACGACGGCCGTTGGTACCGAGTTCGCCTTCCGCAATAACACGACGTACGAAAGCAACAACATTCCGACAACGTCGCGGCCGCTAATCAGCGCGTGGAATACAAACCTTGAGGCCACGTTCGTGCATCCGTTGCTGCAAGGCAGCGGGGCCCAATACAACCGCATCGCCGGCCCGATGAGCTTCGACCAATACGCGGCCGGTTTGGGCAACCCGATCGACGGCGTCATGATCGCGCGGATCCGCACCGACCAAACGCTGAACGACTTCGAGGGCGGCGTGCGCAACTTGATGCGCGACGTGGAGGACGCCTATTGGGAGCTGTATTTCACGTATCGCGACCTGGAAGCCCGTAAGATGGGCCGCGATAGCGCGCTGGAAACCTGGAAGAAAACGAACGCGCTGTATCTGACCGGCGCCCGCGGCGGCAGCGCCGATCGCGAGGCCCAGGCCCGCTCGCAGTACTTTCTGTTCCGCGGTCAGGTGGAGCAAGCGCTGACGGAAGTGTTCCACGCCGAAAATCGGCTGCGTTACATCATGGGTCTCTCGATGAGTGACGGCCGATTGATTCGCCCGTCGGACGAGCCGACGACCGCGCGCGTGGCCTTCGATTGGTCGGGCATTCACGTGGAAGCGTTGACCAGGCGCGTGGAAATCCGCAAGCAGAAATGGGAAATCAAGCGTCGCGAGTTGGAATTGATCGCCGCACGCAATCTGCTCTTGCCGCGTATCGACGCCGTCGGCCAGTACCGCTGGCTCGGGCTCGGCGACGAGCTGATCAACCAGAGCGACGCCGCATTCAACGCGCTTGGCTCGTCCGCTTGGGGCGTGCTCACCAGCGGCGAATTCCAGGAATGGCAGCTCGGTCTGCAAGCCAGCATTCCGATTGGCTTTCGCCGCGAGCTTTCGGGCGTTCGTCACCACGAGCTGCTGCTGGCCCGCGACCGTGCCCTGCTGCAAGACCTCGAATTGGAAATTTCGCACCAACTGGGCGACTCCATTCGCGACGTCGATTTGCAATACGGTCTCACGCAGACGAACTTCAATCGTCGCGTAGCGGCCGAAGCCGAAGTCTCCGCCGTGCAGGCGCAGTACCAATTCCAACAAGTCACGCTCGACCTGCTGCTCGATGCGCAGCGGCGACGCGCGGAAGCCGAGAGCGCCTACTACCGGTCGCTTGTCGATTACAACCGGGCTATCATGAACGTCCATTACCGCAAGGGTTCGCTGCTCGATTACGACGGCGTGTACCTGGCGGAAGGCCCCTGGCCCGGCAAGGCGTATTTCGACGCCATGCGCCAGGCCCGCAAGCGCGACGCCGGCCTGTATATGGACTACGGCTACACGCGGCCGAACGTCGTCAGCCGCGGACCTGTGATGCAAGGATGCAACGAGAGTTGCGAAACCGGCGCGGCGGACGGCGTGTTCGAGGCGCCGGGACCGATGCCGGAGGAAGCCGTGCCGATGGAAGAAGCCCTACCGGCGCCGGGCACTCCGTCGCGCACGGGTGATCCGACCGGTAGTTGATAGTTGATTGTTGGTGTGCAAAGTCGGTACAACTATTGATCTCTGCCATTGTTAATGAGCCATAGGGTGCCATGGCCACCATTCGGCCCGAGCTCATGGCCGAGGGCTGCTCTGAGTGGCCATGCTTGCAGCCGGATTCCCATGCCCACGCAAAGCCGTGGGCATGCCACCCAAATGTGAGACGGCTCATTCTCAGCGCAGACATCGATAACAACGATCAACGAACAAACGTGTTCTTCTCATTCGACGGCATCGACGGCGTAGGCAAATCGACGCAGGTGCGCCTGTTTGTGGAGGCGCTGCGCGCGCGACGGTATGACGTCGTTGAATGCCGCGATCCGGGTAGCACGCCGCTGGGGGAGCGGATTCGCGATTTGCTGCTGACGAGCGACGCCGACACGATGATCGGTCGGCGCAGCGAAATGCTGCTGTACATGGCGGCCCGCGCGCAATTGGTGGACGACGTGATTCGCCCGGCGTTGAAAGCCGGCAAAACCGTCGTTTCCGATCGCTATCTTCTCGCGAATGTCGTCTACCAAGGTCATGCGGGCGGCTTGGATCCGGCCGCCATTTGGCAAGTCGGCCACGTGGCGACGGAGGGCGTTGAGCCGGATTGCGTGTTCGTGCTCGACATGCCGCCGGAAGCCGCGGACCGGCGGCTTAATCGGCCGCTGGATCGCATAGAACGCCAGGGCGACGAATATCGGTCGCGGCTGCGTGCCGGTTTTCTTGCCGAGGCGGCGTCATCGAACGGCCGCATTCAGGTGGTCGACGCGGATCGAGAGATTGCGCAAGTGCAGGCCGATATCTGGCGAATAGCGGCTGAAGCGTTGGGAATTCATTGAGGCCGTCCGGAAATTCCTGTTTAAGTCGCCGCAGATTCCGAAGTTGTCACCCCGAGATCCTCCGAGGGGTCCGGCCAGATTCCTCGGAGGACCTCGGAATGACAGTGTAATGACAGTGTATGAATTCCCCCACGGCCTCAATTAATTGAACTGAACGACGGAAGTCGCATCTTCGCGCGCGTATCTAGGCGAAGGAACGCTAATGTCCGCTAATGTCGAATTCGTCGCGATGAAGTGTCAATTCGTGTTCCAGGTTCGACCTTCGATAACTGGACTAATTTACATCCGGCGCGTAGTCCCGCGCTTCGGAGAATATCGTTTTTGTCGGAGTTCAAGTACTTAAATCGACCACATCGTGCAGCCAATTTTTCACTGGAAATCAGTGACCGCCGAACCGCGCGCGGGGCGAAACAACGAGCAAAGCCTGTAAAAGACGCGATTCTGCAGGGGGCAAAAAAGATTGACGGAAGGATCGAAACGCACTAAAATCTTTTGCCAGCAGGTGTTATGTCGTGCCTCGGCCGATCGGCCGATGAGGTTCCAGCAGTCGTCCCACGGACCGGGACACTTGGGCAGATGGACGACGGTATTTGGAGGGTAGCCGCTTGCCGGCAATGTATTAATTCAAATTTGCGGTTCCCGAACGCCACGGTGTGAAGGATGTACCTCCGCAGGGACCAATTGACGCGGACTGCGCGCGCACCGGCCAAGCTCAATCTCTATCTTGAGATTTTAGGCCGGCGGGATGATGGTTTTCACGAACTGGAAACGCTGATGGTTCCCATCCGCCTTTCCGATGGTTTGAGTTTCGCCAGCACGTTGCCGATCGACGACCGGCCGGGTGAGATTGTTCTTGGCGTGCGCAAGTGTTTTCCGGCACGCTCATCGAAGCAGACGGATACGATTCCGACAGGTAGCAGTAACCTGGTCGTGCGCGCACTTGAGCTATTGCGGGAGCGAAGCGGTTGTCAACTTGGCGCGCACGTCGAGTTGGTAAAGCGGATCCCGGCCGCGGCGGGACTCGGCGGCGGTTCGAGCGACGCGGCGGCCGCGCTGCGCCTTGCCAACCGCGGCTGGCAGCTCGATTGGCCCGTGGAGCGCCTGGCGGAATTGGCGGCGGAACTCGGCAGCGACGTGCCGTTCTTCTTACACGGCGGGGCGGCGATTTGCAGTGGCCGCGGCGAACGCGTGGAGCGCGTGCATGGAATTCGGCCGTGCTATTTCGTGATCGTCAAGCCGCCGGCCGACTTAAGCACGGCCGAGGTTTATCGCGCGCACGATTCGCTCGATCAAGTCACCAATCCGCCTGGACGGCGCGGATTGCTTCAAGCATCCGCTGCGTTGAGGAGCGATGGGCTCCGTGAAGCGGGACGGTGGATGTTCAACCGATTGCAATTTGCCGCTGGCGCTGTGTCGCCGTGGGTCGATCGGTTGCGAACGGTGTTCGCAAGGCTCGACTGCGTGGGACACCAACTTTCGGGCAGCGGCTCGGCTTACTTCGGCGTTTGCCGCCATGCGCAGCACGCACGGCGATTGGCCACTATTCTTCGCACGCAACAACTGGGGCTCGTCTATGCCACGCGCAGTTGCGCTTAGGTCGCGCGTTTATCGCAAGGAGTACGACCGTGGAAATCACTGAGGTTCGCATCAAGCTAATGGAAGAGCCGGGGGAACGTCTCAAGGCGTTCTGCTCGATTACGTTCGACAATTGCTTCGTGGTGCGCGACTTGAAAATCATTGATGGGTCGAACGGGCCGTTCGTGGCGATGCCCAGCCGCAAGCTCACGTCCCACTGCCCGGGCTGCGGCACGAAGAACCACCTGCGGGCAATGTACTGCAATCAATGCGGCAAACGGCTGAGCGACGCGCGCGCCCCGAAGGACGCCGACGGCCGGGCCAAGCTGTACGCGGACATCGCCCATCCCATCAACTCGTACTGCCGCGAGATGATTCAGGAGTGCGTGATCAGCGAGTATTACGAGGAAATCGAGCGGGCCAAGCAGCCGGGCTACGTGTCGCGTTACGACGATTTCGACTTCGAGTACAGCGACGCGCCGCGCAGCCGGCCCGCGCGGTTCGACCAGCCGCATTCCAGCCCCGCCGCCGCTGCGCCGCACATGGATACGAAGCATTCATCTACAAACGATAAGGCGGGGCCGAAGCCGCACTATCACTCGCCTCCACCAGCCGGCGGCGCCGATGTGACGACCTCACGCCCGACAGGTGGTGAAGCGTTTGGCGCGGGCATCTTCCCGGAGTGACGCGGCAACGCATACGCTCACATCCCGCGGATTTTTTCACCACGGAGGACACGGAGGCAATCAAGACAAGTAGAAGGGGAGACAAGGAGACAAGGAGAAACGATGTCATCAAATCTCCTTGTCTCCCCCTCTCCTTGTCTCCTTGTCTTTTTCCGACTCTGTGTCCTCTGTAGTGAAAAACTTTTGATCTTTAGCGACTAACCGGATTATTGGTTCAAAACGCGCAGCGAACTCGCGCACAGCGCGTCGAACGTTTCATGCGCGCCGCGCTTTACCTGCGCATCCCGAATCTCAAACTCACCCGAAAGTGTGTCCGTTCGTTGACCGATATATTTTGTGCGGACGGTAAGGTGCGGCTTCTATCTTCTGTGGCGACCCAGCTCTCCCTCGCAACGGTAAACCCGATCGGATCGATCCCACGCTAGGATCGTCTCGCCGCGAGACACTCCCCAGCTGGCGACGGATTTCGACAGACGGGTCCAGGGAGCAGGTGCGCACCGGCCTGCCGGTCGGAGATCATCGACATCATCCATTCAATCATAAAGCGAGGGCTTGTTTCACATGCCGACGGAAACGCAGCGGCTTGATGACCTACATGCCATACGAAGTTACGTAAACCAGACTCTCTGTGAAAAGGATCAACTCGAAACCAATTCATTTCCACTATACGAACGGATTTTGGTGCGTGGCGGCGAGCCGTGCGGCGTATATTTTTACCTGTACGGTCCTCGATCGTTGTGTTTAACGGCGATTTGGGAGACGGACGGCAACACGATCTTGTTTTACGGCTCGCGCGGCGAGCGGTTTCGTAAGACGCAGTTGCTGGCGGCGCCCCGCATCGACGACGTTTTAAGCCTGTCGAGTTAGTTGCAGCGGACGCGACGAAGGATCGTCGTAGCTCCCGTCGTTCCGAGGTCTGCCGAGGAATCGGGCCCTCACCCCTCGGAGGACCTCGGGGTGACATGTTCAACGAGATTTACTGTCGGGAATTCAACCCGTATTGACGAGAACGCGGCAGTGTAGTATACATAGTTACACTCACCGCTCAAAGATACACGGAGGTTGTTCGATGCTCGTGCTTTCGCGAAAGGAATCGCAACGCATACGCCTGGGCGATTCGATTGTCATCACGATTGTAAAACTTTCCGGCGACAAGGTGCGAATCGGCATCGACGCACCGGTCGACGTGCTCGTGCTTCGCGACGAGCTGGAGCCGCGCGAACAGCCGTCCGCCCGTTCGCTCGACGCCGTCCCCGCCGCCACGCTGGATCCGCCCGCACCGCTGCGGCACTCGGCATAGCTTCCGCATTTCGAGGGTTTATGCCGCGCGCTCCGCCGACCACTTCGTGGTGCCCGGTCGCGGGTAGTGGGTCAGTTTACCAAATGGGTGCCTGGGGCAACGCCCCAGCGATATTCACTGGGGCGTTGCCCCAGGCACCCTGCGGAATCTCTCGCCACCGCGGTTCACCGTCAAATTATTGACCTCTGCGTTGCTAATGAACCGTAGGGTGCCATGGCCACTGCTCTGAGTGGCCATGCTTGCAGCCAGATTCCCATGCCCACGCAAAGCCGTGGGCATGCCACCCAAATGCAAGACGGCTCATTCTCGGCGCAGGCATCGATAAAAACAAACGCCGCCGCAGCGTTCGCTGCGGCGGCGTTTTCTTTTTTGAAGCCCGCTAAAGTTTTCGACCAAATGCCTGCGCGAGCGTTTAGTCGCGCGGGCGGATTGCCCCGGTCAAACCGCTATAGTCGGCGCGGTCGTCGTCGTGCCACAGCGGGTGTCCGCTGCGAACGCGCTCGGCCAATACTTCGAGCTTTTCGCGCGTGCCGGCCGGCGCTTGCGTGGCCTTGAAATCGTTATCGTGCTTCGGGGCAAAATCCTCATCGTGTCCGTATTTGAGGATCGCCTCAAAGACGTTTTTGAGCGTGGGATCAGGCATGGCGGATTCAACTCCTTAAGTGCGTAAGGTTAGATTTGCTAGGGCGTTACCGCGGCGCGTGGCCATCCTGGCGAAGCCGCTGGGCGAGAATCCAACCTCGCAAACCGGCCAAGGTCATAGGTGGGAAAGTCTTTGGTGGGCGGCCGGCCGGGCAGGCTTTATACTGCCTTGAGCAACTGATTATTGTCGACCGGAAGCCAAAGTCAAGTTTTTTAATGGTTCGATTTTCTGCTCGGCGGCGAATTGGCCCGTTTGCCCGTAAAACCTTGCGGCCTAGGCAAAAAAGCCGATTCGTAGCCTTGATTCGCGACAAATTGCGTGAGCTATTGCCGCATTAAGTTAGTACGCGCCCGAACGGATTAGGGTTCGCGCCATTTTCGAAAAGTTTTCCCTAGCAACGCGGACACACGGGTTGGCTGGGGTGATGAGCGGCCCCCATGCCTTGGATCCAGCGAACGATTCAGCTTTCTGCCCACTCGCAGGGTTTCCACCTGGTGACCCGCGAGGTTTTGGCCGCCCTGCCGGAGCTAGCACAAATTGACGTTGGCCTGCTGCACGTGTTCATCCAACACACGTCGGCCTCGGTCACGATTAACGAAAACGCCGACCCCGACGTGCCGGCCGATCTGGAGAGGTCGTTTTCGCACCTGGCCCCGGAGCATTTTCCGTACCGACACACGATTGAGGGCCCAGACGACATGCCGGCCCACGTGAAGGCCGCAATGATCGGCAGCAGCGTGACAATCCCGATCGCGAAAGGATCATTGGCGCTCGGCACCTGGCAGGGGATTTACTTGTGCGAACACCGCCGCCAAGGCGGCCGCCGGCGGCTCGTGCTCACGCTTTGGGGCGAGGCGAAGTCAGATGATTGAAACGCTTTCGATCAGCGAGCCGGGGCGTCCCCGCCCCCGATGATAAACACAACGCACGCCCGCACGACCAACGCCATCACTCCTGCGCTCAAACCAAGGTCGATCGTTTGAAGTAGCGAAAGCCCATCTTGCTGCCCGCGCATCGCCGCGTCGCAAATCGCGCCAATGAAGAGCAGATACAAGCTTATGTAAATGAACAAGTGGACCGCGAGTGCGGCGCGTAGCGAGACGCTGCGATGACGCCGCGCGATGTTAGCGAATGTTGCCCCTAGTGCGATGAGCGCGACGGCAGTCGCAACGGGCAACAGGGGCCAGCAAAGCTGCATCAGCAGCATCACAACGCCAAGCCCGATCAACGGTGGTGCGATGCGATCCGGGATATGCCTCGTAAATCTTGTCGCCAACGTGCGCATCAAATGGTCGCCGGTTTTGAGCAGCAATGCTTTCATTCTGATTACCGGTTGCGCGTGCGTCCACGAAGTGCCGATTGTACAATGTGTGCGGGCTATCCCTGTGCATGGCGCCGGCAAATGTTCGAGGAATCTCAAGCAGCGAACAGGACGAGTGAGGCGACCACCCGTCGCAAATCGCATGACCCGACCGACGTGCGTTACGGTACGCGGTCGCTGCTGATGGTGATGGCCGTGGTGGCGGTGGTTAGCACGGCGTTGGGGGCGTTTGTGCGGCTGTTTCCGGCGGACGTGCGGCCGCGGTTGGTGGTTCATTGGGGCATTTTGTTCGTAATGCTTGGGGTCTGCATTGCGTACAACGCGCGGCGACGGTACGTGGCCGAGAAGCAGGCGGGCGCTGTGCGGTTTCTGTTGACGCCGCACAGTTATGGCTCATCCGAAAAAATCTGCAACACAACAACGGAAGAAGATGCCGCGAATTAGCGAAGGGTTATTGGACATACGTGTGAGCTTGCTTTGGGTG
>JAKEIB010000221.1 GCA_022614705.1 Planctomycetota bacterium | reverse complement strand
GTTTCGGCGAGCGCCATCCCGAGCGATTCGTCGGCCAAGACAGCGGGATGGCGCTCGCCGAAACGCCCGCAATACGCGACATTATTTCCACCAAGCGCCATTGGATCCTCGCGCCCCAAACACCGCAAAACGCGTACGAACGCCACGTCGCCATCACGGCCGCGAACGAGGCTCTCCAGCCTTTCGTCGCCGAGCGCCGCCGCGCCATCAAAAGCCGCTGCCACGAGCTGCAACAGCACAAGCGAGCAAACGCCATCCTTCAATCGCGCGAGTATTCGTTCTGCCTGTTCCCACAACGCCACTTCGAGACGCTGCTCGACAAGTAGCCGCAAAGTTGTAATCGGAAGCGAGCCGGGCGGTCCTCCGCCCCGTCGGGGGCGAGGACGCCTCGGCTCGCTTTTCATATCGAACGCTTCGAATCACTTCGCGTCGTGCTCGCCGACACACCACGGGCGGAAGCCTGCTACTTTTTGCGCAAGTATCCCGCGCTCGACTGAAAGTACTTCTGCCGGCGCCGCTCGGCCACTTCGGACTCGGCCGCCGATTGTTGGGCCTTTAAGTCGCCCAAGCTGGCCGCGCAATAGCGACACTCGATGGATTCGAGATGAAACTTGACGTAGTCGGACGCCTCGCGCGGCAAGACACCCAACAGATAACTGCCGAGCTGCTCGCGCGACGGGCAACTGAGCCGATGCCGCCGCCAGATCTCGCCCAGCGAGTGCACGCCGGCGTCGCGCCGCCCATGGATCGCCGCCAGCCGCTTCTGCAGCGCATCGCTCGCGCGCAGCGCTTCCTCTATCGCCGTCATCCGTTCGACCGGCAGCGACTCATCGAGAAACGCTTCAAGTTCGCTATTCGAAAATCGGATCGCCATAGGGCCGTTCGATAGAACCACAAAGGCACGGAGGACACAAAGGCAATTCAACAGAAACTTCGTGTCCTTCGTGCCTTCCTGGTTAACTCTCGTACAATTCCGGGAAAACATCCTCATTAAGCCGCTGCTTCTTCACGAGCGTGCGCAAGCGATCGAGGAAATCGAATTTGAAATTCGCGACCTGTTGCTCGGTGATGCCGAGCGCCGCCGCCGCGTCTTTGTTTGCTTCGCCGCGCACGAACAAGAGCTCCATGCACTTCACCTTTTGCCAATCGCCCTTGGCGCGCCAAGAGTCGATCTGCTCGGCGATGCCGTGCGCGAGGGCTTCTTCCTCCAGGTGACGCCGTTCGCCGCTGCGGGCGATGCTGCTCGCCGGGCGGGTCGCCGCGGCGACCATGTCCCACGCCCCACCGCCCGTCGTGGCGGTGGAAGAAAGCGGCAGCGCGGGCCGGCGCCCATCACGGCGCAGATAGTCGGTCAGCTTATGCGCCGCGATGGAAAACAGGTAACTTTCCAAGGGCCGCCGCGTATCGTAATTCGGCAGGCTGGTGAGAAAGCCGATGAACGTCTCCTGCACGACGTCTTCGCTCGAAGCGCGTCGGCGCAGGCGGCTATCGACGAACGAAAGCAGCCGGCCTTCGTACTGTGCAATGAGCGTATTCCAAGCGTCCGGCTTGCCGGCGCGAATCTGCTCGACCAGCAGCATGTCGGGGTGCGGCGAGTTGGGCATTGATGTTGTCGGGCGCGCTACGTCAGGCTGCGATGAACAACAACAGTAGGAACCCACCGATTATCGCCGCCGGCACGCCAAGAAACAACCGCTTCGTATAATAGCCCTTCGTCCAGGTATCGATCTTGAGCAGCCCGAAGACCAATCCTAAGAGGCCGAGGACAGCACCGGCGCCGACGCCGACCATCGCGAATCGCTCCCGCCGCTCATGCGTTCCCCATCGCCGGTACAGCTCGCTGTCGACCGCCTTCGTAAACTCGACGAGCGTGTACTGCTTCAGCATCGGCCCGACCGATCGCTGCGTTTTCGCCAGATGCTGCTCCTTCACAATCTCGCGGCGGACGAAGTCGATTCCGATTCCCACGTTCTTTAGCATCTGCAGACGATGATCGTACCAGTATTCGGGCATTCTCGTGTCGAAGATGGCATTTCCGTCGGCCAAAATCATGCCCTGGTGAAGCGTCACGGAAGGAAGCGCTGAATGGAGATTGGGTCGCCCGGCAAGCATTTGCATCCGCTCAAACGTTTTCAGCAGCAGATATACGTCGGTGGCCTGACGACATTCCTCGACCGTGGCATACTCGTCGGTCGCGACGACCTCGCGCCACGCATCCCCGTTGCGCGCCGGCTGGTCGTCGGCCCAGGTCGGAAGGGACGCGGCGGCTTCGTCGTCCGAATTCGCCTCCACAATCACAACCTTGGAACCGTTGCTCGACTCGCTGGCGCTCGCGGCCGCGGCAATTGGAGTTTCGGAGACGACTGCCTCGTCGCCAGATGTTTCGGCGACAGGCTCTTTGACCACGACTTTCTCCGCGTCGTCGCCGCGACTTTTGTCGTTCTCGTCGTTCCTGTTGTCGCCCGACTCTTCATTTTTAACAGCGATGGCTACCGTCGATTTCTTCTCGGCCTCCGACTTGCCTTCGGCCTCGCTCGCACTGCTCGCGGAAGCGGTGATAACCGGCGCTGTCACCTGCGGAGCCGGAAGCACTTTTTGAGCCGGCGGCTCGGGCGGAAGAATTACTTTCACCTCCTCGAACTTGTCCATCAACTGATGGATGTCCATGTTCGCGATTTGACGCTGGACCTGCGCGGTCATCGCTTCCGCGCGGCGCATTTGTTCCGCATGTTCGCGCCCGAAATCTTGGTGTAGTGCTTCGATCCGCGGCGCCGCATGGGGACCGGATGCGCTGCGCGACTCGTAGCGAACGTTTCCTATTAGGAACAACGCTGCCAGCGGAATGAGCAGTAGCGCCGGCCACCAATTGCCGCGACCGCATGCCGGCTTTTTGGACACGATCCGCGAGATACCCGTCACGACAAACGCGATCACCGCGGCGAAGACGAACAACAAAGGAAACACCGGGATGCCCCATCGAAAGTGCGCGGTACGACCCGAAATCGGCATCTCATGCGTTGCCGGCGGCGACAACGATGGGTAAGTGTTGATGTTGGGAACATCATGTGGAGCGCGTACTGCAAAAAGATACAGCCCCGCGCCCGCGACAACGGTGAGTGCCAACAAGACCAAACCGCCGCCAACGATCGCAGCCGCAACCGGTCGAGCCTTTGCCATTAGCACTGCGCCGCCGCCAAGCAGAACTATTAGGATCAGAATTTCGCCGACGCCTAAACCAAACATTGCAATCGCGGCTTACACCACGCCTCCTTCAATCTCCGCGGCCAGCGCTTTGCGGCGGCTGGGCGGCATCCACGGGCTGGACAATTGCGTGGCGATGGCGATCACGCCAGCGACCATCATGCCGGCCGGCTGGGGGAACCACCAGAAAAAGTGCAGCAGCCAGGCCCAGCCGACGCAAACCAAAACCCACCATAAGCTCATCCGCCCGTTGCGAGTGAATTCCGTTTGACGCCACCATCGCGGCAGCAGGAACAAGAACGCGAAATAGGCGATGAAGTACGCTGGCGAGAGCCTCATGCCAGTGCCCAACATCGGCCACTTCAGCATTTCATTCGACAACAAGCCTCGATCGATGCTGACCGGGTCGCCCCATGTCGGCACGTCCAATAGCAGGATGTTGGCGAAGAACCAAGCCGCGACACCCACCAGCGCGCCGAGCAACAGCAGCGTGAGCCGCATCGGCACCTGGTCCTCGATCCGGCCCTCGGCAAGCTTCGATGGAACGATCACCGCCCAGCTGCCAATCGTGCCCACCGTCGCCAGCCAAAGGTACAGCGCGAAATTCTCCGAGTCCGGCTGCTGGCTGGAAACGAGCGGCCCCACGCAGGCGGCGATGGCGGCGAACACGGCCGCGAGCAGCATCGAACCGATCATCTCGGATATTCTCTCGCGCAACGATTTCGCGGCCAGTTGTTGATGCGCGCGCTCGCGCCAGCTGGGTCGCACGGGGCGTCGCAGCGACGTTGGCTTGGCCGCGGCTTTCACCTCCGCATCCGTCGGCCACGCGGCCGTATGCTCGTTGGCGCGCTGATCGGTGCCGTGAACGGCTGCCCCACGCGAAATCGAAGCTGACTCCTGCGCTCTGCGCCGCGCGCTGGGCTGTATGAACGACGTCCAGACGACGTAATAAATGCAATAAACGATGAGCACCTGGATTCCGATCCCGAACGCGTCTTGCGAAAACCACAACACCGCGAACACCAAGGCCAGAACGAGCAGCGCTTTTTGAAACCACGGCAACGGCTTCACGCCTTCACCATGCCAGCGGCGTCGAACGAAGTCGGCGCCGTTGCGAATTGCCTTCCAGATCGGTTCCTCGATCGGCGCGTCGGCATTGGGGAGCATCCGATTGACAGCGTGACTCCACCCTCGCTGCGCGGCCGCATACGCATCGCGCCGCGCCACCGCTGGCGAAAACGGCGCCGCGGATGGCGCAGCGGCCGCCGCAGGCGCGTTCGTTGTCGGCGCTGGCCTGACGATCGGAGTGAGAACGACCTCCTCGCTCGCGCCGGGCAGCAGTGCGACCAATTCGCTCACGGTGTCGATGCGTACGTTCGGATCTTTGGCCAGCGCCCGCTGCACGATGCCACGAAACGGTTCTTCAAGCGTGCTGAGGTCCGGCTCGGCCGTGAGATGCTTCATGAGCACCTCGCCGACACTCTCGCCCTCAAACGGCACGCGGCCGGTGAGCATCTCAAACAGGATGATGCCCAGGGCGTAGGTGTCGATCTCGCGGCCATAGCGACCGTTAGCGATTTCGGGCGCCATGTAGTGCACCGTGCCAACGCTCTCCGTTTGCCCGCTTCGCCGGCTGCACGAAATGAACTTCGCCAGTCCGTAGTCGCCGATCTTCACGGTGCCTTCATCCGAAAAGATGTTGCCCGGTTTCAGATCGCGGTGCACGATGCCGTGGTCGTGAAGATAGGCCACGCCCCCGCACACGCCGCGCATCCACCACATCGCTTCTTCCACCGGCATGCCGTTCGGATTGCGATCGATAATGTCTTCGAGCGACTCGCCCGAGACGTATTCCATGATCACCCATTGGTCGCCCATCTCGTCAGTGCGGATATCGTACAGCGCGATGAGGTTCGGGTGCTTTAGATTGAGGCACTGCGTGACGCCGCGCAGCTCGACGTCGAGATTGCGGCGAATCAGCTTGAGCGCGACTTCCTTGCCGGCGTCGCTCGTGGCGAAGTATACTTCGCCGAAGCCGCCGCGCCCCACGCCGCGCTTGATCGTGTAGCCTTCCAGCGGACGCGCGCCGCTGGGATGGGTGAATTTCAGCGAGGCGGCCCGCGGTCGCTCCGCCTCTTCAGTTTGAGCTTCAGGAAAATTCATCGCAGAAAGGTTCTCTCGTTCTAGCGTAGCTGTGGGATTACCCATCTGTCTAGCAGCTTTCGTAGGTCAGGCTCAGCCTGACATAAACAAGTACTGATGGCGTCGATGTCAGGCTCAGCCTGACCTACGCAATCGTTTCCCAAGTGAACGAAAACTCTTCCCCTTCCACACGAACGCCCGACTGAATTTCGCTCTCGCCGGTCGCTTGCACTCCGTCAATCGCCAGCGGCTCATCCGCGCGACAAAGCACCCGGTCGTTCTGACGGTACACGACGATGTCGCGTTTCCAGTCGCGGCAGCGCACGTGGCAATGGCGACTCGGACCGAGCACACAGCTATCGGCCATCAGCAGCACGGCGTCGGCCGAGGGCTGCGTCTTGTGGTGGCTTTCAATCACCAGCCGGGCGGTCGCACTGAGCGCGTGCGGCTTGCTGAAACGCACCCGCACGTTGTCGCCGAGTTGAATCAGTTGGTTGTCGGCCAGTACGTGCGGCCCGGTGATTTCGCGTCCATCGACGCGCGTATGCTGCAGCGGTTCGAGCACGTAGGCGCCCGCGTCGCGGCGAATCACGGCGTGACGTCGCGACAGATCGGCCAGGATCGGCACCGCGACGACGTTTCCCGGCGACGGTTGGCCCAGCACGACGCAATCGTCCATGCAAACCAGAAAGCCGCCCACGGCATCGATCCACAACAACGCGCGCTGCGGATGTTCATTGCCTGCCACGGTATCGTCCTCATTCGAGCGCGAGCCGGGCCGCGTGGACCGCCGGCCACCGTGGCCGGCCGCTTTGTCCAACGCCAGCGAAACGTAGCCCGCCGGACGGCGCTGGTTGTACATCTGCGTGACGTCCATTCCCACTGCTTTCCAAGCGCGACGCCGCGCTTGGCCGGCGGCCGCGTGTTGCGGCGCGATCGCCAACAGGCCGTCAGCGGCGGTGAGCGCGGCGCCCCAATTTTCGGCGGCCAGCGCCGCGTGCATCTCGGCCGTAAGCCGTTGGCAATCGTTGCCGCGCTCGCTGAGCCGTTTCGCTTCGTCGCTAAGTCGGGCTGCGAGATCATCCATTGTACTCTTTCCAGTCGCTTGCCGTTCGGCCCCGAGCTCACGACCGAGGGGCGGCTTAGCGAGCGCCGCCGCCCGTGTTACCGCGGCCAACGCCTCCGCAAAGTGCCCACGCAATTCCATCCGCTCCGCCTCCTGCATCAGCTGCGCGACCTGCCGCAGCAAGCGAGCTCGCTCATCGCAGAGCCCGCGTCGCTGCAGCTTGTCCAACAGTGCGATGGCCGCGGCCGTTTGGTTTGCAAGCATGTAACTGCGCGCCTCGCCAATCACTCGATCCGCGTATTGAGTGCGAAGTTCATTGATCGCTTCCGACTGACCGCCGAGCCGATCGGCCTGCTGCAAGTCGTGCCAGCCGGCCACCGAGTCGCCGCGTGCGAACCGGTCCCCGGCGCGCTCCACCATCTTGCCAGCCACGTCGCGCGCGAGCTCTTTCGCGGGAAGGAAATCGCGAAGCGACTCGGCGGTGAGTAGCGGAATCGCCTCGTCGTAGCGGCCGCTCTGCCAGGCCACGCGGGCCTCTCGAAGTTGCAATCGCCAGACGGGGAACATGGTTGAACCAAGAGATTTCGGATTGCGGATTGGGACTCGGCTGCGTAATCCGCAATCCGAAATCCGCAATCCGCAATCGTTTCTCAACAACTACTCGTGCGCGAAACTCGCGGTGACAACCTCGGCCTTCTCCTCGGCCTTGTCGTCCGCCGTTTCTTCGCCGTTCAGGTTGAAGTAATCGGCCACTTGGTCGGTGATGTCCGACGGCGTGGCTTCATCCAGCGGAATTTCCGTGTCGACCGTGACGTCGGCATTGGCCAGCTTGGCCGCGACGTCGAGCCGCGTGCGAATGTCGCCGATCAGCTCCTTGCAACGCGCCAGCTGGCTGTCGTCGAACACGTATTCGCTCGAAGCCTGCGCCACTTCCACGAGCTTGCGCTTGGCTTCAAGGTTCTGAATGTCGACTTCGAGCTTGCGCCGCGCGTTGATCATCGCGGCCAGCTTCTGCTGCGCGGCATCGAGATTCTTCTCGCGCGCGTCGCGCATCTGCTTCATGCTGGCCAGCGTGTCGTCGGCCACCTTGAAGCGGTTGAAACGACGCGACAGGTCTTGCTTCACTTCGTCGCTGCTATAGGTCCGGCTGGCGTAGCGATACGTGTTCTTGTTCTGGCCAAGGTCGGCCTGCAATCGCAGAATGTCTCGCTTGTCCTTGTCGGTCTTTTCCTGGTTGACGTCGATCTGCTGATTGAGCTGCTCGAGCGCCACTTCTTCCTTGGCGATCACGTGCATCGAGTTGCGAATTTCCGGCTCCAGGTCGCGGACCATTTGCCGGGCGCGGTCGATCTGAAACTCGACTGGAACGCTTTCCTGAACCGAACTCGTCAACTTGTGATACGTCGTTGCGACGTAGCTGGCCGCGTCGCGGCCGAATAGGACCAGCGTTGTGACGCCCAGCCCAATCACCACCAAAACAGCTTTCTTAATCATGGCTCACGCTCCTCAAACAGGGGGACGTCGCAACGGCTGCCGCTACGAGGCGCGCCAGAAAAGTACCGTCCGGCTATCCCAAGGCTGCAACAGAAAACGATTTACAAGGGCGACGCGAAACTCCGGTCGTCCATGAGGAATTTCGCCGGCCAGGCAGCAATCTTGGCGATTTTGAGAAAAAGCCGAAAACTTTTTTCAGATTCGTTCGTAGGGGCAAAAAAACGCGGAAATGCGGGCGTTTGGAGGCTCGCTACTCGAACAACTTGCCGTAGTCTCGAGCTCTATGCACAACTCGCACGACTTCGATTCCGTCGTCCGCTGCTCGAAAGAAGATTACGTACTTGCCAACCGACCAAGCGCGTAAATTAGGGATGAGGTCGTCCCGCGCGGCGCCCGACTGCGGATTCTTAGCGAGCATCCAGCACGCCTCTTCAAGCCGCTCCACGTGACGCAATGCGGCGCCCGGTTTGTCGTGCGCAATGTATTCCAGAATCTCAAGAAGATCGCGCCGGGCTGACGGGTAGAGTCGAGAGGTGGCGCGGTGCGAGCCGTTTCCACCTCCCGCTCATCGAACCGGACGTGCGGTTTTCCCGCATCCGGCTCTCGGACAAGGATATTG
>JAKEIB010000005.1 GCA_022614705.1 Planctomycetota bacterium | reverse complement strand
TATTTTGCGTCGAAGTTCATTGCGGCTCATATTTGCGACTTAGAATCTTAGCGAAAACGGTTCGTTCGTGTCTGCGATTACAGGTAGTGAGACCGATTGCATTGTCACCCTGAGGTCTGCCGAGGGGTCCGCTTAGATTCCTCGGCAGACCTCGGAATGACAAAGAGGCCACGGCCGCAGACGGTATCACTAGCGGGCCCAGGTTGAGCTAGGTCGGTCGCGGCGACGCATGGTAACATTTCGGTCGTTCGTTCATCCACGGAACAGGATGTTTCGCCCCGATGCGCGTTGCCGTTTTTCTTCCCAATTGGATTGGCGACGTGGTGATGGCCACGCCGGCGATTCGCGCGTTGCGGAAGCTCGTTGGCCCCGATGGGCAACTCATCGGGCTGATGCGGCCGTACGTCGCGGACGTGCTCGCGGGCACGAGCTGGCTCGATGCGCAAATCATCTACGGCAAGCCGCCGAGTCGATTTCGAGTCGCCGCGCCCGAAGTGTACCAACAGCTTCGCGCGGAACGGCTTGACCGCGCCGTGTTGCTGACGAATTCGATGCGCACGGCGTGGATTGCCTGGCGGAGCGGGGCGCGCGAGCGGATTGGGTATGCAGGTGAAGGGCGGTCGTGGCTGCTCACAAAGCGAGTGCCGCCGCGAGCGAAGTCCGATGGCGTACCTCTGTCCACGATCGACGGTTACATGCGGCTTACCGAAGCGGCGGGCTGCGAACCCGAGCCGCCGCGGTTGGAACTGTTCACGACGCCGGCCGACGAACGCGCGGCCGACGCCGTGTGGCAACAGTTGAAGCTGCCGCCGGGGAACGAGGTTGTCATTCTTAACTCGGGCGGCGCGTACGGCGCGGCGAAGCTTTGGCCGGCGGAATACTTCGCGGAGCTCGCCCGGCGGATCGTCGATCGCCGTGGCGAAAAGCTCTCGGTGCTCGTCAACTGCGGACCGGCGGAGCGGGAGATCGCGCGCGAGGTCGCTGCGCGAGCTGGCAGTTCCCGTGCCGTCAGCCTGGCGGATGTGGAGAAACTTCCCATCGGGCTCACGAAGGCATGCGTTCGACGGGCGCGCATGCTCGTAACGACGGACAGCGGGCCGCGCTTTCTGGCGATTGCTTTCGGCAAGCCGGTCGTGACCCTCTTCGGCCCAACGGACCCGGCGGCGACGGCGACGCACTACGAACGCGAAATGAGTCTCTCGCTTGCGCTCGATTGTCAGCCGTGCATGGAGCGAACGTGCCCGCTCGTGCATCACCGCTGCATGCGCGACTTGACGGTGGATCAAGTATACGCGGCCGTGGTGGACGGCCTGGATGCGGCATAAATCTGTAGCTGGGGTCTGTGACCCCGGCCGACTATTGATCTCTGAATTGCTAATGAGCCATAGGGTGCCATGGCCACTGCTCTGAGTGGCCATGCTTGCAGCCAGATTCCCATGCCCACGCAAAGCCGTGGGCATGCCACCCAAATGTGAGACGGCTCATTCTCAGCGCAGATATCGATCAGAGCGACTCCAGCCGGCCTCATAGAGGCCAGCTACAGAGACGTGCGCTCCGCTCCGTCGCTCCGCTGGGCGACCGACGGTTGGGGGCGCGTCGCATCGGAAATCTCCGCGCGGATCGGGCGCACCACTCGGCCGAGCACGATGGTTCGCCGGCCTTCTGCCCGCTCGGTACGATCGACGCAAATCGACGTGATTTCCGTCCACGCAAATGGCAGCGTGCCGGACGTGTATCGCATCGTCCGTCCGCGCCCGGCAAAACGTTGCCTGGCCGTATCGCCCGGATGACGCATGAAGCAAAAGTATTCGACGTCCGATGGTAGATCGCTCGGCGCTTGCGGCCATTCGAGCTGGGCGATGGGCTCTCGAAAATAGTACGCGAAACGGTGCTCGATGGGCGTGAGGCTTACGAGCGTCGTGCCGCTGGGCAGTTGTTGCTTCAGGTCTGATACGACTTGCGTCGGGTCGGTCCAGCGAGCTGCGTTCACGTTGATGACGGCGCCCGTGTAGGCAGCGCCGGCGAACGTCGCGATGGCCAGAACGGCAATCACCGGCACGAAACGTCGTGGCGTGCGGTAGCAGCTCCACAGCACGTAGACCACACCGGCCGCGGCCGCAGCCAATGCCAGGCAAAACCATACCGGCTGATGCATTGGGCCGATCCACTCGTTGGGAAGCGATCCGCCGACGCCGATCGCCATGCCGCCGATACCGATCAGCACACTGCACAGCAGCAAGAACTGGTGCCATGCGTGTCGCGAATAGCCGCCGAGCTTTGCCGCCGAGCATCGCTCAATGACGAGGGCAATGAGCACGGCCACCAACGGATAGAGCGGCATGAAATACCGGCCGCGGGCGCCCGTCGCCAGCCAAACGGTCGGATAAGCGACGAGCAGCGCCGTGAACAGAAACGTGGTCACCGGTCGGCGATCGGCCAGCAGTTCGCGCGTTTCACGTTTCATCAGCGCCACCAACAGCGGCGACCAGGGCAGCAGGCAGGCGAATGTTTCGAGTGGATACGTGACGATGTGCTTCGCGAGGCCGCCCAAGTGGATGCGGTCGGCAGCGAGGCCGGACCACGTCGCGGCCACCGTCGGCCAGTCGGTCGCCAGGTAGAACGGAATCTGCCAGGCGGCCACGAAGGTTGCGAAGACGCAAGCGGCGGCCGCGTATTGCCAGCGAACGAGATATTGCAAGTCACGCCGCACGGTGAGATACACGGCCGTGATCGCCACGAAGTAGACGGGCGCCTGCGGACCTTTCACGAGCGCCGCTAGGGCCGCGCATCCAAAGCCGATGCACCAGGTCGCCAGCACCGGCCAGCCACGCATGTAACCGAGGTGCCACAACAGCAGCGACGCGCTTACGAACAGCGCAAACAGCGCTTCCGATTCACCCTGTCGTCCGATTTGCAGCACCTGGCCCATGGTGGCATACACCAACGCGGCGACGAGTGCCGCGAATGGAGACGCCAATTTACGAGCGTAAACGTAGAGTATGATCGTCGTCAG
Source organism: Planctomycetota bacterium (assembly GCA_022614705.1). Lineage (GTDB taxonomy): Bacteria > Planctomycetota > Planctomycetia > Pirellulales > Lacipirellulaceae > JABDGM01. Next base: position 17,505 of record JAKEIB010000005.1, on the reverse strand, counting down.
CACGATCGCGATGACGCTTGGCAATCGAATCGCGATCAGGTCGACGTCGCCGCGGACCCAGCCGGCGGCGGCCATCGCCCACATCGTCATCGGCGGCCGCTCTGGAAACACCTGTCCTTGTTGCCGAGGCACGATCCAGTCGCCCGTCGCGAGCATCTCGCGAGCGCCGGTCGCCCAGCGGCTTTCCTCGCCAGCGATCGGCTGCCGCGTGAGCCGCGCGCCGTAGATCAACGACACCAAAATAACGAGCAAAGTCACAGCGGCGAGGTCGTCCCAGCGACGTGCACTGCGATCGATGGGGCTGTTCGCAATCGAAGTCACGTCGGACATGAGGCGGGTCTCTCGTCGAGTCGGCTGATTGATGGCGGGCGGGGCGCGATGTAGGTCAGGCTCCGCCTGACGATCTTTCGCGCGCGTTGCACTCGGTGTGTCAGGCACAGCCTGACCTACGCGGCGGGTGATTTACGGCGGGCAGGGTAGGACGGTGAAACGGGGCGAACGATAGCAACCATCGCCGCAAGCGGCAAGATGGGTCGGGTGCTATCACGCGGCCGACGCACATCGCAGCGCCGTTGCATGAATGAATTCCCATCGCGTATGGTGCGGTCCCGCACTTCCTCCAACTACTTTGTGCCCACCGCGCGATGACCCAGGCTAGTGTCCCACAATCGGGCGGCGCGACGATTGTCGTCGTGCCCTGCTACAACGAAGCGCGGCGCCTCGACTTCGCCGCGTATGACGCGTTCCTGGCGCGATCGGTCGACGTTTCGTTATTGTTCGTGGATGATGGCAGTACCGACGATACGCCGCTGGTGATCGAGCGGTTGCGGCAGCGACATCCGCGCCGCGTGCTGACGCTGCGGCTGGGCGCCAATGTCGGCAAAGCGGAAGCCGTGCGCCGCGGGATGTTGCTTGCGATTCGACGGCGGGCGAACTTCGCGGGTTACTGGGATGCCGATCTCGCAACGCCGCTGGACGCAGTCCTTCGTTTTCGTTCCGTGCTATTGGAGCGCCCGGAGATACTACTGGTGATGGGCAGCCGGGTGGCGCTGTTGGGCCGGCAGATACGACGCCGTTGGCGACGCCACCTGCTCGGTCGGGCATTTGCCACCGCCGCATCGTTCGTGCTGGGCCTCACGGTTTACGACACGCAATGCGGCGCGAAGCTGTTTCGCGTGACGCCAGAGACAACGGAACTGTTTCGCCAGCCGTTCGACACGCGGTGGATCTTCGACGTCGAGATTCTCGCGCGAATGGTGCAAGCGAAGCGCCTTGACGCGATCGGCGAAGCGGCCGACGTCGTGTACGAGTATCCGCTCGAGCGCTGGCAGGATGTACAAGGTTCACGGTTGCAGCCATTCGATTTCCTCGTGGCCGCTATGGACCTCGTGGCCATTTATTGGCGGAACCGACGAGGTGTAAGCCAAATTGGCGAATCGGCTCAAGCCTCCGGAATCGAGCATCCGGCACCCGGCATCCAGCATCGCGACGCGGCGTGACTCAATGTAGCAGGCACCGGGCACCCGGCGGCCGGTTTGGCCGGGTGCCGGATCGGTGTGCCGTAGCAGTATTGGTGTGCGTGTTCAGCCGCGAGTTACGGCACACGGAGTGTGCCTACTACTTTGGAAAACAATGGACGCGAAACTATACGACGAGTTGTGGCGAGTCGAGCAGGACCATTGGTGGTTCCGTGCCCGGCGGCACATCGTATGGTCGCTTGTCGGGCGATACGTGGGCGGCCCGCCAAATCGCCGACTGCAAATCTGCGAGCTCGGCTGCGGCACCGGCGGAAACCTGGCGGCCGTTGCCGACCAGCACGACGTGGTTGGCGTCGAGTGCTCACCGCACGCCTTGGACTATGCACAGCGACGACTCGGCAACCGCGTCCGCCGCGGCAGCTTGCCGGATGACATCGATCTACCCTCCGACTCGTTCGACGTCGTGTTGTTAACCGACGTGCTCGAGCACATCGAAGACGATGCCGGCTCGGCCAGAACGGCGCTGCGACTCGTACGCCCCGGCGGCATTGTGGTTGCAACGGTGCCGGCTTATCAATGGCTATATTCTCCGCGCGACGCCCACCATCATCACTTCCGCCGCTACGGTAAACGGCGGTTCGGCGCACTCTGGACCGCGCCGAACACTCAGACGCTTCTGCTTAGTCACTACAACGCGTTGCTCTTTGCGCCGGCGGCCGTCGTGCGGTTGGCAAGCAAGCTTAGTTCGCCGCGCGAGGCCGCCGGCGATCTCAGAATACCGCCCCGGCCGCTTAACGGCCTGCTCGCGCACGTTATGCGAAGCGAAGCAAACCTGCTGGGACGAATGCCAATGCCGTTCGGCCTGTCGCTCGTCGCGGTGGTCAGAAAGCGATTATGCGCTTCTACTTCGAGTCGCGTTGCAGCCTAAGGATACCCAAGAAGCAGTCTGTATAGACGCACCTCCTTGGTGAGATACAATGACAACACGAGCCGATTAATCCCCGCCATTTTTAATGCCGGCGTGTTCCGCCCACTCGAACCGGTGGATCTGGCTGAGGGTACGCAGGTCGAGGTGCGGGTGCCCACGGCGGCGCCCAGTGAATCGGTGGGAGAATTGTCGCCGGACGAACTCGCGCGCCAGCGATCAGCCATTGAGAAAATGTTGGCTGAAATTGAAAGTCTTCCGGTCCTGGAGACCGACGATGGTTTCCGGCAGTTTGGAACTGAGACCGTGGTGCCATAGGCGCTGCAAGCCAGAGGTGCAATCGAATTCCTGACCCCCACTTTCCCCCTGAGGAGAGCTTAGAATGGGCGGCTTCTACTATCTCGGCATTTTGATCATCGGCATGGGGATCGCGGGGTTCACCAAGAGAGGTTTACCTTTTACGTCGAAAAAGCGAATCACCGGTAGGCCAGGACAGATTATTGGTGCCGTATGCATCGCATTTGGGCTTGTCCTGGCTTTCATCGCTTTTTGGTTTGCCCCTCCAGCAGCGCGCAGCAATCTGCTTTTTCTGTCATGCGGCATGGTAATTGGAGCATTGGTAACGTGGCTTGCCGGGCGCGGACTATGGCCGTGATACGGCAGCACGCGGCCGGTCTTGTCCCCTATAGACCCTATAGATACGTATTAATGAGATTCTCAATCATCTCCTGCCGGCCGCTTTTGTTGGGGGCGGCGTCGCCTTTTTCGAGCATGACTTTTTCGAGCGAGGCGAAGCCGTGTTTGCCGGACTCGATTTCTTTGCCCAGGCCGTTGTCCCAACTTGAGTAGCGGTCGCGGAGGAGTTCTTCGAGCTTGCCATCGGCGAGCATGGCGTGGGCGATCTTGAGGCCGCGGGCGAAGGCGTCCATGCCGCCGATGTGGGCGTGGAACAGGTCGATCGGCTCAAAGCTTTCGCGGCGGACCTTGGCGTCGAAGTTGACGCCGCCCTTGGTGAAGCCGCCGTATTTGAGCAGCGTGTACATGCACTGCGTGGTGAGGTAGATGTCGGTGGGGAACTGGTCGGTGTCCCAGCCGAGCAGCATGTCGCCCGTGTTGGCATCGATCGAGCCTAAAACGCCCGCGCTGCCGGCGACTTCCATCTCGTGTTGGATCGTGTGGCCGGCAAGAGTGGCGTGGTTCGTTTCGAGGTTGAGCTTGAGGTGGTCGATGAGATCGTACTCGCGGAGGAAGTTGCAGCACGCGGCCGCGTCGGCATCGTACTGGTGCTTGGTCGGTTCCTTCGGCTTGGGCTCAATGTAGAACTGGCCGGTGAAGCCGATTTCCTTGGCGTAATCGACGGCCATGTGCAGGAAGCGGGCCAGGTGTTCCAGCTCGCGTTTCATGTTGGTGTTCCATAGATTCTGATAACCCTCGCGGCCGCCCCAGAACGTGTAGCCCTGGCCACCGAGTTCCTTGGTGACTTCGAGGGCCTTCTTCACCTGCGCTGCCGCGAAGGCGAATGCCTCGGCATTCGGGCTAGTGGCCGCGCCGTGCATGTAGCGGCGGTTGCTGAAGAGGTTGGCCGTGCCCCAGAGCAGGCCGATGCCGGTCCGCTTCTGCTCCTCTTTGAGCACTTTGACGACGGCGTCGAGGTTGCGATTCGTCTCGGCCAGGTTCGCGCCTTCCGGGGCGACGTCGCGATCGTGGAACGCGTAGAACGGGTTGCCGAGCTTCTCCATGAACTCGAAGGCCACGCGAGCGCGCTTTTGAGCGTTTTCAACCGAGTCGGTGCCGTCTTCCCAGGGGCGCACGGCGCAGCCGGGGCCGAACGGGTCGGCGCCGGTTCCCCGGAACGTGTGCCAATACACGACGCTGAACTGCAGATGGTCGCGCATCGTCTTGCCGCCGACCTTCTCGTCGGCGTTATAGTGGTGAAACGCGAGCGGGTTCTTCGACTGGGGGCCTTCGTAGCGGATGCGTTCGACTTCGGGAAATGCGGCGGGCATCGTAGTTCACCTGTGGTTGTAAAAGCGCGAGCGAGTGTTTCCGTGGTGGAAATAATTCGAACAGGAGGAAACAGAGGAAACAGAGTGACGCAGACGACCTTATTCTGTTATCTCTGTGTCCTCCTGTTCAAATCACAACGACGTCAAATTAGGCTGGCGGTCCCAACTTTCCAACGATTGGAGCGGAACCACGTTCTTTAGAACGGCCCATTCTAGCGGATGAACGGGTTGTGCCGGGAGGGGGCGATTGGACAGTTTTGCACGGCACGTGTACGCTAAATGGAATGGGCAAGTGGCCGCGCCGACGTTTTCTCAGACCGACCACCGATTGGAGCAGTAAAGAAGAGCGATGCGCATGCGTTTGGGGGATCTCCGCGCTTCTATAGGCGTGCTTGGGCACTTTCTCATTGCGGCCGTCGGCGCCGTTTCGACTCTGCACGCGCTTCAAGCCAGCGCCAGCCAATTCGTGCGGCTGGACTATAATCTGACTATGGCCTCCCGCTCGCGCGATACGGCGTTCATCGAGCTTTTCGACGACAAACCGCTGACTCAGGCAAACTTCATGCAATATGTGAACGGTGACAAGTATGACGGCACGATCATGCACCGTCTTGCAGAGGATTTCGTGATTCAAGGCGGTGGCTTCTATCCGGTATTCGTTGACGAGCCGCCGCCGGTTTATGTCTCACTCGATCCCACTGCGACGGTGGATTTGGACGGCAATCCCGCCACGGCGAATCCGACCGTCGTGAACGAATATAGCGTTGGGACGACGCGTTCGAATGTAAAGGGGACGATTGCGATGGCGCGGGTCGGAGGGAGTCCGAATAGCGCCACGAACCAATGGTTCGTCAACTTGAATAACAATGCCTTTCTGGATGGCATCGACGGCGGATTTACGGTTTTTGCGCGCGTCGCAGGTGACGGTATGGCTATGTTCGACGCGTTCAATGCTGGGCCGCCTATCTACATTACCAACCTGAATCCCGACACCAACAACGACGGCCAGCGCGACGGAGGGCCCTTTTTTAACTATACAGCTAATCCGCCAGGCTCAGATGGCGTACCTTTCCTCGATGGCCAGCAGTCCGACCTGCTCGTAGTTCTTCAGGATGCCGAGCGGATCGATTACTTAGGCAGCGGTTTGACGACTACTGTGCCCGCCGGTGGATTGACGTTTTCTGCGCGCGATGCGTTTGTCGATACCGGTACGCTCTTTACAGGAACCGGCGCATTGACCGTCGGCGTTGGACGTGAACTCGGCATACGCGAGGGGACCAATCTCACGCGGCCTCTGATTAACCTCGGCACGCTAGCGCCGGGTCTACAGTTAGGATCAATTACGGTGGATTCGTTCCGCCAAGACCCTGGCGCATCGTTGGAGATTCAGATTAATGGCACGACGGCCGACACGACCTACGATCGGATCGTTGCTACCGGCGGCGCGCTTTTGGGTGGCGATCTCAACGTTACGACGCTTGGCTACAATCCCGCGCTGCCCGCTACGGCAGCACCATCGGAAACTCTCTACACGTTCACGATTTTGACGGCGGGCCTAATCTCCGGGAGCTTCAACAACATCAATCTGTTTGAGTTGGACGCGGGAATGGTCTGGGGTATCAGCAAGACCAACACGGCATTCATCCTCACGGTGAACACGGGCGATTTTAACCGCGATGGCATCGTGGATACGGCCGATTACGTTCTCTGGCGGAAGACTCGCAACACGAGCGTCGCGACGGCTTACGCAGGGGCCGATGGCAACGGAGACTTGCAAATCAATGACGCCGACTATTTGATCTGGAAGAAAAATCTCGGCAACACCGCGGGCGGCAGCGGAGGCGGGGCCGGCGGATTGTCGAATTCCTCCGTGCCGGAGCCGTCGGCCGTCGCGCTCGTTCTTGGCGGCTTGGCTTGCATTGCCCGACTGCGTCGTCGTTGTTCATCGATCCGGCGAAAAACCGTCTGAAACCGTTATCGCGCATTCTTTTGCGCCTTTCGCCGCGATCGCGTTGACTTGCGTACAAGCGTATCTTGTGTCAACATTCTGCTTTCCATCCGTACGTTAGGCTTTCCAGCCTGACGCGTTCACCGGTCAGCTCGCCGCAGCGAGTCGCCGTGGCGACCTGGAAAGGCTAACCTACAAAGCAATGCCAAGCATCATCAAGGAGCGACTGTCGTCGGGCAAGATCGTGCGAGCGATGCACGTCATTGGGTACTCAACGCCGAAGTCGCTGGAGTTGGCCGCGACGTTGGGCAACATGCACGGCGTGTGGATCGATCAGGAACACGCCGCGATTCCGCACGCCCAGCTGGAGCTGATGGCGATGGCCTGCCGGGCCGCCGGGAAGGACGTGTTCGCCCGCGTGGCGCCCACGGATTACGCCACGGTCATGCGTCCGTACGAAGCCGGCTGCAGCGGCGTGATGATCGCGCAAGTCCGCACGCTGGCCGAAGTTGAACAAGCTGTGGAGTGGGCAAAATATCCGCCGGTTGGAAAGCGCGGGTTTTTTGGGGCCAATGTTGAGTGCCGGTTCGGCGAAATCGATATGGCCACGCAAGTCGCGAGCGCCAATCGCGACCGCTGGCTGGCGATTCAAATCGAAACGCCGGAATCCGTCGAAATCATCGACGAGATCGCGGCCACGAAAGGCGTGGACTGGCTATTCGTCGGGCCAGCCGACTTATCGGTCACGCTAGGCGTGCCGGGCGAGTTTTTACACCCGAAGTGCGTCGACGCGCTCCAGCGCGTGGGCGCGGCAACCAAGAAAGCGGGCAAAGCTTGGGGAACGTTGCCGCGCGACGTGGAACACGCCCGCAAATGCCGAGAGCTGGGTTGTCAGTTTTTCAGTATCTTCGGCGACGTCGACTTCTTGCGCGTTGGATTGCGCGCGTTGGAACAAAAATTCGCGGAGTTCATGGACTGAGTAGGTTAGGCTTTCCAGCCTGACATGAAATCAGAAGTCAGGCTAGAAAGCCTGACATACGGGTAGAAGGAACAACACTCGTGACCAAGAAATCACAAACTGAAAATATCGTCGAAGTGAAAACCGCGCTCGCGGACAAGTACGAGCGGCTTTCACGCAAGCGGCGCAGTAAGCCGGCCAAGATCCGGCTTCTACGGCATGCGGAGCGATTTCGTAGCCAGGCGGCGAACGCTCGCGAAGGCAAATCGAAATGAACTCGCCCCAAGTTGGCGCGGAAAAGCCGCTGGCGGAGATTCCCGCACCAGAGGCCAGCACCGCCGCGCCGCCCGTCGATGCACGGCTCGTCACTCCATCGACGTCCGTCATCCAGCCGCCCGCGCATCAGAGCTTCTGGCTGTGGGTAATGTGCCTGACGGGCGTCGACTACTTCAGCACGCTGGCCTATCAGCCGTCGATCGCGTTCGACGCCGTGGGTATGCTCGCGCCGCTGGCGACGATCGTGCTCGTGGCGCTAACGCTATTCGGCGCACTGCCCGTGTTTCGCCGAATTTCGGAGAAATCGCCGCATGGGCAAGGCTCCGTCGCATTGACCGAGCGGATCTTGGGCGGCTGGACGTCGAAGTTCGTTGTGCTGGTGCTGCTCGGATTTGCGGCCACCGACTTTGTCCTCACGCAAACGCTCTCCGCCGCCGACGCCGCCGAGCATCTCATTCACAACCCCTATTGGGAAGATGCGCCGGCCTTACTCCAGCATCAGATGTTTGTGACCATGGCGCTGCTGGTGCTGCTGGGCGGACTATTCCTGCGCGGCTTTCGAGAGGTGATCGCGGTCGCCGTCACCATCGTCACCGTCTACCTCGCGCTCAATCTGATCGTAATCCTGAGCGGCCTGACTTATCTGGCGACCCATCCGAGCATGCTGACCGCGTGGTACGAGAACGTCATCACGGGCAACTGGTACTTAGAACACGCTCCGATTGCCGGCCGGGACGCGTTTTCCATCGCGATCATCTGCCTGGTGCTGTTTCCCAAACTCGCGTTGGGACTGAGCGGCTTCGAGACGGGCATCGCGGTGATGCCGCTGGTGCGCGGCGATGCGGACGATCGCGAGCGCAAGCCGCTCGGGCGCATCCGCGGCACCAAGAAGCTGCTTACCACGGCCGCCGTGACGATGTCGTTCTTCCTGTTGACGTCATCGCTCGTAACGACGACGCTTATTCGCCCCGCGGACCTTCAGGAAGGCGGCGCTGCTGCGAACCGGGCGCTGGCCTACCTGGCCCACGGTGAATCGGCGGCCAAGATCAATCCGATGTTCGGTACGGCCTTCGGCACGATTTACGACGCCAGCACGGTCGCGATTTTGTGGTTCGCCGGGGCGAGTGCCATGTCGGCGCTGCTCAACCTGGTGCCGAGATACTTGCCGCGATACGGCATGGCGCCGCGGTGGGCCGAAGCGATTCGGATTCTCGTGCTCGTATTCACGGGTATCAACCTATTCGTCTCGTGGTTCTTCGACGCCAGCGTCGAATCGCAGGCCGGCGCGTATGCGACGGGCGTGCTGGTGCTGATCTGCAACAATTGCTTTGTGGTGACGATCATCGATTGGCGTCGCCGTCGCGGACCGTGGCACAGGCGGCTGTCGTGGCGCTACCTGGTTATCTCGCTCATCTTTCTTTACACCACGATCGCGGTGATCGTCGAAAAGCCCGAGGGCATGAAGATTGCCGGGGCGTTCATCGTTTCGGTGATTGTCTTCTCGATGATTTCGCGGACGCGACGTAGCACGGAGCTGCGATTCGAAAAGTTCGAGTTTGTCGACGACCATTCGCGGTTCCTGTGGGACGCGCTGCGGCACCTGGAGTTCCCGGTGCTCGTTCCGCATCGGCCCGGGCATCACACGATCATCGAGAAAGATGAGCGGATTCGGCGAGTTCACCGCCTGGGGGCGAAAACGCCGATTGTGTTCGTCGAGGCGACCGTCGGCGACCCGAGCGAGTTTCACCACAACCCGGTGATCGAAGTCACAGAGGAAGAGGAGCGTTTCGTGCTCAAGCTCACGCGCTGCGCATCGGTCGCGCATGCCATTGCCACGGTGGCGCTGGAGCTGTCGAAAACCGGAAAGCCGCCGGAAATCCATTTCGGCTGGTCCGGCGAAAGCCCGCTCGCCGCCAATTTGAGCTTCTTGCTCTTCGGCGAAGGCAACGTCCCCTGGCTGGTGCGCGAGCTGATTCTCAAAGCCGAACCCGATTCCAAGAAGCAACCGCGGGTGATCATTGGGTGAGCGAACTGTGGACGAGTCTCTCCGAGACTCGAAATTCGCGTCTCGGAGAGACGCGACCACGTGACGACACCCTACGCCGCGGCAGCGCATTCTGTTAAGATGCCGATTCGCATTTTTGCCGCGGGCCTGTCCGCGGCCGTCGATACGCCCTCCCGAGCAGGCGATTCATGGCGAACTCCGATCGTTTGACTGCCGTCCAATGGACCGTGTGCGTCATCGCGGCGATCGGCTTCGCGTTCGATATCTACGAACTGTTGATGTTGCCGCTTGTGATCGGCCCGGCGCTGCTGGAGCTCGGCGGACTGACGCGCGGCTCCGACGGGTTCGCGTTCTGGTTCGGCCTCTTGTTTTACGTCCCCGCTTTGTGCGGCGGAATCTTCGGATTGCTCGGCGGCTACCTGACCGACCGGTTTGGCCGACGACGAGTGCTGACTTGGAGCATTCTGCTCTACGCGTTCTCGGCGTTCTTCGCCGGCTTTTCGACGAGCCTCACCATGCTGCTCATACTGCGCACCACGACGTTCATCGGCGTGTGCGTGGAATTCGTGGCCGCGGTGGCCTGGCTGGCCGAGCTGTTCGACGATCGCGTGCAGCGCGAAAAGGTGTTGGGCTACACGCAGGCATTTTCGTCGATCGGCGGATTGCTCGTGGCCGTGGTGAACGGTCTCATCGCGCAGTACGTGATGCACTTGCCGGCGCTTTCGATACCGGAGTTTCTGCACCCGATCATCGGCGATCTTCCTGCGGCCAATCAGCCGCCGATTTGGCGCTACACGCTGATGAGCGGGCTGATCCCCGCGATACCTCTCATTATTATTCGGCCGTTTTTGCCCGAGTCGCCCAAATGGGCAGCCAAGCGCGCGGCCGGCACGCTCCATCGGCCAAGCATCGGCGCCGTATTCTCGCCCGACCTTCGCCGCACCACGATCGTCACGACGATCATGGTCGCGTGCAGCTACGGCGTCGCGTTCGGCGCGATTCAGCAGCTGCCGCAGATCGTGCCCGGCATCGACAAAGTGCGCGAAAGAGTGCAGGCGGCGACCAGCGGCAAACCCGAAGCAGAAGCCAAAGCCTTGGCCGCGAAAACGACGCAGGAGACGATCGCAAATTACACCAAAGCGCAAGAGACCGGCGGTCTCTTGGGTCGATTCGCGCTAGCGCTACTCGTGGCGCACGTTGCCAGCCGTCGCACGCTATTGCGAATGTTCCTCATTCCGAGTCTCATGGTCTTTCCGCTGGTGTTTTGGGGATTTGCGCGCGGCCAGGAAACCGTGTTCTTCAGTTTCGATATGAGCTGGCTACCGGGGTTCCATCACATCAGCTTCTCGTTGTTAGGAATCGGCATTGCCCTGGCCGGTTTCTTCACGGTTGCCCAATTCAGCTTTTGGGGCAATTATTTGCCGCACGTGTACCCGACGCACCTGCGCGGCACCGGCGAAAGTTTTGCCGCGAACATCGGCGGCCGAATGATCGGAACGCCTTTCGCCTACGTCACGCAGCGCATCGCCCTGCTGCCGCTGATCGCCGGTCCGACGCCGTTCGCCAAGACGGCGCTCGTCGCGGGCGGAGTCGCCTTCGCGCTGATACTGATTAACCTCATCATGTCGTGCTTTTTACCCGAGCCGAAGCACGACATGGTTTCTGAATGAAGGCCCACAAGATATGCAAGACATCAACGCGGCGCCGTATCGCTGGTACCGTGAGCTCAACCGCTACCACTGGTTCGTGCTGATCGTGGCCGCGTCGGGCTGGCTCTTCGACACGATGGACCAGCAATTGTTTCTGTTGGCACGTATCGACGCCATGCGTCAACTGCTGGGCGACGTCGTCCCCCCACCGGGCAAGGACCTGAAGGGGATGATTGCCGAATACAGCGGCTACGCCACGTCGATCTTCCTCCTGGGCTGGGCCACTGGCGGCATTATTTTCGGCGTCGTCGGCGACCGTATCGGCCGTGCCAAAACGATGATGCTCACCATCCTCGTCTACTCTCTCTTCACTGGCTGCAGCGCATTCTCCACAGGTTTTTGGGATTTTGCCGTGTATCGCTTTTTGACGGGGCTGGGCGTCGGGGGCGAGTTCGCCGTCGGCGTCGCGCTGGTAGCCGAAGTCATGCCGGCCCGGGCCCGGCCGTATGCACTCGGACTGCTGCAAGCCCTGTCTGCGGTCGGCAACATGACCGCGGCCGTTATCAGCATGACTCTAGGACACTTGGAGCAGGGTGGAGCGTTTGAAAAGCTCATGGTGTTCGGCACGGAGCTGAACGCCTGGCGAATCATGTTTCTCATTGGGGTGCTACCCGCGCTGTTAGTGATTGTCATTCGCCGACGGCTGAAGGAGCCAGAGCGCTGGGAACGAGCGGTTCACGAGGACGCCGTGGCGCGACAAGCCGGCTCGTACGCTGAGCTGTTCGGCGATCCGCGCTGGCGGAAGAACGCGATCGTCGGTCTGATCCTCGCTTCGTCGGGAGTGATCGGTCTGTGGGGCATCGGCTTCTTTTTTCCAGACCTTATCGACTTGGTGTTTCGCAAGTCTTTGCAGGAATCCGGCATGTCGCCGGCTGAGATCGGCGGCCAAATTACCTGGTGGAAGGGCATCGCCTCATTAATGGTCAACGGTGGCGCATTCTTTGGTATCTATGCTTTCGCACTGGTTGCCCAAAAGCTCGGGCGTAGGCCGGCATTTCTCATCGCGTTTCTCGTCGCGATGGCGAGCACGCTGCTAGTATTCTGGAAACTGCACGAACCGCGCGACGTGTTTTGGATGCTACCGCTGATGGGCTTTTGCCAATTGGCTTTGTTCGGCGGGTACGCCGTGTATTTTCCCGAACTCTTTCCGACGCACTTGCGGAGCACGGGCACGTCGTTTTGTTACAACGTGGGCCGATTTGTGGCCGCCATCGGGCCGACGGCCCTGGGAAAACTGCGTAGCGAGGTATTCAGCGATTACGTCGAACCGATGCGCCCGGCGGCTATGGTAATGTGCAGCGTGTTCCTGATTGGCATCATGGCGCTGCCTTTCGCGCCGGAAACGAAGGACCAGCCGCTGCCGGAGTAGCGTCGAGCAGGGAGCTGTCGTCAGCCCGCCAGTTACCGTCCGAACGAGCTGTGTCCCGTAGGGACAATCGAAAATAGCCCAGCGATTTATCGCTGGGTACTAAATGATGATGCCATTGCAAGTCCCGTAGGGACGATTGAAGGGTTCCAAAGTTTCAGCCGTCCCTACGGGACGTGCCTGGGTTCACATCAAAACTTCCCAGCGATAAATCGCTGGGCTATTTTCGTGACGTCCCTCCGGGACGGAAGACTGAGGGTAACGGGGGCGGGTGAGTGACGACTTCAAGAACAGAGTCCCCGGTTCACTTGCATCGCGTTGTCATTATCGGTGGCGGATTTGCCGGATTGAATGCCGCCCGGCGTCTGCGGCGCGCCGCCGTGCAGGTGACGCTTGTCGATCGGCGCAATTTTCACTTGTTTCAGCCGCTGCTGTATCAAGTGGCGACCGGCGTGTTGTCGCCGGCGAACATCGCCGCGCCGCTGCGATGGATTGTCGAGCGGCAGGCTAATTGCGAAGTGCTGTTGGGCGAGGTGCAAAGTATCGACGTTACCGGGCGACGTGTGCTCGTCGACGGCGCAGCGCTGACTTACGACACATTGATCGTGGCCGCCGGCGCGCATTACAGCTACTTTGGCCACCCCGAATGGGAACAGCTCGCGCCCGGATTGAAAACGATCGAGAATGCAACGGAAATACGCCGCCGGCTGCTTATTGCGTTCGAGCTGGCCGAGCGCGAGACGGACATTGTGCGTCGCCGGATGTTGCTCACGTTCGTAATTGTGGGCGGCGGGCCGACGGGTGTGGAAATGGCCGGCGCACTGGCTGAGATCGCGCGGCATAGTCTCAAGCACGAATTCCGGCACATCGATCCGGCCGATGCACAGATTGTGCTGGTCGAAGCCGGCGAGCGCGTGCTCAGCTCGTATCCGTCCGATCTTTCCGAGAAGGCACAGCGATCTCTCGAACGACTGGGCGTCACGGTGCGTACCAGGACGATGGTGGCCGACGTCGCAGCCGACCACGTCGTCGTGAATTGGGGTGGCGGCAGCGAGCGGCTACCCACGCAGACCGTGGTGTGGGCCGCAGGTGTTGAAGCATCGCCGTTGGCGAAAAGCTTGGCCGCGGCGACCGGCGCGACCATCGACCGTGCCGGGCGGCTTATCGTCGAACGCGACTTGTCGCTGCCGAACCACCCCGAAATCTTCGTGCTCGGCGACATGGCCAATTACTCCCATCAGACGGGTCAGCCGTTGCCGGGCGTCGCGCCGGTCGCCATTCAGCAAGGCCGCTTCGTGGCGAAATTGATTACCAATCGTCTTCGCGGTCGCTCGATTCCGACGTTCCACTATCGCGAGCTCGGCAACATGGCAACGATCGGCCGCTCGGCCGCCGTGGCCGATTTTGGCAAACTGCGTTTCAGCGGGTTTGTCGCCTGGATGCTGTGGCTCGTTGTCCATCTGATGAACCTGGTTAGCTTTCGAAATCGACTGCTTGTGTTTATTCAATGGGGCTGGAATTACGTGACTTACGACCGTTCGGCTCGGCTGATCACGGGCCCGCCCGACGCCGGTGCTCCAACTGGCAGCCCTTCAATAGAATTAGCGTCGCCACGCAGCACCGAGCCACCTGCTGACAACGTGACCTAACGGTTGTTACAATGTGTCCAGCACCGGTTCCAATCCCTGACCAAGCCATTGCCCTACCCGCAGCCTGTCATCCTGAGGGAGGCTCGGCGACCGAAGGATCCACGTCTTTCCCATGAGATTCTTCGCTCCGCTTCGCTCAGAATGACTCGCGCCGTCGCTAGTTCTAGGAGACTCCAATGACCAAACAAACTCGTCGCGTGTTCTTGAAGCAAGCAGCCGGCGCCGCCGCGGCTTGCGCGGTGCTGCCTCGCATTGCCCGGGCCGACGTCAACAGCCAGGTCCGCATCGCCGTGGTTGGCTTCAACGGTCGCGGCATGAACCACATCGACGGACTCAAGGATCATCTGGTTGCACTGTGCGATTGCGATGAGAGGGTGCTCAACAATGTGGCCGAAGAATTTGAGAAGAGCGAAGGGCGAAAGCTGGATCGCGTCGTCGACTTTCGCAAGCTCTTGGATCGCGACGACATCGACGCCATTTCGATCGCCACGCCGAATCACACGCACTCGTTGATCGGCATTCTCGCCGCGCAGGCCGGCAAGGATGTGTACGTCGAAAAGCCGGTGAGCCACTGCGTATGGGAAGGGCGGCAGCTCGCCAACGCGTCGAAGCGCTACAATCGCATCATCCAATGCGGAACGCAGGCTCGATCGCATCGCTCGATTCAGCAGGCCGTCGAGTTTGTGCGCAGCGGCAAACTCGGAAAGATTCAGTACATCATCGGCACGTGTTACAAACCGCGGCCGAGTATCGGCAAGATCGATCGTCCGCTCGCGATCCCCAAGCACCTCGACTACGAGCTGTGGTGCGGACCGGCAGCGAAGGTCGACTTGTATCGGCCGAACTTGCATTACGATTGGCACTGGGACTACAACACGGGCAACGGCGACATGGGCAACCAGGGCATCCACCAGATGGACATCGCCCGCTGGTTTCACGGCGCCGCGGAGCTGTCGCCGCGCGTCGTGAGCTTCGGCGGCCGGCTCGGATACGAGGACGCCGGCAACTCGGCCAACACGCAAGTCGTGTTGCACGATTACGCCGACGCGCCGATCATTTTCGAAACGCGCGGCCTGCCCCGGTCGAAAGCGGCGCAATCGGATTGGGGCGGCTCGATGGACAAACTCCGTGGGTCGCAGGTCGGTGTCGTCGTGCAATGCGACGACGGCCACGTGTTGTCCACGAGCCAGTACGATCTCGTGCAGGCCTTCGGGCGCGACGGCGAGGAGATCGAATCGTGGCACGGCGACGGCAACCATTTCGCCAACTTTGTCGACGCCGTTCGATCGCGCAAGCGCGACCATCTCACTGCCGACGTGCTCGATGGCCATTTGTCGAGCGCTTTGTGCCATACGGGCAACATTTCCCATCAATTGGGCGAGCCGCGCACGGCACGTGAAATCTTGGAGTCGGTCGGTCCCAACGAGCGGCTCCGCGATTCGGTCGAGCGGATGTTTGCCCATCTGCGGGCCAATGAGGTGAACGTCGATGAGCCAGTGGTCACGCAGGGCGCACTGTTGGAAATGGACCCGGCCACCGAACGATTCACCAACAACGACGCCGCCAACGAACTGTTGCGCCGCGAAGGTCGCCGGCCATTTGCCGTGCCGGAAGTCGCTTGATTTTTTTGAACCACGAAGGCACGAAGGTCACGATGGATCTTTTGACAGGACTTACCGGATCGACAGGTTCTTGATTGAAATAGATTCCTGTTAGTCCTGTCCAAATAATGGCTTGTCTTAGTGTCCTTCGTGCCTTCGTGGTTAAGACTCCTATGCGTGCCGCGTCAATTCCGTTCGCAGCTCTGGGATGTTTGCTCATGATTCGCGGCATGGTGCGCGCCGAAGTCGCAGCCGAACGTAGCGAGCGCGGAGTCGTGGTTAAAATAGACGGCGAGTTGTTCACGGAGTATCTCATGAAGGCGGGCCAATCGCCCGCGTTGTGGCCCGTGATCGGACCGACGGGCAAACAGATGACGCGCTCGTGGCCGGTTGGTCCGCCGCGCAACGGCGAGAAGGAAACCGACGACCATCCGCACCATCAATCGATCTGGTTCACGCACGACAAGGTTAACGGCGCCGATTTCTGGAAGGCAAACGTCAACTCTGTAGCCGGGGTCTCCGACCCCGGTCGTGCTGTAGCCGGGGTCTCAGACCCCGGCCACAACGGTCCGCACATCGCCCATCGCGAGTTCAAGGAAATCGCGAACACCGGTTCGACCGCACGAATTATTACGCGCAACGATTGGATGGACGGCGACAAACGGATTTGCGAGGACGAGCGAGTTCTTGTATTCGGCACGCGGCCCAACAGGGACCGCTGGATCGACTTCACGATTACGATCAAAGCCACCGACGGCGACGTGACGTTCGGCGACACCAAAGAAGGCACGTTCGCCGTGCGCGTGGCCGACCCGATGCGCGTCGACGCCAAGCTCGGCGGCCGAATCGTCAATAGCGAAGGCCAAACCGACGAAGCCGCCTGGGGCATGCCCGCCAAATGGGTCAACTACACGGGGCCGGTTACGACTGTAGCTGGGGTCTCTGACCCCGGCCGTAATGCAAATGCTGCTGCCGCCGCCGCAACCGGGGTCACCGACCCCAGCCACAGTGAAACTCTCGGCATCGCCATTTATAGCCACCCCAAAAGCTTCCGCCCTGAGCCGCGCTGGCACGTCCGCACCTACGGCCTGTTCACCGCCAACCCCTTCGGCCAGCAAGACTTCCCAAAGCCAGAGCTCAATGACCAAGGTCCGGTGACGATCAAGAAGGGCGACTCGCTCACGCTGCGCTATCGCGTGCTGCTGCACCGCGGCACGACGAACCGCACGAGCATCAACGCCGCATTCGACGAGTTCGCCGCCAAGTAGCTCGTTGGGGACTGGCTCATTTTGCGGAGTCTTCGCAGCAAATTGTGCCTGTCCCCTTTGCTCGCGCCCGAGGTGAGGGTGCATTGGCCGGCCGCACCACGTCATTCCGAGGTTCTCCGAGGAATCTCATCAGCGAACATCGATCTCCGAATTGCCGTAATTCTCGTGGAATTTCGCAAACCTTTTGACCACCTGCTTGACTTTTAGCGCCCCCCGATATATGGCCCATCGCAATAAATCTGCAACATTGGCCTGGACAAGTACATAATATCATGGGACAAGGCGCGCGCCATGAGCGTAGGCGCCTATTCGACGT
>JAKEIB010000220.1 GCA_022614705.1 Planctomycetota bacterium | reverse complement strand
CCCGCCGCAAATCAACAGGCCCAAAACACCGAACCCAAGGGCATGGTTGGCGACGGCGTAGAGCAGCATTTCGCGCTCGATCTGGGGCGGCCGCGGCGGCATTCCCAGGCGCTCCGGCGAGATTTGAAACAGCTCACGCACCTGGAAAATCACTTGCGAGCCGGCAGCGCCCGCCAGTCCTCCCAGCACCATCAAAATGGGGATCGCCCAGCGGAAGCTGGTTCCGTGAAGGGCGTCCGTTGCTGCGGAGGTCGGCCTGGGTGGCTGCGCATCTACGATCGGGGTCGACTCGCTCATCAGATTTCTCCGTGATGAAAGCGATTGTACCGCTCCGCGGCCCGGCATCGAGACCCGCGCGATGTTCTGGTGTTTGACAGCACGATCGCAGCTCGCGATAATGCGGATTAGGGCTTGCCCCTCCCCGCCGGGATCTTGGATTACGGTCGAGTTCTTTGCTTGGGTGATCTATGAACAAGTCCTTCCGGGTTTGGTGTGGATTGTGGTTGTGCCTCGCCGGCCTGCTACTGGGTTGCACGTCGGGTTCATCCGGCACGGTTGGAGTCAGCGGGAAAGTCACCAAGGGAGGACAGCCGGTTTCTGGAGCGCTTGTCGCATTTAGGTCCACATCGGCGGCCGGAAAAGCTGCGTCGGGAACGACGGATGCCTCCGGCGAATATAAGCTGACCACGTTCATCAATGGCGATGGAGCGCTTCCGGGATCGTACCAGGTGACCGTCACCAAGTTTGCTGGCGCGGCGCCGCCCAGCGTAACAGGCGGCACCGAGGCGACGCCAGCGGATGTCGACGCGATTTACAAGGCCATGGAAGCCCAAGGACAGAATGTCCTTACTCCCGAGAAGCTTGCCCCGGTCGACACCCGAAACGAGATCGCAGCGAAATTCGCCAATCCGCAGACCTCCGGGTTTACGGCAGAGGTCAAGTCCGGGGGCGACAACAAATTCGATTTTGAAGTCACCGACAAGTAGTCGCGGCTCAGGTGATCACGAAATTGCCTCGCGCTCGATTCTGGGTCCTGGTGGCCCTGCTGGGGGCCGCTGTCGCGACGGCATTCTACCTTCGCCGGTCGAACCAGGTTGCCGGCGCGCTGCGGCCTGGATTGCTCCAGACGTCGATCGATGAGCCGGAATTTCAGCCCAGCGCCTCGCAGGAGCAGCTTCTGGCGCTGGCCCAGCGCACCGCCGCCGAACTCGTCACGGACTACCCGGGCGATGCTCAAGCTCTCAACGTCCAGGCCCGCCGTCACTACTTGCTGATTGAGACCGACGCGGCGGTCCGCTTGTGGCGCGAGTGCTTGGATCTGGATCCCGATTATCCCGACGCATTTTTCGGGCTGGGCTTGGTGGCGACCGACCGCGGCGAGTACGAGGAAGCGATCGAGCGCTATCAAGACGTGGCCCGATTGGACGGCGACGACCCCCGCGTTCCCGTGCTTTTGGCAAAGAACCTGCTGCTCGCCGGCCGGGCGGAGGATGCGGTTCTGATCCTCGAGCAGCATGTCACGACCCAGCGCACCTCCGTGGAGGCCTGGGAGATGTTGGGCCAGGCCCATTTGCAAGCGCAACAGTTCGATCGCGCGGCGCAGTGTTTCGAGGTGGCGGTCGAATCCCTGCCCACGCTAAGGGACGCGTTGTACGGCCTGGCGCGGTCGCATGCGGGCCTGGGGGACACGCAAAAGGCCGAGTTCTATGCCGAGAAGTTTCGCAAGCTGGACGACGCGAGGCGTACCAAAAACAACGAAGATGCCCAAGCGGGAGATCCGCGATTCGCCTGGCGCGTGGCGGCTCAAACGTATGCCGACGCCGCCCGAGTTCGGACTGCGCACGGCGACGCGCGGCGGGCCGAGGACCATCTGTTGCGCGCAGTGTTGTTGCAGCCGGCCAGCACGTCGCACCTCGAGCAACTTCAGCGGAGCCTGCAGGAGCGCGGCGCGGATGCGGAAGCCGCGGAAGTGGGCGAGCGGATCGTGCAGATCGCGCCCCAGCAGCTCGAACAGTGGTTGAATCTCGGTTGGCTCTATTCAAAACTGCAGCAGCCGAACCAGGCGATCGCGGCATGTAAAAAGGCGATCGAGCTGAATCCCGACGATCCGCGATGTCGCCAGGCCCATGAAATCATTCAGCGATTCCAGTAATCCCCTGCGGCGCATGTCGGAGCGGCAAACGTCGTGCGTGATGCGGCGATGTGCGTGGAGCCTGGTGGCGGCACTGGCCATGGCGGCCCAAGTGATCGCCGACCAGCCAACGTCGATCCGACTCCACGATGTTTCGCAGACCAGCGGCATTCACTTCCGGCATACTGACGGCAGCTCGGGCGAGCACTACCTGATGGAGGCGATGGCGTCAGGGCTGGCCACCTTCGACTACGATCGCGACGGCGACCTGGACATCTATTTTCTGAATGGCGCGCCCTTGCGCGGGCCCACCGAAAAGGAGTCCGACGAAAAGGACCCGCCGCGAGACGCCCTGTACCGCAATGATGGCGGCTGGCGATTCACTGACGTCACCGAGCAGAGCGGTTTGGGGGACCCGGGTTTTGGACTGGGCGTGGCGATCGCCGACTACAACGAAGACGGCTATCCGGACGTGTTTATCACCAATTTCGGCCCGAAGGCACTATACCGAAACAACGGCGACGGCACCTTTACCGAAACGACAACCGAGTCCGGGCTAAGCGACGGCAGCCGGGTGGGCGCCGGCGCCTCGTTTTTGGACATCGAGGGGGACGGTGATCTGGACCTGTACGTGGCCAACTACATCAAGTTTTCGTACGCCGACTACACGCCGACGCTGTTTCGCGGGCGGAAAGTCTATCCCGGGCCGCTTAAGTTTGCTCCCGAGAAGCACCAACTGTTCCGCAACAGCGGCGACGGGACCTTTGCCGACATCAGCCAAACGGCAGGAATCGCGGCCAGGGCTTCGTGGGGAATGGGGACAATTGCCGCGGATTTCGACGACGACGGCGATCCGGATATCTTCGTGGCCAACGATTCTGACCGGAACTTCCTCTTCCAGAATGAAGGCGGGGCATCGTTTCGAGACGTAGGGGCCCAGGTCGGCGTCGCTTACGACTACCAAGGTCACTCGCTGGGGAGCATGGGGGTCGACGTGGGCGATTTCAATAACGATGGGCGGCTGGACATTTTTCACACATCCTATCAAAAGCAGCTCACGGTCCTGTACCAGAACCTGGGCGGCGGCTTCTTTCAGGACGTGACGCCGCGCACCGGCGCCGGCATGGGTACATATCAGCGCGTGAATTGGGGCGCCGGGCTGGTCGATTTCGATAACGACGCCGACCGTGACCTGTTCATCGTCAACGGCCATATCCACGACAATCTTGACGACTTCGACGACAATTCGACTTATCTCCAGCCGAATCAGGTGCTCGAGAATCAAGATGGCCGGAGGTTCGTCGACGTTTCCAGGGCAAGCGGTATCAGGGTGCGTGCCCAGTACAGCGGCCGGGGCGCCTGCTTCGAGGATTTTGACAACGACGGCGACGTGGACGCCGTGGTGCTCAATTCGAGGGCCAGTCCCACGCTACTTGACAACCGCCGCACCAGCGCGCACGGTTGGATCGAAGTCGAAGTCGTCGGCAGGAACACGAATCGCGATGGCGTGGGGGCCCGCGTGCGGGTCAAGTCGGGAAACTTGACTCAGGCGGGCGAGGTCCACAGCGGCCGCGGCTATCAAAGCCATTTTGGCTCGCGTCTGCACTTTGGCCTGGCCGAGCACCGCCGCGTCGATCAAATCGAGATTCGTTGGAGTGGTGGTGCTCGCGATGTGATCCGCGATGTACCGGCCGGCCGGCTCATTCAAATCCATGAAGGCGGCCGTTATTACCTGAGAGAAAACTGACGCATTCGACGCGGGCGATAATATGTCTTCGGAACAGGGACCGCGAGCCACCGACCTGAAGGACAGGTCGGCTCGCGCGTGCCGGGGCTTGTACTGGTTGATGGCGGCCGCGGTGGTCGGGCTGGGCCTGTACCTCGGTTACCAGACCTTCCTTCGTGCACCTGAAACGACGATTGCAGCGCCCGGGTTGCCCCCCGAGCCCGTTGACAAGTCGAAAGGCGAGCCGGCGCCCGATGCCGGCCGTCCAGAACGGCTGCCGCTCGAACCGCTTGTGCCCTCGTCCGGCGCCGACTTGATCGCCGAAGCCGGGCGAGTGGCCAGCGATCTGGCAGAGCGGTTCCCGCAGAATGCCGATGCCCACGAGATGCTGGCCCGCTTTCACGTGGAATTCGCCGATCTTGACGCAGCGGCGAAAGCCTGGCAGCGCTGTCTGGAGCTGAATGAGAACTACGCGTATGCGCATGCGGGACTGGCGAAAATCGCCACCGAGCGCGGCCAGCTCGCCGAGGCAGTGGCACACTGGCGTCGCGCCGTTCTGGCCGATCCGGCGACCGCAGCGCATCAGGTCGAGCTGGGAAAGGCGCTTCTGGCGTCCGGAGAAGTGGATGAAGCAATCGGGGTGCTCGAGGGGGCCGCTCAAGCGTCGCCGGCCTACCCGGTTGCATACGCCGAGTTAGGCTCGGCCCGTTTGCAAAAGCGCGACGATGCAGGGGCCAAGGTGGCGTTTGAGAGGGCTCTTGAGCTTGACCCCCGCCATGCGCCGGCCCACTTCGGATTAGCCACTGCATGCGTGCGCCTGGGCCAGGTGCAGCAGGCCAAAGAGCACGAAGCGAAGTACACCGAGTTCCGCGCGGACCGCCAGCGTGCGGCGCGCGGCGCGCGGCGAGCTTACGACGACGACCGGGCATTGGGCGAGGACATCGCCCGCCTGTACTCAGAAATGGCGAGCGTCTATCTCGCTGCGGGTCGTGCCGGTCCGGCGGAGCAATTGTGGCGGCGAGCGGCCCGCTTGCACGCCGGAAACCTCCCGTGCCGGCAAGCCCTGGCCTGGCTGATGGTGCAGCAAAACAAACCGCTCGAGTCGATTCTCTTGCTCCGCGAACTCGCTCGCTTGGAGCCGGAAAGCGTAGCATATCCAGTCGAGATGGCGCGCCTCTATGCTCAAATGGGCCGTCTCGATGACGCCTTGCGCGTCCTGCAAGATTTCTGCGATGCCGCTCCTGAAAGCGCGGCTGGACAAACGGCCCTGGCCGAGTTCTATCTGCGCGTGAAAAACGAGCCCGAACACGCCGTCAAGCACGCCCAGAAAGCCGCTGAGCTTTCCGGGGCGGCGCCCGATTGGGCGCTCTTAAGTGAGGCCCAGGAGCGAATGGGTGACTATTCTGCCGCCATTGCGGCGCTGGAGCGCGCAGCGGTCATATCGCCTGACAATCTCCAGTATCGGCAGCTGCTGGCATTGCTGAGGGAGCGGGCCAGTCAAGCAGCCAGGCAGCAACCTGCGGAGGTCGGCAAGGCTCCGCAGTAACGCTGAATCCGTGACCGGTGGCAACATGTTACGACTTGCTGCATGTCGCTTATGTCTGGCGTGGGGCCTGTGGCTGGCCTGTACGCACGCCCTGGCTCAACGTCCGCTGGCTTTTAAAGACGTGACCGGCGAGTCGGGAATCGAATTCCGTCACACCGACGGCAGTTCGGGGAGGCACTATATTGTGGAAAGCATGACCGCTGGCCTGGCGCTGCTGGATTGCGATCTGGACGGCGACTTGGACATTTACTTTCTGAATGGCTCGCCGCTGCCCGGCACAAAAATCACCGAGTCGCCCCGCAATGCGCTGTACCGCAACGACGGCAACTGGCGGTTCACCGACGTTACTCAGCAGGCGGATGTGGGGGACCCCGGCTTTGGGCTGGGCGTTTGCGCGGCGGACTACGATAACGATGGTTTCGTCGATCTCTACGTGAGCAACTTCGGGCCGAATGTGCTCTACCACAATAACGGTGATGGCACGTTCAGCAATGCGACCCCCTTGGCCGGGGTCGCGATCGGCAAGCACGTCGGGGCGGGCGCCTCGTTTTTGGACGTCGATGCCGACGGCGATCTCGATTTATTTGCCGCCAATTACATCGACGACTTGCTCGACGAGCATCGGGTGCACATCCATAAGGGGGTCCCGTCATATCCGAGCCCGCTCCGTTACGAGCCTGCCAGCTCCGTCTTGTTTCGGAACAACGCCGACGGCAGCTTCTCCGACGTCAGCCGGGAATCCGGCGTTGCCCAGCGGAAGGGTTACGGGATGGGCGTGGTGGCCGCTGATTACGACGACGACGGCGATCAGGATGTGTTCGTCGCCAACGACCAGCAAGCGAACTTTCTCTGGCAAAACGACGGCACGGGCAAATTCACCGAGGTGGGCCTGCTGGCGGGAACGGCGGTTGACCTGACAGGCAAGCCGCTCTCCAACATGGGAGTGGACGCGGCCGATTTCAATAACGACGGCCGTGTGGACTTTCATGTCACGACGTTCGCGGGGGAGTTCGCCACGCTCTATCGGAACCTCGGGGGAGGCCTGTTTGAAGACGCCACCCGCGTGACAGGGGCCGGCGAGGGCACATTGCCTCACGTCAAATGGGGCAACGGCTTTGCCGATTTCGACAACGACGGGCGCCGCGATCTGTTCGTGGCCTGCGGGCATCTGGATGACAACATTCATCTTCGCGGCGGCGCCGGTTCGACGGCCTTTGCCGTCGCCAACATGGTGCTGCAAAACTTGGGCCATGCGCGCTTTCGCAACGTCACAGCAACCTGCGGCGACGGACTAGCGCCGGTTCATTCGAGCCGGGGCGCGGCGGTGGGCGATCTGGACGGGAATGGCAAGGCGGACATTGTCGTGCTCAATTCGCGCGACCGGCCAACGATCATTCGTAACGACACCTCGTCGGCAAACCACTGGCTCAGCGTGCGGCTGGTCGGCCGCGCCAGCAACCGCCCTGGCATTGGCGCCCGCGTGACGGTTCACACGGATGGCGCCGTCTTCACGGATGAGGTCCGCAGCGGCCGCGGCTACCAGAGCGACTTCGGCCAGTGGCTGCACTTTGGACTGGGGAGCGCTGCGCGCGCCACAAAAGTCGAGGTCCGTTGGCCAAGCGGATCGGTGACATCGGTTGCCGACGTGGCCGCCGACCAGAAGATCCTGCTGAGTGAGGCAGAGTCCGTTGGGCTCAACGTGGACCGATGAAGGGGCCGAATTCGGGGCGATTTTCAATTGTCGTCGGCATCCAAGACACACTTGACGGGGTGGATCCCCCCAAGGAGTTATTATTCAATTTTTCGTTTTTTTGAGTTGCAATCCGATCAGTCATCGGGTGATAATCACATCCCGACAGAGAAGAGTTGGAGGAATCGCCTATGGACAGTGGGGCGTCGTATGGCGAGTTGGCATTCTTGGAAGGCAGGGGGAATTCTGCGCTCCCATCTCCCTTCCGGCAATTTCGTTCGCAAAGACCGTTCGATATCGCCGCGGTGAAACTGCGCTCTTGCAAAGCACAGACGTGGTCCGGAAGCAGCTTCCGACCCAATCTTATTCTTCTCTTTTCTAACGCGATGGGGTGAACTTATGGCGCGACTTCTGTTTCCAGAAAAGCGCACGGGACGCGCTTTCACGCTCGTGGAATTGCTCGTGGTGATTGCCATTATTGGGGTGCTGGTGGCGCTGCTCCTGCCGGCCGTCCAGGCCGCCCGCGAGGCGGCCCGCCGTTCGCAGTGCGCCAACAATCTGAAGCAGCTTGGCCTGGGGCTGCACAACTACCATGACACGTACAAGACGTTTCCACCGATGGCCGGCGGAACGACGAATCCCGACACGAGTTGGGATCCCGGCAGTTGGTATAGCAATGGGGAGCGTCACAGCACGTTTTTCTATATCCTGCCGTTCATGGAGCAGAAACCGCTGTACGACAAGATCCAGGCCGGCGCCGTGGAAGGAAGCATGGGCTCGATCCGGCCGCAAGGCCCACATTCGCTCCGGAACTATAGCGCCTACCGCGTCAGGATCCCGGGCTACCTTTGCCCGTCGGACGGCTTGGCGGAGCGCGGCGGGTGGGATACGAACACCGCCGCCATCAGCTATGCGGTCAACTGCGGCGATTCTTCGATCGGCCTGGATGGAACCTGGAACCCGAGCATCGTGGGTGCGCAGCTTAACCGCGGCGTATTCGGTTTTCGCCGCGGCAACACGATGGCGGATATTCTCGACGGGACGAGCAACACGCTGGCATTCAGCGAGAACACGACGTATTCCCCCAGCTCGCACGGAAAGATTCACGGGCACTACGTCATGATCGGTGCGGGATCGTTTCGGGCCACTCCGAACATTTGCATGCAGGCCAAGGGCCCCAACGGAACTTTGATTGGAACCCTCCCGCCGTCCCACCACCGCGATGGGGAAGCATGGACATCCGGCTATCCAATGATCTGCGGCTTCACCACAATTCTGCCGCCCAACGCGCCGTCCTGTGCGAACGCTCAAGGTGAATGGCAAGAAGGCATCTTTCCGCCAGACAGCTACCATCCCGGTGGCGTCAACGGAGCGATGTGCGATGGATCCGTGCGATTTTTCGCGGAGACGATCAACGCGGGAAATCTTGCCGCGCCAATGCCCCGTATCACCAGCAACGGACTGAGCCCCTACGGCGTCTGGGGTGCGCTCGGCACGAAGGCCGGAACCGAGGCGACCAGCAATCAATGAGCGGGGAGCAGTCCGGCTCAAGTCGGTTTGGGTTGCGGCCCGCGGCTTTTGGCGGGGTAGTGGGAGCGTGCCACTACCCTTGGTCGTCGTTGCCCGGCGCGCTTGCGATCATCTGTCTGCAAACGCGCCCCGCTCCCTACTGATTGCCTGCAAAAAGACACGTCGCAGAGCGTCGTAGCCGCGGTCGTTGGGGTCTTCGATGTTGTCGTGGTACCAGTAGTGCGCGTCGTCGGCCTGGTAATTGGCTCGCCAGAACTTGCGACAGTGGATGCCGTGTCCCAGGAACGCGTCGTGTACCGGCACCACGCGGACGGCTGAGTGTTTCGTCGCGACTTCGCGGAGTTTGGTGTTGTAGGCCGCCAGGATCAGGATGCAGTCGCGCCACGCCGGCAGCCACACCGACTCCGGATCGCCGGCCCCGTCCGAGGGATCGTAAATGTCGGCGACAAAGATCAAGCAGCCGCCGGGAAAGCGGCTCTCGATCTGGCCGAACATCGTGTCCAGCCGCTGGCCATAATTGACGATCCAGGGCTGAGCCTGGGTGAGCGTCGCGCCATACATGGCGCCTTCCTGCGGCGGCCGCTGACCATACCAGTGGATCAGATCGTTGCCGCCCGTGGTGATCACGACTAGTATCTATTGCCGGCGTTGTCGTGATTCTGGTAACGGCCACCTTCAGCTACATACCTGCAAAGGACCCGACCATGTTCGCAGTCCAGGCGTGACGTTGGATGAGCTGGCGTCGTATCAGGATCGGAAGTGGGACGAGAGCCGCCAGACGCTGTTCACGTCTTGACCCGCGCCCCGCGCCCGTCTCGACTGCGGGGATGGATGAATCTGACATTACACCCGAGCAGGCACAGGCAATGCGGGCCCGCGTGATCGAGATGGTTCGATACCTCGGGGCGCTCCAGCTAAGGATGGACAAGGAAGGCTTTCCGCCAAGCGATCGATTCCGGCAGACGGTGGGGACTTGCTAAGACACCCGGACGTGGTGCGCTGGTGTCATGTGGTCGGTGGTCGCGTCGTCTCGTTCGCAATTGGCCCGATTCTCTCGCGCGAGAGCCTACCCGTCGTGGCATGGCTCAGTCACCTGAGAAATGCGACGGAGGTAGCTGTCCATTCTAGCGGTGTAGGTGCTCAACTCGTATCGCTGGGGAGAGGGAGGGAGAGTTGGGCCATCCCCTTGTCTAACCCGACACAGCCAAAACGACCAACAGCACTTCGCTAGAATGGACATCTACCGACGGAGCAATCCGGTAATTACCGGATTGGCAATCACGAATTCGACGAGGATACCGCAAATCCACGCGGAAAAGCGCTAACGGTCAGACTTGCAAATGGCCTTCCGACGTGTACAATACCAAAAATCATCGGGGAAAACGCCGATTTCTTGATTTGGTAGTGGGCGAATGGGGTGCAGAAGGTTGCAGGTTCAAATCCTGTCACCCCGACTTACATTTCCTAACGATCTGTCCCTCCCACCGGAATCAACAACGTCGGTTTTCCCGGAGCCATTGATCGCGTCCGGTCTGTAAGTCCGCTGGGCGGTTGCCAGTCTGAGCTGACCGCGGCCAGTGGGACCTTGATATTTTTGAATAGGGGATGGGGCATTGCCCCAGGTCAGCACGCCTCCCGTCATCTTGTTTTCAGTCCGACGTCGCTTTTTGACGGGCAGGAAGCGCAGGTAGACTTGCACGTTGACCTGCTTAAAGAGCTGACTTAATGCGGGCAGGTTGCTGGCATCTGCTGCCAGCTCCTTAAGCCTGGCGATGATTTCAATCGCAATGGCAACTTCCGTCTCAACGGACGATGGCGTTTGGGACAGTCGTTCGAGAGACGCCACTTCTCGCTCCACGCGCAGCGCAGTCGACTTCAGTTCCGCGAATACCTCAGAAATGGAGCCAAACAGCTCGTCGGATTCCGCAAGTGCCAAGTTCCTTTGAATTCTTGCCAATTGACCCAGCAACTGAGCAAGCTCTGCTCGCTTGGCATCCAGATTCGAATCCTGTGCTGGTGCGTTCAATTCGGCACGTGCTCGGGCTTCGATCTTATCCTGCAACTTGTGCAGCCGATTACCGTCGAGCAGTCGCTGGCGAATTGCCCTCAGGACAAATCGCGTGGCAGTGAGGCCGTCGACATGGTTGTGGGCGCACTTTTCGCCGTGCGACTGCTGGTACAACCCACAAGTGTAGCGAAACGACTTGCCGTGGGGTTGCCGGTACATGGGCCAGCTGCAGCCCAAGTCATGAATTCGAGACCCAAGCGGATTCTTACCGGGATCTCTCGATCGCGGTTTACCGCGCTGCGTGCCAGCCCGCTGATCGAGTATCGATATCAGTCGATCATACTGAACCGCCGGGATGATCGGATCGAATTTAGCCGGTACGACGACCCGGAGGTGAGCAGGATTCTGAATGACCTTTGGTTTACCGTCAGCCCGAGAGTCCTGTTCCTCGAGGCATCGCGGACCGTCTGCGGTCATTCGCAACTGGTCGCCCATGGATCGGCGCCCGTACTCAACCAGCGCACGATTTAAGGGCTGTCGAGCGATGCCGGTGATCGTTGTGGCATGCCACACGCCGAGTACCTGATGTTTGACCCCGTTGTCAGTGCGCACGCGATCGGCATCAGGTGATCGGATTCCCTCGGCGGTTAATCGCCGCGCGACTTCGGTGGCGGGCATGAGCTCGAGCATGGCTAGAATCCGTCTGATCAGGTCCAGCTCAGCCTCGGGGCCGGGCAACCACATCACGTGATGCCCTTGCTTTCGGACGATTTCGCCCTTTTCAAGTTCGCGGATGCGATTGCCAACGGCATCGACAAGCCAACGGCGGTAGCCAAAGGGCGGACGACCACCGGTCGAGAATCCTGACTTGGCCAGGCCGAGCTGAGCAAAGATCATCGTTTCTGCCAGGTTCTGTCGGAAACGGCCTGATTGATCAAAATCGAATATGCCGACAATTGCCTCGCCCACATCAGGCCGCCGATTTTTCAGTCGCGGGGCGAGCGTGAGTGTCATGTAAACCAGCGTTATTCCCAGGCCACGCAGTTCATTTTCAAGTTTGAGGCCATCCAGCGGGTCGTCGGGTCTTGCCAGCCGATCGCGCCGCGGGATGAAGACGTGGGAAACGTCCCGGTCGCGTACAATCTCAGCCTTGAGGGCGTCAAGGGCCGGACGCGATAGCAGGTGTCCCTGGACGCAGAAGTCAAAGAACAGGTCCCCCGATTCTGGGCATCCGGATTGCATCATCGCGTCGATAGATTCCGCGGTGCCGCTAAAACGTAGGCCCAGTTCTCGGGCCCTTCGCTGGGCCCAGCCGACGTATTCGGCCGGAGTCTGCTCGTGCTTTCCGCCACTGTCACGGGTGTAAAACAGTGCGCGGCCTTGGCCACTTCGTTGAATCATTGCGTTGCGTCTTTCGAGGTAGTCAGGTTGTGTCGATTTGCCCACAGGAAGTCTGCCAGGGCGTCGAGGAACGCGTCTTCGTTGCCGTCGGTCACAATGGCAAAGTCCGCGCTGTGGTCCCCGCTGGCTTGCCACACGAACTGCTCGCGCAGGATTTGTATGGCTCTCGAATCGAGATTCTGGACGTACTCTCGAAGTTCGTTCCCCTCTAGAAGCGACATGACCCGCTTGAGCACTTGGTCGCTGCTTGGTAAGCCGGCGTCGAGATGGGCCGTTATTGCATTCAGTTCCCAGACTTGAAAACGAAGCGCAAGATCGAGCCCAAGCAGCATCTCTGCTGGCAGGGCGATTGGAGACTCTTTCGTCCCTGATACGCCAAATCGCCGTAAGAACTCCGCAACTCTGGCGGCCCCGCGTTCTGCTTGGGACTTCAGCGACTGGACATATTCTTCAGGAAGACCGCTGTCAGCATCGGCCGGGCCTAAAGTCCTACGATTTCTTTTCACCGATCGTTGGGTCGACTTCATCGAGGGCCACCTCCCAGCTCGGAGATGGAACCGAATTCTCGGCGCCGACGCCGGTATCGAATCAAACTACGGCCTGGTGCACGCCAAGGCAGACCGGCAACATTGGGAAGGTGCGTAAACGCGATCGGACGGACGACGCACGCCATGGACAGCTCCTCCTTCTCGCGGTCAACAACTGGACCGCGAGTTAACGAGAGTCTGTCAGTTCACGCGGAATCCGTCCAAGTGAGGTGCGCGGGCGATGCGCGGGTGGTTCACGTCTCCTCCCAGATCACGCCCTTGCCGTCGCCGTCCGCAAAAAAGCGGATCATCAGCAAGCCGGTGTTCAAAGTCCTCACCGTTTCCCGGAGCCTTTGGGAGTCGGGAATACCTGAAAGCGGATCGTCAATCCTGGGCGGCCACTTGGCACCCTCGAACGTGTCTAAGACTCGAACAATGTTGCGCGCCACGGACTTTCCGCGGTACCTTCGGATTACCGTCCCACGAAAAGTGAGT
>JAKEIB010000023.1 GCA_022614705.1 Planctomycetota bacterium | reverse complement strand
TGCTCGCAGCAGCAGCTGGCTTCGCAGCAGCAGTGGTTGTGGCGATGGAACAAGCCGCGGAGCCCGTCGAGCAGGCAGCAACGGCGATGGCAGCAGCTCGACTCGCAGCCACAACTCGGCTCTTCACAGCAACAGCTCGGCTCGCAAGCGCAGCTCTGCTCGCAGCCACAGCTCGGCTCACAACAGCCATGACCGCCCAGCATGCCGAAAAACGCGTTCGCGCTTCCAGCCGTGCCGAGCACCAGGGCGACGCTCAGCGTCGCAAAGGCAAAACGTCGGTTCATCGGGAGGACTCCTGAAAAAACGGGGAGGGGATATTTAGCGCGGAGCGCCGGAGCGAGAAGCAGAGTGTGGACCTCTGCTCACTGCTCCGTGCTCACGCGCCCACGTCGTCGTCAGGGGTCATCGTCTAGCTGATTGTGTCAGCTTCACTGATCGCTAGATATTGCCCAACCGGAACGGTCGTGACGAATGTGTCGTTGCGAAGATGCGCGTGGCGCGGGTCGTAACGAATGACGTTTAGGCCCAACGGGCCGAGAGTTAATAGCCAGGCGGCGTAGGCCCCTGGTTCGTGACCATGAGATCCGTCTTTAGCCCCAACGGGGCGACAAGTGCGATCGCCAGACTACTACCGCCCCGCTGGGGCTTGCGGTTTCCTGCTTTGACAACCAGGGGTTTACACCCCTGGCGATTGATGATCGCCGCGTTGCGGCTGGTGACTGGGATGCCAGCTCACTTCGCCGTCGTAGCACGTTGAGTACTTGACGCTGAATCGTCGCGACCAGGCTTTTGCGCGGCTCCGCGGCTTGCTTTGCTTTTGCTGTGCGCCACGGCAGCCCCGATAAATCCCGCGAACAATGGCTGCGGCGCCGTTGGTTTCGATTTGAACTCGGGATGATATTGCACCGCCAGAAACCATGGATGCTCCGGCAGTTCGATTACTTCCACCAGCGATCCGTCGGGGCTGGTGCCGGAAAATCGCATGCCGTTGGCGGTGAACTGCTGGCGATAGCGGTTGTTGAATTCGTAGCGATGGCGGTGCCGCTCGGAAATATCGGACGTTCCGTAGCAGCGGGCGGCCAGGCTATCGGGCTCCAGCCGCGTCGGCTGCGCGCCGAGCCGCATTGTGCCGCCTTTGTCGGTGATGGTTTTCTGTTCATCGAGCAGGCAGATCACGGGGTGCGGCGAGTTCTTGTCGAACTCGGTCGAATGGGCCCCTTCGAGGTTGCACACGTTGCGGCCGAACTCGATCACCGCGCACTGCATGCCCAGGCACAGGCCGAGGAACGGGATGTATTTCGTGCGGGCGTAGCGGATGGCCGTCACCTTGCCTTCGATGCCGCGTTCGCCGAACCCGCCCGGAACGAGGATGCCGTCGTAGCCGCTCAGCAGCCGTTCGGGGCCTTCGACCTCAATGTCTTCGCTGCGAATGCGGCCGATGCGCACCCGCGCGCGATGGGCGATGCCCGCATGATCGAGCGCCTCGTAGATCGACTTGTACGCGTCGTGATGCTCCGCATACTTGCCCACGACCGCGATGCTGATCTCTCGGTCCGGATCGCGCAGACGTCGCAACAACTCGCGCCAATCCTCCAAATCGGGCTCGGGCGTTTTGAGACCGAGCTTGTTGACGATGAGCCGATCGAGGTTGTTGTCCACGAGGCTGAGGGGTACTTCGTAAATCGAGAAGTCCTTGTCCTTTTCCTCGATCACGGCGTCGATCGAGATGTTGCAGAACAGCGCGATCTTCTCGCGGTCGTCGCGACTCAGCGAATGTTCCGTGCGGCAGATGAGGATATCCGGTTGGATACCGATCTGGCGAAGCTGGCCAACCGAGTGCTGCGTCGGCTTGGTCTTGAGCTCTTTTGCGGCTTTGAGATACGGCACGAGCGTGAGATGAATATAGAGGCAATTCTCCTTGCCGACGTCGAGCGCGAATTGGCGAATTGCTTCGAGAAACGGCAGGCTTTCGATGTCGCCGACCGTGCCGCCGATCTCGGTGATCACCACGTCCACGCGCTCGTTGCGACCTTCCGCCAGCTTGGCGATCACGCTTTTGATTTCGTTCGTGATATGCGGAATCACCTGCACCGTTTTGCCGAGGAACTCGCCGCGCCGCTCCTTGTTGATCACCGATTGGTAGATTTGGCCGGTCGTGTAATTCGAGTCGCGCGTGAGCGGGCTGTGCGTGAATCGCTCGTAATGACCCAGGTCGAGATCGGTTTCGCTCCCGTCATCCAGTACGTACACTTCACCATGCTGGTACGGGCTCATCGTGCCAGGATCGACGTTGATGTACGGGTCGAGCTTCTGCATCCGCACCGAGAGGCCGCGCTTTTCGAGCAGCATGCCGATCGACGCGCTGGTCAGCCCTTTGCCGAGCGAGCTGACGACGCCGCCGGTGACGAAAATGTGTTTGGCCATTGGTTGTAAACCTTCCTGGTCAGTAGGAGAATTCGTGGATAAGCAATTCATGATTGCATCATACAGCGACTCTCGTGGTGGGAGCAGTCTGGCGCATTTCTCCCGTAGCTGCGAAAGCTGCAGATCCAGCGAAAACCGCGGGCGATGCGGGCGTTGCAGCTCACGCCGCCGCGGAACGCGCGGCGTCTCACGCGAGGCAGGGCCGGCAATGGGCCCCGAAAAAATCCTGAGAAAAGGCTTGACTTGGTATCTATGCGCGTTAGGTTAGTTGCTTGGTCCGGGTTTGTTGTTCGAGCGACTTCGCGATCGACCTTCCGGCGACTGATGCCGCGACGTTCGGTCGTTGAGCGCTCCGTAAGGAGCACGCTAATGAGGTCCGGACGAAATAGGGTGCAACCACGGAGGTTTGCCAGTCCAGCTCGGGCATGGCATTCCATTGCCGCCGCTATCCGGGTTGCAAGAACAGCAATCTTAGGCGTTCTGACGCCGTCAGCCCGCGCCGAATCCATCTTCGTGCCGTACGGCTACCACTCGCCGGCAGTAGCAGTCTCTCGGCTACAGCATTGCCTCGATCCCAATAATCATGCTTGGTTCTTGTGGATTTTCGTCCTCTAACATGGGAGATAATGAACGATGCAACCTCAAACGTTCATGCATTGGCTCCGCACGACTATCGCGGCCTTCCTGACGCTGCTTGCGGCCTCCTGGGCGGTCGCAATCGGACCGAGCAATCAGGTCGTTCCCAATCCTGCGCCAGGAGGCACCAACACCCTGAGTTCCGTTGTCGGCGTGGTTGGGTTGGGTGTGGGCAGAAACACAATCAATGCTAACGGTTCAGGGACGGTCATCGATTCATCCGTCATTGGAAATCGGTGCTGGCTTTGCGTCCTGACTGCGGATCATAACTTTCCCAACGCCAATCGGATCGTGTTTCCAAACTATACATTGGACGCTGTTCCTCCCGCAGCTGGGGTCAAGACGATCTTAAGTCATCAGCAGGTAGCGCCAATCGGCGTCGGACAGAATGTCGACGCAGCTGTTGCTCTCGTCAGCTATGGTGCTCCGGATGCTTTCTTCTTCGGAGTTCCCGATAAATCTTTGACAACGGCCGTTGGCGTCGGAAATACGCTCACCGAAGTCGGTTTTGGTCGCGGCGGAACCAACGTCGTCGACGGCATGGGGAATATCATTGGAATCAACGAAGGAAATCGAGCCAGCGCCGGCACGAAGCGATACCAGAACAACCTCCTTACCGAGTTCATCGCCAATTTTGCGGCCGGCAATGGCTACGTCTACAATGCCATTAACTATACGTTTGACGCGCAGGGGGCTGCAAACCGCATCGCCGGCGAGGGTTGGGGAATGCGCGGCGATTCCGGCGCCCCCCTGTTCAACAACGGCGTCACCTTCGACCCCGGCGGAGGCCTCCCCCTCCTCGCCTCCATTGACAGCATCGCCGGTGTCAAAACCTTTGGCCCGTTAAATGCCACCAACGGCGCAAAAAACCAGGCCGTTGACGTCTTCGACTACAGAGCCAACATCGTAACCGCCTGCAACACTCTCCTGGCCACAGTTCCCGAACCGACTAGCCTGGTTCTGCTGGCGCTCGGCCTGGTCTGGTTCGCTGCCAGTCCGCGACGGCGGCACGGCCTTTGACGGGGAAAGTTGAGACCAACTAAAGTTGAACTAGCTAAACATCTGCCCGGTTCCAATCGGAGAAAACGCGTTCTTGTAATGCTCGATCGTTGGACGGCGGGCGTTTTCGGGCCAGGTGATGGCCACAACGTCGAAGCGGGCCGCGTGTTGCAGCAGGCCGTGCGACTTGAGGTACGCCAACGCGGCTTGCGTCATGCGCCGTTCCTTCGTTGGATCGATGGCATCCGCCGGATGGCCGGCGTCCGTTGAGCTGCGCGTCTTCACTTCGACAAACACGATCGTGCGGCCGTCGACGGCGATGATGTCCAGTTCGCCGAGGCGCGAGTTGTGGCCGCGGGCCAGAATGCGATAGCCGTTGCGTTTGAGAAACTTGGCCGCCACGTCCTCGCCGCGTCGGCCGAGCGATTTTGGGGGAAACCGCTCGGCGAGCCAGGAACGCAGGCCCATGGCGGACTATTCCTCGTTGCCGTCTCGCCGGCGTTCCTTGAGCCGCACCGCTTTGCCGACGCGATCGCGAAGGAAATACAGCTTGGCCCGGCGGACCACGCCGCTGCGGACGACTTCGATCTTTTCAATCTTCGGCGAGTGCAGCGGAAACTTTCGTTCCACGCCCTCGTTCGCCACGATCCGCCTAACCGTGAACATCTCGCGGCTGCCGGCGCCGCTGCGGGCAATCACGACGCCGGTGAAAACCTGGATGCGCTCCTTGTCGCCTTCCAAGATCTTCGTGTGCACGTCGACGGTGTCGCCGATCGCGAAACTGGGAATTTCCGACTTAAGGCTCGACTTTTCGACGAGCTCGAGAATTTGTTGGCTCATATTCTTGCCCTAACTGTAGTTTCGACTTGTTTTTTTTACCACAGAGGACACAGAGGGCACGGAGACAATGCAAGAACGGAACACTAATCTGCGCCCAACATCACTAATAAAACTCTAATTTGAATTGATTAGAAGCAGTTTCAAAACTCGTAGCTGAAGTCGCAAGACTTCAGAAATCGGCTGAATTCTTGCGAATCCAGCTACAAGTTCACGCTTGAAACCGGTTCTGGAGATAATTAGCGTGCATTAGTGTTCCCACGCCTTCCTCTGTGTCCTCTGTGGTGAATCCTACACGTCTGATCGTTTATTCTCTTCGCCTTCGCCGAGCAGGTCGGCGCGGCGCTGGCGGGTTCGTTCTAGTTTTTGTTGTTCGCGCCAGCGGGCGATTTCTGGGTGGTTGCCGGTCATCAATACGTCGGGCACCGCCAGGCCTCGATACTCGCGTGGCCGCGTGAACTGCGGAAACTCCAGCAGCGGCGGGTCGCCCGAGAACGAATCCTGTCGGTTACTCTCTTCGTCTCCCAAAACGCCCGGCACGAGCCGGGCGACCGCGTCAATAACGACCATCGCGGCCACTTCGCCGCCGCCCAGGATGTAGTCGCCGATAGACAACTCATCTGGCCGCAGCAAGTCGATGGCCCGCTGATCCACTCCTTCGTATCTTCCGCAAATCAGCACCAGCCGCTTGTTACCGGCCAGCTCCGCGACGATCCGCTGATCGAGCGGGCGACCTTGCGGCGAGAGCAGGATCAAATGCCCTGGCCCATCGCCTTGCTCTTGCACGGCTTCCGTACATTCAACGACCGGCTCCGGCCGCAGGACCATTCCCGGCCCGCCGCCGAATGGTCGATCGTCGACTTGCTTGTGTTTCCCGTGTGCCCAATCGCGGATGTTGTGAACCCGGATGTCGACAATTCCCGCGTCAATCGCCCGCTTCAACAAGCTCTGGCCCAAGTAGCCGGAGAACATTTCCGGAAACAGGGTCAGAACATCGATGCGCATTGCTGTCGATCAAATCGCAATTAGCAGCAAACTTCTCACGCAGAGGCGCAGAGAACGCAGAGAACCATCATCATCGAATTTGGCACCTATCCTCGCTAATCGAGTAGTTCATGGTTAAACAACGATTAGCAAGAAGTAGTGTTTCAGATCTCTGCGATCTCTGCGCCTCCGCGTGAGACTCTACTCTTCTCCTCTTGGAACTAGGCGCCTTCGGGCACGGCCTCCTCGACTTGCGCGGCCGGCATGTCTTGCGACTTGCCTTCCGTTTCGTCCGCGTTCGCGACCGAGGCCGCGGCCGCCGCTTCTTGTTTTGATTTCTTCGCCTTTGGCAGGCTGACCGGCGCGCCTGGATCGTGGACCGACTTCGGCTGCGCCATCTTTTCCAGCGCGGCCTTCTGCGCGGCAACGTGCGTACCGTTCGTGCCGTACTTCTTGATCAGCACGGCTACGTTCTCCGACGGCAGCGCGCCGACGCTCAACCAGTAGTCGACTCGCTCGGCGTTGAAAATCGCGCGGGCGTCGGTCTCCGGTACACGCGGATCGTATGTGCCCAACTCTTCCAGCACGCGGCCATCGCGCGGGGCGCGCTTGTCCACGGCGCAAATCCGGAAAAACGGCTGATGCGACCGGCCCAACTTTTTCATGCGAATACGAACTGACACAATTGGCTCCGAGTAGGTGCCGCGAGCCGAGCGGCACAACCTGAACTCGAACGAAATATCAAAAAGTCCGCCTCGGCTCGGCGGACCTACTGTAGGCTGCGAATCCATCATTTTGCCAGAGGCGGGGTCTGATCGGCAAGGCCCGTTTTTTGGCCGTCCGTGAACGTGCCGAGCCTGCGGAAACTTAATGCGTGGCGTTTTTGCGGGCTGCGGCGCAAAACCGCGCCGCGCTCGCGTTTCAGCGATTTCTGTACAGCGTTGTCCGGATATGCGCATGGCAAGTCGTTGGGCGGTCGGATGTTACATTTTGCACTGACGCCGTGGGGCCCCACTCGGTCGGGCAAAATGCAGACATTTTGCGCGACACGTTCGCCGGTCGGCTCGACGAATCTGCGGGTGAGGCCCACTTCGTGGCGCGCAATACTCGCGGAGTTTTGTATCGTTGTTGCACCGGACTTCGAAGCAACGAACACCCAATCAAGTTCACTTGTCAAAGACCGCGCGCACCAGTGGCGGGCAGATTGTAGCACACTGACCGGCCAAATTCAGCAACGAATTTTGGCCGCGCGGGAAGCGGGTGGGACCGCGAGAAGGCCTACGAGCGCGAGCACCCAGAGCGACAGAGAATGCGGTTCGGGGACGGCGACACTGTCAGAGCCACTGGCGGCCGCGCCGCCGCCAATCGATTCGCCGAAGTGGGTGCGCCAGATGTTGTAGCTTTCCGGCGTGCCGTCGGTCTTGCGCCAGACGACATAGTCGGCCGTATCGACGGTGCCGTTGAGGTTATAGTCACCGGGAATATGCGGCGTGAACGTATGCGCGTGGGCCGGTATCTGTGCGACGGTCAGTGCGACCGACTCGACGCCGGCTTGTTGGCCAATTTCGTACGGGCTCAGCTCCGGTCCTTGGCCGAAGCCCACCGCCACGCGGCCGCGAAGATCGGGCAACGCGAACGTTGTCTCTCCGTCGCCGCCATAGGTCGTGCCGATCAGGTTAAACAGGGTCTCATGGTCGATGATTGGGAGCACCGAACCATCCGCAAACGCCCAACCGCTTGGCGCTGA
>JAKEIB010000219.1 GCA_022614705.1 Planctomycetota bacterium | reverse complement strand
TTAAGGCGGGTGTTGAGCCATGTGCTGGACTGCTAAACTCGAAACTGATTGCGGATTTCGGATTGCGGATTGGCGGTCGCAAATCCGAAATCCGAAATCCGAAATTGGCCGCCGTTTGACGCCCCCGACGCTGATATGCGACAAGAGCTTTTCACCACCGACATCCGCGGCCAAATGATCGTGCTCGGCACCGGCACGAGCGTCGGCGTGCCGGCAATCGGCTGCGGCTGCGAAGTCTGCCGCAGCGACAACCCGCGCAACCGCCGCACGCGTTGCAGCGCCGTCCTGGGTTTGCCCGACGGCAATCTCTTAATCGACACGTCGCCCGACGTGCGACATCAGCTGCTGCGCGAACAAATCGGCATCGTCCACGCCGTGCTCTACACGCACGAGCACGCCGACCACATATTCGGGTTGGACGATTTGCGACTGATGCAGTTTTACCTGGGCGGCCCCGTGCCGCTGTATTGCGAGCCGCCCGTGGAAGCCCGAATTCGCAAGTCGTACGACTACGCGTTCCAATCCGCCGCCGAGCTTCACCGGGGCGCCGTTCCGCAGTTGACGTTCCGGCGCATTGGGCTGGAACCATTCGAGGTGCTGGGAGCACGCGTCACGCCGATCCGACTCAAGCACGGCAAGCGGTTCGAAGTGCTCGGTTTCCGATTCGGCAACGTGGCGTATTGCACCGACGTGAACGCGATACCCGCCGAAAGCCGGGAGCGGCTGCACGGATTGGACGTGCTGCTGCTCGACGCGCTCCGCCCGCGCGGCCACGCCACGCACTTCGGTCTGGACGAAGCAATTGCAGTCGCCCGCGCGCTGGCCACGAGGCAAACCTATTTCACGCACATGTCCCACGAACTGGAACACGAAGCCACGAACGCCTCGCTGCCGCCGGGAATGGCACTGGCCTACGACGGCCTGCGAATCGCGCTGACGTAGGTTAGGCTTTCCAGCCTGACCTAACCCAGCTCTGTCAGCCTAGAAAGGCTAACGTACGTTACTGCGCAATCGCCGCTTCCTGCCGGGCCACCGCGATCTTATTACCGCCCAGAAGGTCCAGGTAATCGACCGTAATGTCGATCGCTTCCTGGCCGTAGCCGTCCATTTCGTAGACGGGCCGCGTCGGGTCGGTCATGTTTTCGAACAGCTCTTCCTGCTCCTTGTCGGAGTCGAGCTCTTTGCGCTCGGCAAGGAACTTCTCCTTATTGAGCGTAATCGTCTTGCGATCCTTCTGCTCCTCGTAGCGCTCAATTTGGTGGTTCGCTTTGGTGAAGTATTCCGACTGCGCGATTCGCTGCCTCGAACGTTCTCGCAGCCCGTCGATGACGCTCGAGTCCACCATGTGGTACGTGTCGTGCGGCAACGCGCCAACGCGGTCGAACTTGAGCGCGTAATCGAGGTCCGACTCGCCGACGTCGAGGTGCGTCGTCAGCGACGGCAGCTCGACGTCCGACACGACGCCGCGATTCTGCGTGCTGTCGCCGCCCGGCCGATAGAACTGCTGGATTGTCAGCTTGAGTGCGCCCATCCGCGGACCGCGATTGCCCAGCGGCAGTAGCTTGTTGTCCAGGTCGAACAACTGCTGCACGGTGCCTTTGCCGTGCGTCGCATGATCGCCGATGACGATGCCGCGTCGGTAATCCTGGATCGCGCCGGCGAAAATCTCGCTTGCGCTGGCGCTGAACTTGTTGATGATCACCACCAGCGGGCCTTCCCACACGAGGCCGGATTCCGGGTCCTTGTACGGCTGCGATCGGCCATCCGGGCCCTTTACTTGAACGACCGGGCCGTTATCGATGAACAGGCCCGTCATGTTGACGGCTTCCGTGAGCGAGCCGCCGCCGTTCCAGCGGAGGTCGATCACCACCGCGTCGACTTCTTGCGTCTTGAACTCTTCGAGCAGCCGGCGGACGTCGCGGGTCGTGCTCTTGTAATCATCGAGCCCCATCCGGGCGCCGTCCATGTCCATGTAGAAACTCGGCAGCTGGATCGCGCCCAGGCGATACGGCGTGCCGTCGGCCTTCTTGCCTCGCTCGATCACTTCGCTGCGCGCCTCGCTGTCCTTCAATTCGATGCGGTCGCGCGTGATGGAGATGGTCTTGCGCTCGGAATTGTCGGCCGGGTCGACTTCCAGCCGCACGATCGTGCCGCGCTTGCCGCGGATTTTCTTCACCACGTCGTTGAGCTTCATGTCGACGATGTCTTCGATCGGCCCGTTGGGGCCGTCGCCTACGCCGACGATCTTGTCCTCCGGCTTGAGGCCGCCTTGCTTGTCGGCGGCACCGCCCGGGATGATGTTCTGCACCACGGTGTAGCCGTCGACCGCGCGGAGCGAGGCGCCGATGCCGTCCAGCTCGAGCTTCATCGTGATATTGAAGTTGTCGAGCGTCGTCGGCGCCATGTAACTGCTGTGCGGATCGAAACCGGTGGTCATTGCGGAAAGGTACCGCTCCAGCAGCTCTTCGTTATCGGTTTGCTGCCAACTATTGCGAATGCTGAGGTAGCGCTTGCGGAGTTTCTTCACCGCCTCGTCCATCGGCACGTCGTCGGCAAGCTCCTTCATGAGGTCGAACTTCACGCGCTGCCGCCAGCGCTCGGCCGCCTCCTCCGGAGTCTTCGGGTGTTCGGCCGCCTCGGGATCGCGAATCATCTCCTCATCGACCGCAAAGTCGTGCTGCTTGTCCAACTCGGCGTGGGCCAGTTGGACGCGCTCATCCACGCGGGCCAAAAACCGCGCGAAAACTTCGTAGGCGAAGCGGATGTCGCCACGCTTGAACGCATCGTCCAGGAGCGTGCGATTGCGTTTGAATTCGTCGATGTCGCTCTGATAGAAGAACAGCTTGAGCGGATCGAGCTCTTTGATGAACGTATCCAGGCACCGCTCGGAGATCTTGTCGTCGAGCGATTGGCCGGTGAGGTGGGTCCGCTCCATGAGCGTGGCCACGGCGAATGTGATCTGACGATCGGCGGCCGACGGCTGGGTGGGCCGGGCCGAGACCGTTGCGGCACCCACCGACAGCCCCACGGCGCTCAGAATGCCCAACACGGCGGCACGGCGGAAGGCGGATATCCGAAGAAAACGCTGGGTCGATGAGGTCATGTTCGTTCCTTGTATTTCCCGATGAGCGCAACTGCCGGGCAAATGCTACACGGTTGCCTACCTAAAATTCGAGGCCAATTGTGCCCGCGCAAGCGGCTGAAACGCCCGCGCGTCCGCCCAATTGGCCTAAGTTGAAATCGCGTAACGACTTAACTATATCCTATCCTGCCCGAGCGATCGTGGCAAGAATAGCGGGCCATCTAGCACGAACTCGAACTAAACCGCCGACTTCGTGCCTACATCACCGGAGTACGAACGAAAACGCATGCAGGTTCAACGCCGACCGGGCCGGTTTCAATAAATCGTAGCTGGATTCGCAAGACTTCAGCCATCCTTGAGGCCTCCCATAATTCCGCGGAGTCAAAGCCACGCGCGCTCCAAATCTTGCTGCCCCGGCATGAGGATTCTGATCGACAAGAATCACGCATCACGCCCGCGCGCTCCGGCTATTGCTCGCGGTCGCCAACGTGCCAATTCGTAAAATGGCATGAATACTTGAGTCCGCAGATGACACAGATTTACGCAGATGGATAGCAAGTCGATCTAAGTAAAACAATCGATAAGCAATCTGGCAGGGAATACGAAGTCGCCTCTTTCCTTCGTCAATTGTGATCTGCGACCATCTGCGACATCTGCGGATTAAAGCCCTGTTGCGAAGAACTTAGTAATCGAGTGCGAGTGCCTGTGACAGTGTCCCGGCGGGGATAAACCTGCCGCTTGCTTGGGAACTGCCGCTCCTTGCCGATCGCGCGCTGCATTCGTCGCTATCATTGCTGCCGACCGACTTTAACGGTTCCGTAAACTTTTCCGAAAGTCGCCCCGCCTCCGCCGCCGATAGACGACTCCAGGTATTGGTCCAGGGGGGACCGGACGCTCGTCGTGCGCTGCAATCGGCTGGCTCGACGCGTCTGGCGCGAACCGAGAATTTAACCGCATCCCCCGAAGGATCGACCGATGTTTGCCTCCCCGATTGCCGCCTGCCGGACCGCAAAGGTTTCTGCCCTGTTGCTGGTCGTCGTCATCTGGGCGAACGGCCCGGCCGCTGAAGCGGCCGAGCCGTCGAACGGCGGCTGGCAGGCTGCTCGCTCTGGTAGCTCCGCGCGCTCTTCCACGATTTCTTCGACGACAGATAACCCGTGGCGTCTGCCGAATGGGCAGATCGTGCCTGCTGACGCCGCGACCAAGCAGACTTCTGGGTCCAATCCGCTGCGTCAGAACCAACCGGCCGTGACGCCGCTTCGTGAGCCGCGCGCGATGTCCGCGCCGGC
Source organism: Planctomycetota bacterium (assembly GCA_022614705.1). Classification (GTDB taxonomy): domain Bacteria; phylum Planctomycetota; class Planctomycetia; order Pirellulales; family Lacipirellulaceae; genus JABDGM01. The sequence continues at coordinate 16,793 of JAKEIB010000219.1, read as the reverse complement.
AAACGCGAGGCCGATTGCGTCGGAGCAGTACAAGGCGAACGCCAATTCGAGCGCCAGCGCGCCACGGCACACGCCGTCGGCCGCGATCGCCCAGACGGCCGCAGTCGTGTCGACCGGAAAATTTACCCGGCCTGCGATGCAGCTGCAGCAACAGCCTAATATTCCGCGCGTCGCCCGGGCCATGCCGCCTAAACGCGGCGCGTCGAACCCGAACACGTCTCGCATGTGGCAGCGTATGAACGTCGCCATGAACGGCGCCGAGTGGAACGACGAATCGGAAGATTTGCCGCTGCCCGGCCCGACCACGACGAAGAACGCCTACACCAGCGACCCGTTTGGCTCCGATCCCGATGGCTATTACCTCCACGTGGACGAGCAATACCCGGGTTGCGGCCCGGGCGGCTGCGGCGACGGCTGCAGTGACGGCTGCGGCGACGCCTGCGAACCGGGTTGCGCTTGCGGCGGCGCTTGCCACGACGGCCAGTGCTGCGACCAATGCGCCAACGATTGCCTCTGCATCGGCCCCGGCGATCCGGAGTCGTGCCACTCGGTTCGCATCCGCGTGCCCAAGTGGCAGGAGCTGACGTTCTTCGGCGGCGTGCAAGGCTTCAAGGGGCCATACGACAAGGACCGCGACGGCGGCAACTTCGGCTTTCACGAAGGCTTCAACTCCGGTTTCAAGATTCCGTACACATACGCCGGTTACCAGATCGGTTATCAGGCCGCCCAAAGTCAGCTCAACGGCGATGAGAACACCGACGATGACGAATCGCACACGCAGCATTTCACCACGTTCGGTCTGTTCCGCCGCACCCAGGACGGCCTGCAGTTCGGCACGGCCTGGGACACAATGGTCGACCAACGGTACCGCGCTCACACCTTCCACCAGATTCGCAGCGAGATTAGTTGGGTCGACGCCTGCGCGCACGAGTTCGGTTTCTCGGCCACGGTCGGCGCGCTGAATCATGAGGATCCCGACGATGAGGAAATCACCTGGGAAGCCACCGACCAGTACGTGCTGTTCTATCGCTTCCACGGCAAGAACGGCGGCGAGGGCCGCTTCTACGGCGGCTGGACCGACGACTCCGACGGCCTCCTCGGCGCCGACATGCTGATCCCCGTCCACGATCGCTGGAGCGTGCAAACCGGATTCACCTACATGATCCCCGATGCCCGCGACGGCGAAGACGCCGCCAGCGAGGAAGCCTGGAATATCAACCTGGCGATGGTCTGGCACTGGGGCTGCACCGCTCGCACCAGCCACAACAACCCCTACCGCCCGCTGTTCAACGTCGCCAACAACGGCTACATGATCATCGATAGCCGCGAAAACGACGATTAATCGGCCGCTGCCGCTCGCGGCTTAGCGCGAATCCCTCCCCTCAGCCCGACCTCTCTGGTCTAATGGCATTCCGCGAGGGTGCCTGGGGCATCGCCCCAGTCGTCCCGTTCATCCGGGGCGATGCCCCGGGCACTCCCTATGGTTTTGAACAACTCCCATGACAAACCGGGCCATAATCCGACCACGGCACGCGATCCTCACGATCCTCATCGCCCTCGCGCTATCCTCGTCCTCCTCCTCCGTCGGTTCCGAACCCACGAACGAAACCGACCTCCGCTGGTTCCGCGGCAACACGCACACCCACTCCCTCTGGAGCGACGGCAACGATTTCCCCGAAATGATCGCCGATTGGTATCGCGCTCACGGCTACCACTTTCTCGCACTCTCCGATCACAACGTTCTCAGCGAAGGCAACCGCTGGATCACCCACGACGAAATCGTCAAACGCGAAAATAGCGAAGCGCTCGCGAAGTACGTCAACCGCTTCGGCAACGACTGGGTCGAACAGCGCGGCACGCCCGGCAAGCCCGACCACGAGATTCGCCTCAAGCCGCTCGACGAGTTCCGCAAGCTTGTCGAAGAGCCCGGCAAGTTCCTCATGATCCAGGGCGAAGAAATCAGCGACCAGGCCGAGGGCCTGCCCGTGCATCTCAATGCCACGAACATCGAGAAGCTCCTCCCGCCGGTTGGTGGTCGCACCGTCTCCGAGGCCATCGAAAACAATCTCCGCGCCGCCGAAGAACAGGCCGAAAGCACCGGCCGCGAAATCTTCGTCCACCTCAACCATCCGAATTATCACTACGCCGTGACCGCCGAGGACGTCGCGGCCGTCATCCGCGAGCGGTTCATGGAGGTCTACAACGGCCACCCAGGCGTCGGCCACCTGGGCGACGAGCACCACGCCAGCGTCGAACAGATTTACGACATCGCCAACACGATCCGCATCGGCCAACTCGGCGCCCCGCCCCTCTTCTGCGTGGCCACCGACGACAGCCACCACTACGACGGCCAGCAACCCGTCCGCCCCGGCCGCGGCTGGATCATGGTCCGCGCCGCGGAACTCGAGCCCGACACGATCGTCCGCGCAATCAAGGCCGGCGACTTCTACGCCTCCACCGGCGTTACGCTCCGCGACGTCCGCTACGACACCGACAAGAAACGCCTCCGGCTCGAAATCGAGCCCGACGAAGGCGTCGAGTACACGACGCAGTTCATCGGCACCAAGCTGGGCTACGACCCCAAATCCGAGCCGCGCGTGGACGCCAAGGGAAAACCGCTCCGCACCACGCGCAAATACTCCGCCGAAATCGGCCAGGTCCTCGCCACGGTTAAGGGCACGTCGCCGACGTACCAACTCACCGGCAACGAACTCTACGTCCGCGCCGTCGTCACCTCCAGCAAGCCCCACAACGACCCATCCTTCAAAGACCAGCACCAACAAGCCTGGACGCAACCCGTCGGCTGGCAGGAACGCCTCAGCGAAGAGAGCAAGCGCGCAAACGCCGACACCGGCGGCAACTAGAACCTTTTCGACAACGGCGTGGCGTTGATGTCGTGCTGAATCCCGCTTGCGGTTTAGCTCAGTACCGCCCCGCTGCCAGCCGACTGCGTAGCGGTTTAATCCTTCAGCCCAGGGTACGGTCGCCGCGGCGACCGTACCCTGGATAACCGATGCCCGCCACGCCATATTACGCTGAAGGCGTTATACCGGCCGGCATTCGGATGTCGCTCGTAAGTCGCAGCGGAGGCCCGCCGGACAATAATATCGTAGCAGCTTGGCGACTTTTTACCCCAGTTCCATGAGCGAACTTCTATTTGCCAAGTGCTCGGGCTAGACTGGGCGCATGAACTGTGTGCAAATCACAGGTCGGCTACTCGCGCTTACAACCGCATTCGGCATCGTGAGCAACAGTTCGCTGCTCGCCTACGATACCATCGGCAACGGCTTCGGCTCGAAATGGGGTGCCGACCCGAACGCCGGCAACGGCGCAGTCGTCACGTGGAGCTACATGCTCGACGGCACCCCGCTCGATCCCACGGGCTTCCCGTTCCACACTGCCATCACCGGCACGAGCAACATCACCGCTCTGCGTAACGCCGTGGATTCCAATTACGGCGCCGGAGCGTTCGACTCGGCCATTCAAAACGCGTTCAATACCTGGTCCGCGGTTGCGAACATCACGTTCGTGGGACCCCTGACCGATTCCGGTATGCCGGTCGCCGGGGTCGGCGCCACGAGTCTGCAAATCCGCATCGGCGCGTTCCAGGCCGTCCCCGGCCAATGGTTCGAGTTTGGCAGCGCCATCGGAATCGGTCCTCCCGGCCCGTTCTTCGACGACCCCTTCTCCGGCGACGTGATCTTCAACGTCGACGGCATTGGAGTTCAAAGGCCTTATCAAATCGCACCCGGCCAAGAAGACGTGGACTCTGTCGACGTCTACAACTTCGGCGACGACGTGGAAGGCGTTTTCGTTCACGAGCTGGGCCACGCCGCGATCGGCTTGAACCACCCGCGCTGGGCCGGCGAAGACCCCGACCAGCGAATGATGTATGTAGGCGACTTCGACAACCCCGAGGCGCCCTACTGCTGCCAGTCGATCAATCGCGAGCTGCACGTCGACGACATCGCGGCCGCCCAATATGTCTACGGCATCCGCGGCGACTACAACCGCGACCGCCGCGTTGACACGGCCGACTACGTCCTGTGGCGAAAAACCAGCGGGCAGAGCGTCACGTCCGGTGCCGGCGCCGATGGAAACGTCGACGGCATCATAAACGCCGCCGACTTCGACCTGTGGCACTCCCACTTCGGTGAAGCAGCACTCCTCGGCTTCGGCGAACAGCCATCGTTCGGCGCCGGCAGCGGCGTGCCGGAGCCGAGCACGTTACTCTTGTGCGTCGGATTGGCCGCTGCGTTAGGCGGTACTCGTGTTACGCGCCGAAATTGAGTGACATGCCGCGCACGCAGTACCGTGTACTGAGTGCCAAGCACTGGCACTTTGCAGCCACTTGCCGCGAGAGGGAATTCGTTTCGCAGCTCCAGCCGGAGTGGCCAAGTTTTCTTCTTGCATCGGCGGCGCAGTTTGATATGCTGATTGTCCGATACTATACGGATGATCACATAACCGCGCACGCGAGTCGCGAGCGCGCCACGCTCCCGGTGCGCGCCCTCCCAGCCCGATTTTGTGTGCATGTCGCAAATTCGCGACATGATTGCCAAAACCCCGGGGGAGAGTTTTGGACACCTACGCAAATACCCGATGAAAACATTGTAGTAGGCACACTCCGTGTGCCGTAACCGGAGGGGTGTCTTGCCCATCCTTTCCAATGGATATCGATGCGTTTATCGGCGATTCGGCTACGGCACGCGGAGCGTGCCTGCTACACGTTATCGCCATGCCGCTGGCGTACCCCTCGCACGCGGCATGCGGTAGAATAACGGGTCTTTGCACCCGCCACCCTCGCCCGCCTATGTCTACAAGCTCCACCCGCCTGCCTTCTGGCTGCTCGACCATGCGCCGCGCCGACGTTCGCAATATCGCCATCATCGCTCACGTCGATCACGGCAAGACGACGCTTGTGGATTGCCTGCTGCGCCAGAGCGGCGAGTTCCGCGCCAGCCAGCTTGTCGGCGACTGCATTCTGGATTCGAACGACCTGGAGCGCGAGCGCGGGATCACGATCCTGGCCAAGAACATTGCCCTGCATTATCAGGGCGTGAAGATCAATCTCATCGATACGCCGGGCCACGCCGATTTCGGCGGCGAAGTGGAGCGCGTGCTGCGCATGGCCGACGGGGCGCTCGTGCTCGTCGACGCGGCCGAGGGACCCATGCCGCAGACGCGGTACGTGCTCTCGAAGGCGCTCGAATGCGGACTGCAGCCGATCGTTGTGGTGAACAAAATCGATCGACCCGACGGGCGGGCTCATGAAGTGCTCGACGAAGCGTTCGAGCTCCTCATGGACCTCGGCGGCGAGCACATTTTGAGCGACTTCCCGCACATCTTCGCCACCAGCAAGGAAGGCTACGCGACCCACGACCCGGAAAAGCCCGGCGACTCGATGCGGCCACTGTTCGACATGATGCTCGAATCCATCCCCGGCCCGGAGATCGACCCCGATGCGCCCTTGCAGATGCTCGTCACGAATCTCGATTGGTCCGACTACGTCGGCCGCATCGCCGTCGGCCGCATTTACTCCGGCTCGATTCGCAAAGGGCAACAAGTCGCGCTCATCCAAGCCGACGACTCGTCGTCGGTCGTGCGCGTCGCTGAGGTTCACGTCTTCGACAAGCTCGGCCGCGTCGAAACCGAAGAAGCGACCGCCGGCGACATCACCGCGCTCGTCGGCCTCGAGGAGGTCACGATCGGCGACACGATCAGCGACCCGCAGCACCGCCGTGCCCTGCCGCGAGTTTCGGTCGATGAGCCCACGATCCAAATGGTGTTCGGCATCAACACGTCGCCATTCGCCGGCCGCGAGGGAAAGTACGTCACCAGCCAGCACCTGGCCGCCCGGTTGCGCAAGGAACTCGAGCGAAATGTCGCGCTCCGCGTCGAGCCTTTTGTGGACGCGTCCGCCGCGGCGGACGCGGAAAGCGAGTCTCGGAGAGACTCGCCCACTTGGAATGCGACTTCGTTCCAAGTCTTCGGCCGCGGCGTGTTGCACCTTTCGGTTCTTATCGAAACAATGCGCCGCGAGGGATACGAGCTATCGATCTCGAAGCCGCACGTAGTGCTGCATCACAACAAGGGCGTCACTGAAGAGCCGTTCGAAAGCCTGGTCGTCGAAGTGCCGCACGACAAACTGGGACCTGTGATGGAGCTCGTCGGCGCCCGCCGCGGGCAGCTCGTCGAAATGACGGGACACGACAACTACACGTACGCCGTATTTTCCATTCCAGCGCGCGGCCTCATCGGCCTCCGCACGCGCCTGCTCAACGCCACGCAGGGCACGGCCGTGATTCACCACCGCTTCGAAAAATTCTCGCCGCTGGAGGGCGACATCCCCGAGCGGCCCAACGGCGTGTTGGTCTCCATGATCGCCGGCCGCGTCGTCGCCTACGGCCTCGACACGCTGCAGGAGCGTGCCGAGATGTTCGTCGCCCCCGGCGACGACGTGTACGAAGGCATGATCGTCGGCGAAAACAGCCGCAAGGAAGACATGGCCGTCAATCCGACCAAGGAAAAGAAGCTCACCAACATGCGCGCCACCGGCACGGACAAGAATATCCTGCTCAAGCCACCGCGCATCATGTCGCTCGAAACCGCGCTGGAATACATCGAAGAGGACGAGTTGGTGGAAGTGACGCCGACCCAAATCCGCCTGAGAAAGAGTATCCTCAAGGAAACCGACCGCCGCCGGCTGGCTCGGCAGGGGGCTTAATGCGAACGCCAACTTGCGGCCTCTTCGCCATCGAGCCGCAGCGTGAGGCATTTCGCGCTGCCGCCGGCTTTGACGAACTCGTCGAGCGGCGTGGCGATGGGCTCATAGCCACGCTCCGCGAGTGCTGCGTGAAGCCGGTCGCAGCCGGTGTTGGTGATCACACGCCGGCCAACGACGACCGCGTTGCACGCGAACCGCTCGGCCTCGGCTTGTTCGGCTTCGATCAGTGGCTCCATGTAGTCGCGTCCGCCGCGGCGGACGCGAAATCGACAGTCTCGGAGAGACTGCCCCACGTGCTCGCGAATCGCGCGTTGGCCGTACTGGTCGAACGCTGCCGGAAACCAAATCGCTTCGCCCTCCGCCAACGGGCAGAAGCACGTGTCGAGATGGTAGTAACGCGCGTCCACGAGCTCGACCGGAATCACGCGGCAGCCGATCATGCGGCCGATCTCTTGATGCCCGGCCGCGTCGCTCCGCATGCGATAGCCAGCATAGAGCGTGTCGCCGCAGAACAGGGCATCGCCGGCGCCCTCAAAACTGAAGTTCTCCGCCACATCGACGACTTCAAAACCATTCTCGCTGAACCAACGCCGGTTGTACGGCTCCTCGCCCTGCCGTTGCCGATGACGAAAGCGCGAAACGAGCGCCTGCTGGCGATAGATCATCGCCGCGTTCGCCGTGAACACCAAATCCGGCAACCCCGGCACCGGCTCGAGCAACGACACACGTGCCCCGGCCGCCCTGATGTGCGCGTGAAGTGCGTTCCACTGCTCAACCGCCACCGCATGCTCCGCCTGCCGCGACATGTCCATCCACGGATTGATCTCGTAGTGAATGCCGTAAAAGTCGGGCGGGCACATCAGGATATGCGGCTGCGGCGGCATTCGTACGTTAGCCTTTCCCGGCTGACTGAAGCGTCAAAGGGCTTGCGCCAAGTAGGTCAGGCTGGAAAGCCTAACCTACGGTGCCTTTTCCAACTCCTGCACTTCTTGCACCAACGCCCGCAGAAACGGCTCAACGTCGGTCACCAGCCCCACCGTCTGAAAGCTGCCGCGGTCACTGAGCTTAATTACCGTCGAAGGATTGATGTCGATGCACACGACCTTCACCCAGGCCGGCAGCAGGTTACCCACGGCCACGGAGTGTAGCATCGTGGCGATCATCAGGCAAAACGTGACGTCGCGGATGGCGGCACGCATCTGGCGCTGGGCGTCCAGCACATCGGTGATTACTTCGGGCAGCGGGCCGTCGTCGCGGATGCTGCCGGCGAGCAGAAAATCGACGTTGTGCTTGACGCACTCGTACATGATGCCCGACGTCAGCACGCCTTGCTCGACCGCGCCGCGAATCGATCCGCAGCGTCGAATGCGGTTGATCGCCCGCAGGTGATGCTCGTGCCCCGTTTCGGCGACGCTGGCGTCGGCCAGGTGAACGCCCAGGCTCGTGCCGAACAGCGCCTGCTCGATGTCGTGCGTCGCCAGCGCGTTGCCGGCAAACAGTTTGTCGACGTAGCCGCCGCGAATCAGTTGGCAAAGCGCCGGTCCACTGCCCGTGTGCACAATTGCCGGCCCACCGACGACGAGCGTCTTTCCCCCACCGCGGCGATTGGTCACAAGGTCGCGTGCGATTTCGCGCACCAGCGCGCCCTTGGGCTTCTCCGTGGAAACGCCGCTGGACATGAACGTGAAATCGCTGCGCACGGCCACCCGCTCCACCGGGAAAACGCGCACGCCCGCATGCCCGGTGACGATCGACATTCCACGCTTCACGTCGATCATCGGAATGCAGCGCACCACCCAAGTGGACGAGTCTCTCCGAGTCTCGATCTCGCGTCCGCCGCGGCGGACGCGACCACTTGCCTCTTCGACCACCACGCCGCAATCCATTTCCTGATCGGTCACTTCGATCCAATGTCCGTTAAGTCGAATCTCGGTCCGCTGGTTGGTGGTGCTGTAAAAACCCTCGGGGAACGCGCCGTCCATGTCGGCCAGGGCGCGCCGGCAGTCTTGTTTTGTCGTCGGCACTGCGCCGTGATCGGCGATCTGCGCCAGGATTTTCTCCATGAGCGCTTCGCTGGGCGTGCTGACTTCAATCACCGCGTAGCTCGGGTCGTGCCGCGACTGCCCGATCGTGACGTTCGCAATGCGAAATCGCCCGCCGCCCGCCGTGATCGAGTCCAACACCTTCGGCAGAATGAGGCTATCGATAATATGCCCCGAGATTTCCACCTCCTCGGTGAAAGCAAAGTCGGACGGCATGCCCTCGGATGAAGTTAGGCTTTGACTTGTCATGGAGGGGTTTTTGAACCGCAGAGGGCACTGAGGGCACGGAGGAAGGCAAAATTCAATTTGAACCGCCAAGTACGCTAAGGTCGCCAAGAAAAGGCTGAAAGCAAAGTCATTATTCACTTTCTAACTTGGAGTTCTCAGCGACTTGGCGGTTCAAAACATCGTGTTTGGAACGTCCGACAACTTGTTCTTCTCTCCGTGTCCTGTGTCCTCTGTGGTTATTCCTGATTGGTGTCGACGAGGGGGCCGACTATCCGCTGGCCGGCAAAAGCCTTATACTGTCGATGCTTATCGCAAATTGACAAGGCCAGCGGCGCGGGGAATCGCCCCGCGGCAGATAAATAATACGGCAGCCACTCATGGAAAAGCAGGAATACAAGTCAAAGTGGGACGTTCTGGCCCGCGAAATCGGTGCGGAAGTTTCCCCCGAGACCGAGCAGCGCGAAGAATCGCGCTCCACGACCGAAGTGCAGGTAACGCAAGAAACTCAGGCGGTCGAATCGACCACGACAATTCTGCCGGCATTGCTAAAACGGCCGGCGGCCGACTGGGCCGGTCTTACCGCCGAGCTAGGGCTTCCGCCGATTGAGGAAGACGCCCCCGTTGCCGCGGAGCCGCCGGCCAAGCAGCCGCCGCCGCGTGAACAAACGCGTGAGCCGCAAGCTCGCGAACCTCAAAGGCAAGAACAGCAATCGCGTGGGCCGAGACGCGATCAGCGCGGACGGCGCGATCAACGGCGCGACGAACCGCGAGACGAGCGGCGCGACGCAGGAGAATCGGAGGGCCGCCGCCGCGTGCGTGGCGGTCAGCGCCGGGGTCGCCAGGGTGGCCGCGATCGGCAGGAAGGGCGCGAGCAAGGAGGCCGTGGGCGGCACGAGGATCGCGATCGGCAGGAAGCTCGTCGCGACGTGCCTGAGAGTCGACGCAAAACGCGCGACGAGCGCCGCGAAACGCATGAGCCGCGTCGCGAGCAGCGCGACTTCGACGCCGAGTCGTTCGAAGAACCGCGCGAGGTCGAATCGCCAAAATTCGAGATGGCGTCGCCTCCACCGCCCGTTCGAGAAGAACCGCCCAAGTCCCCGGCCATGAGCCTGTGGCAAAAAATCTTTGGGTCGCCGGCCGAGCAAACCGCGAAACTTTCTGAGCCCGCTGCGGATGAAACCTCAGCAAGCGATGTCATCGTGGAGTTACGCGAATCGGAAGCGGACTTGATCGGTGGTAGTTCGATTCGTTCGCTCTCGGGTGAGGATGTCACCGCGGCCGACTTCATTGCCGCCAGCGGCGAACGCGGCATCGACCAAGACGAACCCGGCCAGGACGAACGCAAGCGCGGCCGCTCGCGACGTCGGCGTCGCGGTGGGCGCGGACGCAAGTCGAGTGATCGCAAAGACGAGCGCCGGTCGGCAGAGCCTCGCGTCCATGAGTCGCCCGGCGCCGATGAAATCGGCGGCGACTTCGACGACATCGGCGACGACTTCGGTGACCTGGGCGGCGCAGCCGACCTGGCCGACTCCACCGGGCGCGCTTCCGATGCCGAAGGAGACGACTCCGACAGTGACTTGGAAACCGCGGGCGACTCCGGCGCAAGATCGGCCGCCCAACGCGCGATTCCCTCCTGGGACGACGCCATCGGCTTCATCGTCGACACCAACCTGCAGAGCCGATCGCAACGGCGTCCGCCGTCGCGGTCCGATTCGCGCGGCCATTCATCCCGCGGCCGCTCGCGCGGTGGACGGCGCAAATAAGCGTCTCACGCGCGCTTAAAAAGTGCCCACAATGCTGTAAGTGCTGTCAGCAGGGTACCCGCGCGCGATGCCGGACAGTTGTCATGAGCGGAATTTTTTCGGTTGTGCTGAATGCGGCAGTTGTACCGCTGTTCGTATCACAACTCGTTGTCTGGCAATATCTTACAATCGAGCCCATCGCCGCGTTTGTTGGCCCGATTGGCGCCGTTCGCGCGCAACGATGTTGCCGAGAACGAAAGTTCAACCGATACTTGAGAGAGAAGAGGTGCGACTCGCGCCTTGCGGGTCGCGGTCAAGCGAGCGGCTTGGCCGACACACCACCACCTTATCACCTACCGCTCTTTGCCAATTCTCTAACTGTGTGCAATCTGGCACGCGTTGGAAAGTCATCCTACGTTTGGCCGGTTGTGCGCATCGCGGCCAGCATTCTTTTGGCACATTGGCATCGTTTGGGACGCCATAAGTTCGCTTGAAGTATCTTGGCGCGATTCGCACGGCTCGTGGTCGAGCGTCGGCGCGCGCTGGATGAAGTGTCTCGCGCCATCGAACTCGTCTGTTGCTATTGAGGCTCGGCGTGTATCCTCGCGGCGCGCACAGATCGAGAGCCGGCACGAGAGTCACTCGATAGCGAATTGAAAACAATACGAACTTTGGCGACATCGATCGTCTGCCGGAGAACAGGGAAAGGACGCCGCCATCCAATCTAAATTGGATCACGACTAAAAACGAAAGGAAGATCACGCATCCGGCGCGATCGGAGTCGCTCATAGGAGAATAAAAATGAGCGACGGTCGGGACATCATATCCCTGGTTGCCCAACGTCAAGACTGCGAGCAGTTCCGCCGCAAGAACTGGGTGGGAACGTTCGCTGAGTACCTAAACATCGTCCGCGAGCGGCCCGAGGTGACTCGCACCGCTTATCAGCGGCTCTACGACATGATCTTGTCGTACGGCGTGGATGTGACCGAGACCGGTCGCGAAAAGCACGTCCACTATCGTTTCTTCGACGATCCCGATTACGACGGCCGCGACGCCGTGTACGGCCTCGAGGCCGCGCTGCACCACTTGGTGAACGCGCTCAAGAGCGCGGCGGCCGGCTACGGCATTGAGCGTCGCGTGCTGCTGTTGCACGGCCCCGTGGGCAGCAGCAAAAGCACCATCGCCCGGCTCATGAAGAAGGGCATCGAGCGCTATTCCGCCACCGACGACGGCGCACTGTACACGCTCGGCTGGGTGGATGAGGACGACCTGCAAAACGTCGAGGCCGTGCACTGGTGCCCGATGAACGAGGAGCCGCTGCACCTTTTTCCACAGCGCTTCCGGCCCGATGTCGAGGCCGAGCTTAACAAAGGGCGCGACGACGACGAGTCGCGCATTCGCATCGAGGGTGAGCTCGATCCATTCTGCCGCTTCATGTATTTCCAGCGGCTGAAAAAGTACGACGGCGATTGGAGCCGCGTTGTTGAAGACGTGCGCGTGAAGCGCGTGCTGCTAAGCGAGAAGGACCGCGTTGGCGTCGGCACGTTCCAGCCCAAGGACGAAAAGAACCAGGATGCCACGGAGCTCACCGGCGACATCAACTACCGCAAGATCGCCGAGTACGGCAGCGACAGCGACCCGCGGGCGTTCAACTTCGACGGCGAATTCAATATTGCCAACCGCGGCATCATCGAGTTCGTGGAGGTGCTCAAGCTCGATGTGGCATTTCTCTATGATCTGTTGGGCGCGAGCCAGGAACACCGCATCAAACCCAAAAAGTTCGCCCAGACGGATATCGACGAAGTCATCATTGGGCATACGAACGAGCCCGAATATCGCCGCTTGCAGAACAACGAGTTCATGGAAGCGCTCCGTGACCGCACGGTGAAGATCGACATTCCGTACGTCACGACGCTCGCCAATGAAGTGAAGATCTACGAAAAGGACTACAACAAAGTGACCGTGCGCGGCAAGCACATCGCCCCGCACACGATCGAAATGGCCGCCATGTGGGCCGTGCTCACGCGGTTGGAGGAGCCGAAGCACGCTGGCCTCACGCGCTTGCAAAAGTTGAAGCTGTATAACGGCAAAACGCTGCCCGGCTTCACCGAGGAAAACATCAAGGAGCTGCGCGAGCACGCGGCGCAGGAGGGCATGATTGGCATTTCGCCCCGCTATGTGCAGGACAAGATTTCCAACGCTCTCGTCGCGCACCCCGAGTCCAAGAGCATCAATCCGTTCATGGTGCTCAACGAGCTCGAAGCCGGCCTCAAGCATCATAGCCTCATTACCAGCGAGGAAACAAAGCAGGAGTACCGCGAGCTCTTAGGCGTGGTGAAGGAGGAGTACGAAAACATCGTGAAGAACGAAGTTCAGCGGGCCATCGCGGCCGACGACGATGCGCTCAAACGCCTGTGCGGCAATTACATCGATAACGTGAAAGCCTACACGCAGAAGGAAAAGGTCAAGAACCGCTTCACCGGCAAGAGCGAAGACCCGGACGAGCGGCTGATGCGTTCGATCGAGGAAAAGATCGACATTCCGGATAGCCGCAAGGACGACTTCCGCCGCGAAATCATGAACTACATCGGCGCCTTGTCGATTGACGGCAAGACGTTCGACTACAAGACCAACGAGCGCCTGTATAAAGCGCTCGAGCTGAAGCTGTTCGAAGACCAGAAGGATTCGATCAAGCTCACGAGCCTGGTATCGAACGTCATCGACGCCGAGACGCAGCAGAAGATCGACGTGGTAAAAGGCCGCCTGATCCAGAATTACGGCTACGACGACGAAAGTGCGACGGACGTGTTGAATTACGTGGCCAGCATCTTTGCGCGTGGAGACACGAAGGAGAGTAAGTAATTGCGAAATGACGAATGAGCGAATGACGAATGAGCGAATGACGAATGGACGGCCACTGGTTCGTCGTTCGGTACTTCGTCATTCGGTAATTCGTCATTCGTCATTCCACACGCCATGATCATGAAAATCGAGCGGGATCAGCGCCGCTTCCGACAGATCGTCCGCGGCCGGATCCGGCAAAACCTGCGCAAGTACATCACGCACGGCGAGATGATCGGCCGCAAGGGTCGCGATCTGGTCAGCATCCCGGTGCCGTCGCTCGATGTGCCCCACTTTCGCTTTGGCGACAACGGGGCGGGCGGGGTAGGGCAGGGCGACGGCGAGGAAGGCCAGCCGATCGCCAAAGGCGGCGATCCGCAAAGCGGCAGTGGCAAGGCCGGCAGCGATCCGGGCGACGCTCACCTGCTCGAGGTCGACATCTCGCTCGATGAGTTGGCCGCGATCCTGGGCGAAGAGCTGGAACTGCCGCGCATCGAACCGCGTGGGCAGGCTTCCATCGTGCAAGAGAAGTCAAAGTACAACAGCATTCGCCAAACCGGCCCGGAATCGCTGCGGCATTTCAAGCGAACTTATCTGAAAGCGCTCAAGCGGCAAATCTCGACCGGTGTGTACGAGCCAGAGGAGCCGCGCATCGTGCCGATCCGTGCCGATAAGCAATACCGGTCGTGGAGCATGGTTGAGCATCCCGAGGTGAACGCGGCCGTCATCTACATGATGGACGTTTCCGGCTCGATGACCGACGAGCAAAAGGAAATCGTTCGCACCGAGTCGTTCTGGATCGATACCTGGCTTGCCAGCCAGTACAAAGGCATTGAAACGCGGTACATCATCCACGACGCCGTGGCCAAGGAAGTCGACGAGCACACGTTTTACCACACTCGCGAAAGCGGCGGCACGCGCATCAGCTCGGCCTACAAGGCATGTGCGCGGCTGATCGAAGAAGAGTTCCCGCCCTCCGAGTGGAACCTGTACTGTTTCCAATTTTCCGACGGCGACAACTGGGGCGAGGACAATGAAGAAGCCTTTAAAGTTCTGGGCGAACATTTGCTGCCGGTCGTGAATCTATTTTGTTATGGGCAGGTAGAGAGCCCATACGGCAGTGGCGAGTTCCTCGGCTACTTGCAAGGCCGCTTCGGCGAACGCCACGAGTCGCTCGTGCTATCCGAAATTGAAGACAAAGACGCTATTTACGAGTCGATCAAAACATTCTTAGGAAAAGGCCGTTGACGTTCACTTTGGTTCGCACGCGCACCATTCGCTTGCGGTTTAGCTAACTACGGACCCACACCATGACCACTCCATCGCAACCTCTGAAAACCTACCGCATCCGCGTTGGCCACTGGGAAATCCGCCTAAAGGCGCGCGACGCCAACGAAGCAATCGCGCTCGCCCGCCGCCAAATGGCACGCGAATTGCCCCGATTGTACGACGTAATCCGAGATTTGACCGCCACCCGTTTCCAAGTGGAGCCTGCCGCGTAAGCACGTGGACGCGTCTCTCCGAGACGCGAATGCGAGTCTCGGAGAGACTCGCCCACATGGCCGAACAACACTTCAGCATGGCCACCGCCGAAACCTCCAACCTGCCTCCGCAACTCGTCGCCACCCAGCGCGAGATGGAAGGTTACGCGCACGGCCACGGCCTCGACTTCTACCCCACGATCTTCGAATACATCGACGCCGACCAGCTCAACGCCATCGCCGCCAAAGGCGGTTTTCCGGTTCGCTACCCGCATTGGCGGTTCGGCATGGAATACGAACGGCTCAGCAAGGGATATCACCACGGTCTGCAGAAGATCTACGAAATGGTGATCAACAACGACCCGTGCTACGCCTACCTGATGACGAACAACAGCCTGGTCGATCAGAAGCTCGTCATGGCCCACGTTTACGGCCATTGCGATTTTTTTAAGAACAATTTTTGGTTCAGCAAAACGAATCGCAAGATGATGGACGAGATGGCCAACCACGGCAACCGCGTCCGGCGATACATGGACGAGGTGGGCGGCGAGGAGGTCGAGGAATTCATCGATGCCTGTCTGAGCCTGGAGGACCAGATCGACGTCCATTCGCCGTTTATCCGCCGCCGCGACGAACGGAGCCGCTACGACTTCAGCGGGGAGAAGGACAAAGAAGAGCCCGAAGGCCCGCCCCGCTTCCGCGCCAAAAACTACATGGACGCGTTCATCAACCCCCGCGACAAAATGCAGGCGGCGGCGAAGGAGCTCGAAGAAAAACGCAAAGAGGCCAAGCCCTTCCCCGAGCGGCCGGAACGCGACTTGCTGCTATTTATCCTGGAGCACGCGCCGCTAAACGCCTGGCAGGCCGATGTGCTCTCGATCATTCGCGACGAGGCCTACTACTTCGCGCCGCAGGGCCAGACAAAGGTCATGAACGAAGGTTGGGCCAGCTACTGGCACTCGACGATCATGACACGCCAGGGCCTCACCTCGGCCGAGGTGGTCAACTACTGCGACCACCACAGCGGCACGCTCGCCAGCTCACAGACGCAGCTCAACCCGTACAAGCTGGGCATCGAACTGATTCGAGACATCGAGGACCGCTGGAACCGCGGCGCCTTCGGCAAGGAGTACGACGACTGCGACGACTACCGAACCCGTCACAACTGGAACACCGACGCCGGCCTGGGCCGCGAGAAGATCTTTGAGGTCCGCCGCATCCACAACGATTCCACGTTCATCGACGAGTTCCTCACGCTCGACTTCGCCCGCGACCAGAAACTCTTCAAATTCGGCTACAACCAAAGCACCGAATACTACGAAATCGAAACCCGCGAATTTCCCAAGGTGAAGCGGCAGCTCCTGGCCAGCCTTACCAATCTGGGCCACCCGCAGATCGCCGTCCGCGACGGGAACTACAAAAACCGCGGCGAGCTGTACCTCGAGCACACATATTCTGGCGTGGAACTCCAACTGGAGTATGCTAAAGATACACTCCGCAATCTCGAACGATTGTGGAGCCGGCCGGTGCACTTGGAAACCGTACTCGAGGATACGCGCACGGTCATCTCGTTCGACGGATCGGATCATGAAATCGAGAAGGTAGAACCGATTGAACTCGCGGAGGGGGCCCACATCAGTAGTGTCCGGCTATAAGTCGAACAGTTTCAGTTGGTTAGGGTCGGAGGATTCTGGAAACGGTTGATGTTTGGCGGTGAGGGCCTCAAACAGCG